>DASSIJ010000299.1:0-14097 GCA_035692045.1 Pseudolabrys sp. | reverse complement strand
AACGCCAGCGTTTTGATCGGGATCAGTGCCTGGTCATGATACATGCAGAGCGCGACGTCATAGGTCGCGCGCGCCCTCTCATGAAACAAAGAGTCGGCCGGAAGCGGCCCAATCGCGTCGATACCCTCCGCCTGCAGCCGCCTCACCGCGGGCGCTACGACGGCCCCGTCCTCTTCGCCGAGCGCTCCTTCCTCACCGGCATGCGGGTTCAGCCCGGCGACTACGATGCGAGGACGTGAAATGCCGAAACGCGCGGTGAGATCGCGAGCCACGATCCGTCCTGTCTCTACGACCAGGTCGGATGTAAGCCGCGTGACCACGTCCTTGAACGGCAAATGGATTGTCACCGGGACAACGGCAAGCTCCGGAGACCAAAGCATCATCACGGGTCGTGCAGATTTGCCTGTCGCTTCCTGCACCAGCTTGGCGAGAAATTCGGTGTGGCCGGGTTCCGCAAAGCCCGAGCGGTAGAGCACATTCTTCGCAACCGGGTTGGTAACCACCGCGGCGGCGTTGCCTGCAAGCACGTCCGCAACCGCGCGCCGGATAGAGGCGATTGCGGCCGGGGCACTCGAAGCATCAGGCACGCCGGGTGATGCAGTAATGGACGCATCGAGAGCCACGATCGGCAAAGCACGTGCGAATGTTTTCGCCGCCTGCGCCGGAGTCACCACGCTCAAAGGCACGTCAACGCCGAGCAAGCGCGCGCGTTGCCTGATGAATTCGGGATCTGCGATGAGATAGAAGGCTGGCAATCGGAGCTCGACGCGCCGTCGCCACAGCTGAATCGTCAGGTCGGGCCCAATGCCGGCCGGCTCGCCCAATGTCAAAGCCAGAGGGAGGGCAAGGGGCTCGCTCATTGTTTGATTTTGTATTCGATCATCGCCTGCTTGCGAACTTCATCCAGAAATTTCTTGGATTCGGATTCAAAGCGCTTGGCAAAAATCTGTTCGCGTGTTTCGCGTTTGAGCGGGGACTCGTTTGTGCTCTCTTTCTTGCCGCAAACGGCGAACATCTGCAGACCCTGAGCCGTCACTTCAGGCGCGGTCAAGTGACCGACCGGGATATTGCCGAGCACCTCACGTAGCTGCGGTGTCAAGTCTGCGGAGTTTCGTGTGACCGGATCGCGCACCGCCACGTCGCGCAAGCTGCGCGCCAGAGCAAGGCCTTCATTGCAGGAGGCGAACCTGCCGCGCAGGTTTTCGGCCTCGCTGCGCTTGGCCGCCACTACGCCATCGCTCGAACCGCGCGCCACAACAATCATCACCGGATAGAGCGTATACGTGTAACCGACCGCCGCAGCTTCGTTTTCAGTGCGGTCCTTGAGTGCGCTGGCGATGTCGCTCTCACCGACCTGAAGTGAGGAGTTATATTTGCCGCGGATCAGTTGCTGCCATGTCAGCTCTGCCCGGATGCGAGCCTTGACCGCATTCGGAGAAATGCCGGCACGCTCGAGGACCTGAGCAAATTGAGCCGCCGTGATATGCTGGCGTGTCGCCATGCCTTCGAAGGCGTTGTTGACCTCGGAGTCCCCAACCTCAAGCCCATAGACCTTGGCGCGCGCGATTTTGAGCCGGTCGTCGATCAGGTCGTTGATGATCTGCTGGCGGGTTGGGGATTTGTGAGTCGAACTGGCCTCCAGCTTCGTACGCTGTTGAATATCAAACTCGGTGATCGGGGAGCCGTTGGCCACGACAACCACCTGCGCGCGCGCCATGACGGGCATGGCAAGCACCAGGGCGACAATGGCGCCAATCAGCCATCGGTTGCTTTCTACGCTTTTCACGCTTGTTCTCGCATTGCGATATTCCAGAAACATGGTGGCATCAGTTTGAGGTTGGCCGCCCTACACCCTGGCTCGCCGACGTGCCACCCAGCGTGCGCAGGCTTATCTGCAGCATGATTGTATGGTTGGCCTGAACATTTCCGCTGTACGTATAATTTGTAATGTAGTTCAAGCCCAATATGAGGCAATCGTCGACATAGCCCAACCCGACGCGGGTCTGGTCGAATTTTCCGGCATTGATGTCGTAGCGGGCGCCTCCGATCAGGACCCAATTGGCGTCGAGCTTGACCTGTCCGGTGCCCAATATTCCTTGCTGGCGGTCGAGGATGCCCAACGCAGGCTGGGCGGCATAATCACCATAAAGCAGGCTGCCGCTCCAGCGGTCGAAGTTCGCACGCGCCTCAAGCTCGATACGCTGCGGGTTGAACGTGTCGTTGTCGAAACGGAAGCGGGACGTGAACATGTAGATGTTGTTTGGCTGGTACGACAGGCGCGCCACGTAGTCCGATCTCGTCGTGTCGAGACCACTGTCGAGGCCGGTATTCGTGGTGCCGCCGAAGGCAAAGGAATTTGTGCCGAACAAGCTGTAGGACTGGCCGAACAACGCGTTGATCGAGCCGGCCCGGTTGAACTGTGCGGTGTACTGCAGGCCGTAGTTTGCGCGGCCACCACCTTCGACGCGGTCCCAGCCGGAGAATTTGTCAACCCGGAATAGATTGCTGTCGTCAAACACCAGGCTTTGCGCGTCTTCGGTCGGCCAGCGTCCGATCTGTTGCTCATTTGGCCGCACGATCACCTGCGCAATTGGCTCGACCGTCTGCGTGCCCCATGATTGCACGTTGATGAACGGATAACGGTACTCCAGGCCTACGGTTGGCATGGCGCGTACCAGGTCGCTATCGCCGGTAGCTATAAAGTTGGCGACGGCCGGATCGTTCTTAATGTCCATCGCGCCCGCGTCTGCTCGCACTGACGCGAAAGGTGTGAAGACTTGGCCAAACTGATCCGTGATGCTTCGGCGCCACGTCATCTCGGCCGAGAAGCGGCTGTAAGTGCCCGGAACGCCGCGCAGCAGGCAGCTGCTGGTGTTCTTGATCGCCGGGTTGGCGGTTTGCGTGCAGGTGCCATTCAGCAGCGCACTCTGCGTGATCGGATCGAAGTCGGCATCGTTGCGCGTAAGACTTGTGAAGTTCACCCGATAGCCGAGTTCGCCACCGAGAATGGGGCGATCGAAGACATAATTGTAATCGATCACTGGATGGATGACGGGGATCTGGCCTTGCGCGTCTGCGTCCGAGAAGCCGAAGTAGTAGATCGTGCGGGCATCGAAATAGCTACGGTTGCCTTTGCCGGAAATGAAAAGCTGAGAGATGGCTTCGCTGGTCGTCTGCGTGAACGGATCCGTTATGCGGTATCGCGAAAGACGGGGGTTGTAATCCTGCAGGAATGTCCGGTCGGACAGCACCGTTCCGTCCCAACCCCACACCCAGTTGTTGTTGATCGCGAACAGGCCTGTGCTTTCCAGGCTCCCGCGCCAATCGCGGAAGCCAGGAGTGTACGTGCCGTCGCTGCGAAGGAAATAATCTTTGTCGAGCTGGTATATGCCGGCGGCGCGGATCGAGTAAGAACCATTCATCAATCGTTGCCGGAATTCACCTTCAAGCAGCGGTCCCTGCTTGGTGGTGATCATCGGCGCGAAGGTGGCATCGTAGTCAGGTGCCAGTGCCCAGTAGTAGGGCACGTCGAGCGCGGCGCCGTAAACCGAACTGGATGAGACGATAGGCACCAGCATGCCGGTCTTGCGTTTGACAGTCGGATCGGGCGCAGAGAAATACGGCAGCCAGGCAAGCGGCTGACCAAAGAATTCGAGGCGGGCATCCTCGAAATACATCATCTTCTCGCCCTGGTCATGGATGATGCGCGCGGCCTTCACCTGCCAAAGCGGCGGCTTCTTCGGGTCGTCCTTGCACGCCGCACAGGCGGTATAGACGCCGTTGTGGAACACGGTGTAGTTGCCGCTCGAGCGTTCGGCGCGCGTCGCAGCCATGCGAGTCTGATCGGGTGCATCCAGTCGAAGCGAGTCGACGAAACCGTCGCGGTAATCGTCCGACAGGTCCATAATCTCGCCGTAGGTCACTTTGCCGTCTTGTTCAGTGAGCCTGACGTTACCCTCGGCGTGCAGACGCTTCGTCTTCTGATCGTAAATGACGCGGTTGGCCTCCAGAGTGGAGTCGCCGTAATAGATTTGGACGTTGCCGACGGCGGCCACGCGGTTGTTGGCATAGTCGTAGTCGATCTCGGTCGCTTGAACGAGCATCTGCTTTTGCCCGGACTTTTCGCGCTCAAGAGCAATCTTGGATTTTTTCGCCGGCGGCGGCCGCGTTGGAAACGTCAATTCCTGTGCGGCCGCAGGGACAGACGCAATCAATCCGCCACAGGCCAGCAGGCCGAGGACAGCGGCAATTATCGCAACGCCACGGCGATACCGCCGCGGCCCTGATGGACGAGTGCTAATCAGCCCCGCCATCAACCGTCCTCCTGGTACAACAACGCAATAAACCCCGTCACACCGCCGACAAGCACAGGCAGCCAAGCCGCTGCCACAGGGTGCATCAGCTCAGCTTTGCTCAAATCCTCGGTTACTTTCGATAAAACGTAAAGCAGAAACCCAGCCGCCACGCCACTTAAAACCATTTTTTGGACGCCGCCAAAGCGGAAGAATCGTAGACTCACGGCGGCAGCAAGGAGAACCATGGCGGCCAATAGAAATGGCCGCGCCAAAAGCTTCTGCAGTTGCAATCTATAGCCTGAGGCAGCCAGACCGGCGTGCTCGGCGGTCTGGATATACTGGGGAAGCTCCCAGAACGGCACAGTTTCCGGAGTGGCAAAACTCTCGCGTACTTGCTCAGGTGTAAGGCTGGTCTTGAGCCGGTATTCCGGTTGGATAGCTGGCAACACCCCGAGTGCATAGATGCGGGCGTCGCGCAGCCGCCATGCACCAGGTTCCAGCACCGCAGCGCGCGCTTCAATGCGTTGTTTGAATCGGCCGTCGTTGTCGAACGCGAATATTGAGACGCCGTTGAGGTTGATACCCTGGTCGCGGCTGCTGACGGCGTTGATGATCGCCTGGCCGTCGTCGGTGCGCTGGCTTACCCAGAAAGTTCCGCCGCTTTGCCTGAGCGCATTTGCGGTTTGCCCGAATAGCTCGGACTCAAAACGCTTGGAGCGTTCCTGAAGTATTGCCGACACCGGATTGTAGATGGTGGTCGCTACGATACCCAGCACAAACGCTACGCCGAGGGCTGGCGTAACGAACTGCCACGCCGACAGACCGGCGGACCGGGCAATCACAAGCTCCAGACGCCGTGACAGATTGAGATAGCAGGACATCGCGCCGATCAGCACACAGAACGGCAGAATGCGCTCCACCACCTGCGGCACTCGGTAGATGGATGTTTTTGCAACCAGCACTGCCGACACATTCGGGATGTCGCCGGCGCGGCGCATCATCTCGATGTAATCGATCAGCGTAACGAGAGCGAATATTCCCGCGAACACCACCAGGACTGAGTTCAGGAAACGCAGCCCGAAATATCGTGACAATGTTCCAACGAGTATTGGCATGCGGTCACATCAGGGTGTGGCGAAACGCCGGCTGAGGCGCTCGGTCAGCGCCGCCAGCCAGTCGGTGATGAAAGCGGGCGGCTCCAAAATCAGTCCGCGGCGAATGACGTAGAGTCCCAGGCCGAAGGCAACGGCCAAAGCCAGATATTGCAGCGACAACAGCCAAGGAACGGCGGCGCCGAATACGGTCGAAGCAAAACCGATCAGGCGCAGCAAAGCGACGCCGCCAATGGCTCCAAGCATCGACAGTGTGCGGCTTTGCCGGGTTGTGCGTGGAGCACCGAGATAGGCATACGCGATCACGACAAAGGCCAGTGGATAAAGCGGTGCCACAAGGCGGTCGTGAAGTTCGGCGCGGAACTGGTCGGGCTGCTCGATGTAGAACTGATCCTTCGGATCGGGGAATAGCAGCTGCCAGAGATAGCGCTCGCGGATCGAATATTTCACCGCCTGCGCGCCGCCCGCAAACTGGGACAGATCAAACGCGTAGCGGTCGAAAACGACCATGGCCGGATCACGCTGGCCCACTTCGTGCCGCTGCACGATACCTTTTTGCAGGACCAAATACGTGCCGCTACTGTTATCAAGCAACTCGCCGATCTCTGAAAGAACGGTAATGCGTTCATTCGGATTGCGCCGATCATCGAGGAATATCCCGGCAAGCTGTCCGTTTGGACGCCGCTCGCGAATGTGGATGGTGACGCCGCTTTCGAGTGCCGTGAAGCGGCCAGGCTGCACGATGTTGCTCACCACGTTGGCGCGAACCTCGGTCAGCCAGTCACGCAACATGCGCAAACCTTTGGGCGCAAAATAGGCGCTGATTACAGTGACCAAGAGCGACGCTACGATCGCCGCCGCCATAAAGGCGCGAAACAAAATCCACGGCGACATGCCGGCGGCATTCATCACGATGATTTCGGAATCGTTGGACATCTTGTTGAGCACGTGCGCGACCGCAATCAGCAGCGCGATCGGGGCGATCACAAGAACGAGCAGCGGTATGATCAGGCCGGTGACCCCGATGAAAACCAGAATGGTCTGGCCTTGACTGGTCATGATGTCGATGTCGCGCAATGCCTGCGTGACCCAGATCACGGCGGTCAGACTGACCAGCACGACCAGGAACGCACCCAGCGTGGTGCGGAAAATATATCGGCTGATCGACCCCATTCGCGGCATCGTCCCCTGATCCGGCATAGACCGGACCCCGCGTTCGGCTCCCCACCGGACGCGAAGCGCTTCCAGATTAAAACTCAACCCCCGTCAGACCTACCTTTGATCGCGCCACAAAATGGCCGGGCAAAGGCAAAGCCGTTGAACATGCACAACAAAATGTAAATGCGGGGATTCTGGGCAACAGCGCCTTAGGCTGCGAACTGGCCCCTTAAATACGGTCGAAATACGCGGGTCGAAAGGAAATCCCCGGTGTTCTTTGGAAAAGGGGCCGAAATCCGCCTTATTGGGGCTTTGCAGAGGCTGTGTGGCTGGGCCATATGGCCTTCTGGCCTTCCGGCAGGGAAAAAAGGGACTTTTGATCGATGACCGATGCCTTCAAAGTTGGCTTTGGACCTTTCACGGCCCCCTCAAAGGGTGTTGTTGTCGTCTTCTGCGATGAGGGATTGAAGTTCGGTCCCGCCACTCGCCGGATCCTGGGGGCGGGGGTGGTCGACCAAGTCGCGCGGGTCGCTAAGGCCGAGCGCTTTAAGGGCAAGAAAAACGCGACGTTGGAACTCATCGTTCCGGTAGGCCTCAAGGCTGAGCGGCTCATCGTGATCGGTCTGGGCAAGACGGCGGACCTCAAGCCGAAGGATTTCATCAGGTTCGGCGGTCTCGCCGCGGGAAAGCTGCCAATCTCCGCGAGCGATGCCGCCGTTTTCGCAGAACTATCTGGCGGCGCCATGAAATCCGAGCAAGCTGCCGATCTCGCGCAAGGTTCGCGTCTGCGCGCATACAGATTCGACCGCTACAAAACCAGAAGCAAGGACGACGAGAAGCCGCCGGCGGCGCGCAGCATGACGATCGCCGTCGAGGATGTTACGGCCGCGCGCAAGGCCTATGAACCGCGATCAGCGATTTCCGAGGGTGTCCTGTTGGCGCGTGATCTCGTCAATGAGCCCGCCAATGTGCTCTTCCCGGAGGAATTCGCGCGCCGCGCGAGCGCACTGAAAAAGCTCCGCGTTGCAGTCGAAATTCTCGACGTCAAGGCAATGAAAAAACTCGGTATGAATGCATTGCTGGGCGTCGGGCAAGGGTCCGCGCGCGAAAGCCGTGTGGTGGTGATGCGGTGGAACGGCAGCAGGGCAGGCGAAGCACCAGTTGCCTTTATCGGCAAAGGTGTCTGTTTCGACACCGGCGGAATTTCGATCAAGCCTGCCGCGAGCATGGAAGACATGAAGGGCGACATGGCGGGCGCTGCTTGCGTTGTCGGCCTGATGCATGCGCTGGCCGCGCGCAAGGCACGTGTTAACGCGGTGGGCCTCATCGGTCTTGTCGAAAACATGCCGGACGGGCACGCGCAAAGGCCGGGCGATATCGTCAAATCAATGTCCGGCCAGACCATTGAAATCATCAACACGGATGCCGAAGGCCGCCTCGTGCTTGCCGACGTCATCTGGTACGCGGCCCAGCGATTTAAGCCGAAATTCATGGTGGATCTGGCAACGCTAACCGGCGCCATCATCGTCGCGCTCGGTCAGGAGTATGCGGGTATGTTCTCGAACAACGATCAACTCGCCGAACGTCTGACCGAGGCCGGGCTTGAAACAGGCGAGTTGGTGTGGCGCATGCCGCTCGCACCGGAGTACGACAAGATGATCGACTCCAAATTTGCCGACATGAAAAATACGGGTGGCAGTCGTTGGGGCGGGGCGATTACCGCTGCCCAGTTCATCAAGCGTTTCGTTGATGACAAAATGCCGTGGGCGCACCTCGATATCGCAGGCACCGGATTTGACTCGCGGCAAACCGACATCAACAAAAGCTGGGGATCCGGGTGGGGTGTGCGGCTCCTGGATCGTCTGGTGAAGGACCACTACGAGAAATAGCGCAGCGACATGCGATGACCGAGATACTCTTCTACCATCTGCAGGGCCAAAAGCTCGAAGGCGTGTTGCCGGCGCTGCTGGAAAAATCCCTCGAACGAGGCTGGAAGGTCGTTGTGCAGGGGTCGTCCGAAGAGCACATCGAGGCTCTCGATGCGCATTTGTGGACTTACCGGGATGACGGATTTCTGCCACACGGCACCTGGCGCGAGCCCGAGGCGGCTCAGCAGCCGGTGCTTTTCACACTTACCGAAAGCAACCCTAACGGCGCCACCGTTCGTTTTCTCATCGACGGTGCGCCGATGCCGACTGACCCTCAAAACTACCAGCGCATCGTCCTTTTGTTCGATGGCAACGATGAGGAGGCCGTGACCGCCGCGCGCGCTCACTGGTCCGCGGCCAAAGAGAAGGGGCTGGAAGCGACGTATTGGCAGGCGGACGAGCAGGGACGGTGGGCGAAAAAGGCGTAATGCAACGGGCGGCGCATCCGCGGGACTACTCGGCCATTGAACCACCGGCCAATGACCGACTTCGTGATCGGTAACCCGTTGAACGAGTAGGCCTTGCCGCCTGCCATTGTGATGACGCAAAATACGTCTTAAGGGACAAACAAATAATCCGCAGGATCAACCGCCTTGTCGCGTGACTTCGCCCATTTCCGTATCGCGCTTGCATGCGCCACTGCGCTTGCAGTGTGCGGCTGCAAGAATTCGGCAGAGATTCTGCAGGATCAAAACGACGGCGGCTGGTTTTCGAAGCCGGTCGCGATGTTCGCAAAACCTGATTGGGCAAGGCCAGTGACCAGCGGGGTCAATCTTGGTCCGCAAGGCCCGGTCGGGGCTGAAGACATGGTGAGCGCTGACGGGCGCTGCGCAGTGCCTGCCGCGGCAACGGCACAAGCAGCGGAATCAGCGCCGGCAACGACCGAGCCCGCGCCGCCCGCAGATCGCGCGGTCGGTACGGTTGCTGGCGATCTTGCTGGCTCGCAGACCACCACTCCTGCGGCGGCTACTCCCAATTCAGGCCTGCAAAGATTGGAGCCGGCAGCCGGGCCGCGACCGGTGGCCGGCGGCATTGCTCTTGGCATGACCGAGTGTCAGGCCGTCCAACGTGCAGGCACACCGAATGACGTTGCCATCAGCGCCGATCAGAAGGGCGAGCGCAAAGTTGTGATCACTTATCTGAGCGGACCGTGGCCCGGTATCTACACCTTTGCTGGCGGCCGTCTGAGCGTCGCGGAACGCGCGCCCGAGCAGCCGAAACCGGCCGCACCGAAAAAGACGCCCAAGAAGAAAACGCCGCCAAAGACCACCAGCCAGGAATTCAAGCCCACTTCCGTGCAGTAGTTTGACCGGATCGGCCCGGCCGATTACTCAGGTCGTTTCGAGCGCGGCGCTGGCAGCAAGCCATTCCTCTTCCGCCCTGGCGATGGCCGCGACCACATTGGCGCGCGTCTTGGAAAGCTCGGCAGCGCGTGCCGGATCGCGTGCAAACAATCCGCCGTCGGCAAGCGTGGTATCAAGCTTGTTGAGCTGGCGCGTGAGCTGGGCGAGCCTGACCTCGGCCTCCGATACCCGCTTGCGCAATGGCGCGGTCTCTGCACGCCTTGCGGCGGCGGCCCGGCGCGCGGTGGCCGGATCGGGCCGCGCCGCGGGTTTAATCGCGGCCGCATCATCGGCTCCGGAATTGTCGAGCACGCGCCGCCGGTAGTCGTCGAGATCGCCGTCGAACGGGTTCACCGATCCGCCCTGCACCAGCCAAAGCCGGTCGGCGCAGGCCTCCAGCAGATAGCGGTCGTGCGACACCAGGATAACCGCTCCCGGAAAATCGTTGATCGCCTCAATCAGTGCAGCTCGGCTGTCGATGTCGAGATGGTTGGTCGGCTCGTCGAGAATGATCAGGTGCGGCGCACTAAACGTTGCGAGGCCCAGCAGCAGCCGCGCCTTCTCACCGCCGGATAATTTCTCCACCTTGGTATTGCCGGCGAGGCCGGAAAACCCGATGGCGCCCACGCGGGCGCGTACTTTCGCTTCAGGCGCGTCCGGCATCAGGCGGCGCACATGATCGTAGGGGCTCGCCTGGGGCTCCAGCTCGTCGAGCTGGTGCTGGGCGAAATAGGCGACCTTGAGGTTCGACGCGCGTGTGATCGTGCCGTGCTCGGATGGCAGCCTGCCGGCGAGCAGCTTGACCAAGGTGGACTTGCCGTTGCCGTTGGCGCCGAGCAAAGCGATGCGGTCGTCATTGTCGATGCGCAAGTTGAGGCCGGACAGAACCGGATGCCCAGGCTCATAGCCGACATCGACGCCATCGGTGGCGATGATCGGCGGGGACAACAGCTTGTCCGGCGCGGGAATATGAATTGGTCGCACCTCCTCGGTCACCAGCGAGGCGATGGGTTCCAACTTGGCCAGCATCTTCAGCCGCGATTGCGCCTGCCGCGCCTTGCTCGCCTTGGCGCGAAAGCGGTCGACGAAGGCCTGGATGTGTTTTCGCTCCGCCTCCTGCTTCTTGATCATCTTCTGGTCGAGCACCAGGCGCTCGCGCCGTTGCCGCTCGAACGCCGAATAGCCACCGCGATAGAACACGAGCTTGCGCCCTTCTAGCGACAGAATGTGGCCGACCGCGGTGTCGAGCAGATCGCGGTCGTGACTGATAACGATCAGGGTCGCCGAATAGTGTGCCAGGTGATCCTGCAGCCAGAGCGTACCTTCGAGGTCGAGATAGTTGGTCGGTTCGTCGAGCAGGAGCAGGTCCGGCTTGGCAAACAAGGTCGCAGCGAGTGCCACGCGCATGCGCCAGCCACCGGAAAATTCTGCGCAAGGACGCTGTTGATCGGCGGTGGAGAAACCCAGCCCGGACAGGATCGAAGCCGCGCGGGCAGGCGCCGAATGCGCGTCGATATCGGAGAGTCTTGTCTGGATTTCGGCAATACGGTGCGGATCGCGCGCGATTTCGGCCTCCGCCATCAAGCGTTTGCGCTCGCTGTCAGCCTGGAGCACGACCTGGATCAGACTTTCGGGGCCATTTGGCGCTTCTTGCGCCAGCCGTCCAATGCGCCAGCGCGGCGAAAGGGTGACCGAGCCGTGCTCGGGCGAAATGTCGCCTGCGATTACGCCGAACAACGTCGTCTTGCCGGTGCCGTTGCGGCCGACCAGTCCGACGCGCGCGCCGGTAGGGATGCGCGCGGACGCGCTTTCCAGCAGCGGGCGGCCGGCGATGCGGACAGTCAATTCGTCGATCACAAGCATGGCCCGCGCCTTTTGGCCGAGGGGGCAGCGCGAAGCAACCCCTGACTGCGTCTTAGTCGGTTTTGCGCAATCCGCCTTCGCCGGTTTCGCGCTGATAAATGATCAGATCGAAACTCGGCGTGCGCTCTTTGCCGATGATGGCGCTCAGCAACGCATGTGCCTGGCCGCGGTGATGCGTCTGATGATTGAAAAAATGATCAAGCGCCGGGGCAAGTACTTGTTCTATGTCCTGCGGGTTGACGACGGTACGGAAGCGGATCGTTTTAACGAGATCGTCCTCGCTCAATGAGCCGACGTAGTGGCGAATGCGTTCGTCTTCCACGCGTCGCGCCGCCCGCAGCTGCAGGAAATCATCGTAGAGGATTGCATCGAGACCGGGTGGGACAGCACCCTGGGCGGTGAAGCGGCGCATCCAGATGCGGTCGCCGACCAGCAGATGGTTGAGGGTGCCGTGCAGCGATTTGAAAAAGGCCCCCCGATCGGCGCGATAGTCCGCATCCGTGACCTGGGCCGCGGCGTCATAGAGCCGTTCATTGCACCAGGTATTGTAAGCGGCAAACATACGGTAACGGGCCAGCATACTGTGCTCCTGCAATAAAATCGGTGCCTGAAGCGACCGATCTTGCCGCCTGGAAGGCTCGCCGGTATAAGCCGCGCGGCACAAGTTCTCCAAATGAACTCTTCGACTATTCTCCAGTGAAGGAAGATCCGATGGCGGTTGAGCGCACTTTTTCAATCCTCAAACCCGACGCGACCGGGCGCAATCTGACCGGCGCCATCAATGCGATCATCGAGAAGGCAGGCCTGCGTATCGTCGCTCAGAAGCGCGTACGCATTTCCCGCGAACAGGCGGAGAAATTCTATGCAGTGCATCGCGAGCGTCCGTTCTTTCGTGAGCTTGTCGACTTTATGATCTCCGGACCCGTCGTGGTGCAGGTGCTGGAAGGAGACAATGCAATCGCGAAATACCGTGAGGTCATGGGCGCAACCGACCCTGCCAAGGCCGCCGCGGGAACTATTCGCAAGACGCACGCAAAATCGATCGGCGAGAATTCGGTCCATGGGTCCGACGCGCCTGACACCGCGGAGCGCGAAATTGCCCAATTTTTCTCGGAAAACGAGGTTGTCGGATAGCGCCCAAAAGCCGGCATTGCGCCGCGCTTTGGCTACTGGTACCTCCCTCTTGGCCCTGTAGACTAATAAGGAACCGATCGCTTCGCCGCGGGCCGGTGAAGCCGAAGAGAAACTTGGGGAACGGACTGTGGACGCTCTGGTATCCGAAATGATGCGCCCGGCATTTTGGTTGGCCGCGCTGCAAATCATGGGAATCAATATTCTTCTTTCCGGTGACAATGCGGTTGTCATCGCGCTTGCTGTCCGTGCGCTTCCGCCCAAGGAACGTTTTTGGGGAATGGTTCTTGGTGCGGGCGCTGCGGCCGTTTTGCTGATCGTGTTTACCGGGATCGTCGCGACTTTGATGAAGTTGCCCTACCTTAAACTTGCGGGGGGGCTGGCCTTGTTTTGGGTGGCCATCAAGCTCGTCTCGCCTCAGGCACATGATGCCGAGGACACGCCCGAAGCGGTTGAGGATCTGTGGCGCGCAGTTCGCGTCGTCGTCGTCGCCAACATCGTGATGAGTCTCGACAACGTGATTGCCGTGGCGGCGGCAGCCAAGGGCAACTATGTACTGCTCGGGCTCGGCCTTGCCGTCAGCATTCCCGTCGTCATCGCGGGGAGCGCTTTATTCCTGGCGATCATCGAGCGCTTCCCGATCGTGGTGTGGGGTGGGGGAGCGCTGCTTGGCTGGATCGCGGGTGGACTGCTGCCGGAAGATCCCATCATTGCCGAACATTTTTCGGAAGCAACAGCAGAAACGCTGGAAATTGTCTGCGGGATCGCGGGTGCCATCTTCGTCGTTCTGGTCGGCATGTATCTGGTAAAATCGAGGCGTATGCGGGAAGAGGCAGCATAGGCCGCCACTCCAGCCTGGGATAACGAGATGAACAGAGCGGTGCGAAGCGTCGGTTCGGCGGTTCGCACCGGGGCAACCGCTTGTCCGCATGATTGCCCGTCAACCTGTGCGCTCGAGGTCGAGCTTCTCGACGAGCGGACTATCGGACGCATTCACGGCGCGAAGGATAACGACTACACCGCGGGTGTGATCTGCGCAAAAGTTGCGCGTTATGCCGAACGTGAGCATCACGCGCAGCGGCTATTGCATCCATTACGTCGCACGGGCGCCAAAGGCTCCGGCCAATTCGAACGCATATCGTGGGATGATGCGCTCGATCTGGTAGCCGAAAAATTTCTTCAGATCGAGCAGCGCTACGGAGCCGAAAGTGTCTGGCCCTATTATTACGCCGGCACCATGGGGCTGGTGATGCGCGACGGCATCAAT
>DASSIJ010000298.1:0-2511 GCA_035692045.1 Pseudolabrys sp. | reverse complement strand
CTACAACATCATCTACGATCTGGTGGATGACGTTAAAAAGGCGATGTCCGGCCTGCTGCCGCCGACGCTGCGCGAGACCATGCTGGGCAATGCGCAGATCCTGGAGATCTTCAAGGTCTCCAAGGTTGGCAACATCGCCGGTTGCAAGGTCACCGACGGTACCGTGGAGCGCGGCGCCAATGTGCGGCTGATCCGCGACAATGTCGTGATCCACGAAGGAAAGCTGTCGCAACTCAAGCGTTTCAAGGATGACGTGCGCGAGGTCGGCGCCGGCATGGAATGCGGCATGGCTTTCGAAAATTATCAGGACATGCGGCAAGGCGACGTAATTGAATGCTACCGGGTGGAGCAGATTCAACGCTCGCTGTGAGTCCAAATCTCACGCGCGCGGGTTAGAACCCCCACCTTCCCCAGCCATGGCCGGGCTTGACCCGGCCATCCACGCTTCCCTTCCTATTGAAGGAAGACGTGGATGCCCGGCACAGGGCCGGGCATGACAACATCAGGGTTTGAGAGTTTATGGCAAGTCGCAAGCAACATCCCCGCGAGTCATCGCCCGGAGGCTCGCAGCGTCAGCTGCGAGTCGGTGAACTGGTGCGGCACGCACTCGCCGAGATGCTCACACGCGGCGACGTGCACGATCCGGTTATCGAAAAACATATGATCACAATACCTGAAGTGAGGGTGACTGCCGACCTGCGCCTTGCCACCATTTACGTGATGCCGATGGGTGGCCGCGATGCCGAAGAGGTCGTCGCCGCCTTCGAGCGGCATAAGAAATATCTGCGCGGCGAGATCGCCCACCGCATCAATCTCAAGTTTGCGCCCGACATCCGGTTCCGTGTCGACGATCGCTTCGCCGAAGCCGAGCGCATCGAAAAGCTGCTGCGCTCACCGGATGTAAAGCGCGATCTGGACCACGACAAGGACAGCGAGTGACCGAAAACAACGTGAAAGACCTTGATCAACCGCCGACTGCCGAAGTCGCCCGCGATGAAGGCCGAGAGCGACCAAAACAGAAAAAGCGTGACAGGCACGACGTGCATGGCTGGGTCGTGCTCGACAAGCCGGTTGGCATGACGTCAACGCATGCGGTCAGCGTCGTGAAGCGGCTGTTCAATGCCAAACGCGCAGGTCACGCCGGCACGCTCGACCCGCTCGCATCCGGTGCGTTGCCAATCGCACTCGGCGAGGCCACCAAAACCGTTCCGTTCGTCATGGACGGCCGCAAGCTCTATCGGTTCACGGTTCGCTGGGGCGAGGAACGCGATACCGATGACGCGGAGGGACGCATCATCGCGCAAAACGATCAAAGGCCTTCGGCCGACGCCATCGGGGCGCTCCTCCCATCCTATACCGGCAGTATCCAGCAGGTGCCGCCGCGCTATTCGGCGATCAAGATCGATGGCGAGCGCGCCTACGACCTCGCGCGCGACGGCGAAGCTGTGGAACTCATGGCCCGTCCGGTCGACATCGGCAGGCTGGATCTTGTCAGCTCCCCCAACCCGGACCACTCCGTCCTCGAGGCGGAATGCGGCAAGGGGACCTACGTGCGCTCGCTTGCCCGCGACCTTGGCCGCGCTTTGGGCTGTTTTGGCCATGTCAGCGCCCTCCGGCGGGCCGCAGTTGGGCCATTCGGCGAAGAAACCATGATTTTGCTGGAACATCTGGAGGCTCTATGTCATAGAGCCGCGTCCGGTGAGGCAAGCCTCGCGGACGCACTCATGCCTGTTGAGACCGCGCTGGACGACATCCCGGCGCTGGCCGTCAGTCGGGCGGATGCGGCAAGGCTTCAGCGAGGCCAGGCCGTTTTGTTGCGCGGACGGGACGCACCCAATTTCCGCGGCACAATCTACGTCACGGTATCGGGCCAACTATTGGCCCTGGCCGAACTGGATAGTGGCGAAATCGTCCCCAAGCGCGTCTTCAACCTCGCCGGCCTGATGGGCAGAGCCGCGCGTAAGAAAGGATGACCGATGTCGGTGACCACCGGCCGCAAGGCCGAAGTAATCAAGACGTATGCCAAGAAGCCCGGAGATACCGGGTCGCCGGAGGTTCAGGTGGCGATCCTGTCCGAGCGCATCAATAATCTCACCGAGCATTTCAAGTCCCACGTCAAGGACAACCATTCTCGTCGCGGACTGCTCAAGATGGTGGGCCAGCGCCGCCAGCTGCTCGATTACCTGCGTCGCACAAACGAAGCGAGCTACAAAAGCTTGATCGAGAAACTCGGCATTCGCCGATGATTTATTCCGCGCTGGGCGCTTAAGCCCGGCGCGTTTCGCAGAGCAGCGCGGGAAACGCGTTCGCTCGATTGAACCGGCGGCGATAGGCGCGGCCGGCAATTTGGCAAGAGCCGATAAGGATCGCCTCTTGCAACAAGGCAAGGTTCGAAACGCCATGGCAGGATCGCCAGACGCTGTTGCTTCCCGCACCGCGGAGATGCGCGACAGCTTCTCGCCGTCTTGCTCATGGCTTTCGGGGCTCGCCAGAAACCATGAGAGAAATGCA
>DASSIJ010000297.1:0-3002 GCA_035692045.1 Pseudolabrys sp. | reverse complement strand
CTCGCAGCAGCGCTCAGGCGCGCGCGCGGCAGCTTGTTATGGGAACGGCTATGGCCGGTTCTTGCTGCGCTGGCGACCGTCGCCGGGCTGTTCCTCGCTTTCTCTTGGGCAGGTCTATGGTTAGTGTTGCCGCCGCTTGCGCGCGCGATCGGTCTTTTCGTTTTCGTCGTTGCCGCCGTTGCCGCGGCACTGCCGCTCGTCATTCTGCGCCTGCCGAGCATTTATGACGGCTTGCGCCGGCTTGACCGCAGCAGCGGTGAAACGCATCGCCCGGCCACTGCGGTGGCGGATCATATTGCGGCGAATAGCCAGGATCCGGTGGCGCAGGCGCTGTGGCGTGCGCACGTCGAACACGCGTTGCTGTCAGCGCGCAAATTCAAGGCCGGATGGCCGATGCCGCGGTTGTCGCTGCGCGATCCAATGGCGTTCCGCGCACTCGTGCTCATTCTGGTGGTGGCAAGTTTTTTTGCCGCTGGTGGCGAGCGATCCAAACGAATTGCCGCGGCCTTCGATTGGCACGGTGTTGTCGCGCCGGCAAACTTCCGCATCGACGCGTGGATCACGCCACCGGTTTACACCGGCCGGCCGCCCGTCATGCTTCCTGGGCTGCGCCCAGGTGATACCGCGCAGGCGACCGCGCCAGTGGCTGTCCCGGCGGGTAGTCAATTGGTGATCCGCGCGACCGGCAAGGTCAGCTTCGAGATTGTGCGCCATGGTGGTCTTGAAGATGCCCCCGCGGAAGCGCGTGCGCCGCTGCCCGCCGGTACCGAGGAGCGGCGCTTGATCGTTAAAGGCGACGGTTCTGCCGCAGTTCATGGGGTGCTGGGGAGCGATCTGGTTTGGAATTTCACAGCCATACCCGATCGGGTGCCGACAATTGAACTCACCAAGGATCCTGAACGGCAAGCGCGCGGAGCGTTGAGGCTTGATTACAAGATGGACGACGACTATGGCGTCATCGAAGCGAAAGCCACGTTTGCGCTCAAGGATGAAGAATCGTCCGACAAGCCGCGCCACCCGTTGTTCACCGCGCCGGACTATGCGCTTACGCTTCCGCAGGCGCGGACGCGCTCCGGTGCGGCGCAAACCACTCATGATTTGACGGAGCATGCCTGGGCCGGGGCAGACGTTGTCATGACGCTGACGGCACGCGACGAGGCGGGCAATGAAGGACGCAGTCAGCCGCGCGAGCTGACACTACCGCAACGAATATTCGTCAAGCCATTGGCGCGTGCATTGATAGAGCAGCGCCGCAATCTGGCACTCGATGCAGAGACCAAGCCTTTGGTTCTTACGGCGCTTGACGTGCTGAGCATTGCGCCGGAACGCTTCACCCCGGAGTCCGGTACCTATCTTGGATTGCGTTCGATCTACCACGATCTCGAACACGCCAAGAGTGATGACGCTTTGCGCGAGGTTGTGGCGCGACTTTGGGATATGGCCGTCCAGCTGGAGGACGGCAATGTATCGCAGGCAGAACAGGCGTTGCGTCAGGCACAGGAGGCTTTGCGCCAGGCGCTTGATCGCGGCGCCAGTGAGGAAGAAATCAAGAAATTGATGGAGCAGCTGCGAGCGGCCATGGATAAGTTTCTCCAGGCGCTTGCGGAGGAATTGCGCAAGAACCCGCAGCAGCTTGCGCGTCCACTTGACCGCAATACCCGCACGCTCAGCCAGCAAGACCTCAAGAGCATGCTCGACCGGCTCGAGCAGATGGCGCGTTCCGGCAATAAGGATGCCGCGCGCCAGTTGCTCGATCAGTTGCAGTCAATGCTTGAAAACCTGCAGATGGCGAGGCCCGGCGCCTCAGGCGATGACGGCGACGACGACATGATGTCGGCGCTCGACGAGTTGGGTGACGTGATCCGCAAGCAGCAGCAATTGCGCGATAAGACCTTCCGGCAAGGCCAGGACACGCGGCGCGATCGTCAACGCGGGCAGCAAGGCCAGAACAGGATGGGCGATCTGCGTCAGGACCAGCAAGGTTTGCGCGACCGTCTCAATAAGTTGTTGGAGCAACTCCGGCAGCGTGGGCTCGGCCAACCCGGTCAACAAGGCGAAGGCAACGAAATGGGCCAGCTCGGCGATGCCGGGGAGGCCATGGGCCAGGCCGAGGGCCAGTTGGGTGAGGGTGATGCGGATAATGCCGTCGATAGCCAGGGCCGGGCGCTGGAAGCCATGCGCAAGGGTGCGCAAGGGCTTGCGCAATCGATGCAGCAGCAGGGGATGGGCCCAGGTCCCAATGGCCGTCCGGGCCGAGGCCAGGCCCGTGCCCAACAGGATACCGACCCGCTTGGGCGGCCGCTGCGCGGACGCGATTACGGGGACGATGTCACGGTAAAAGTCCCCGGTGAGATCGACGCCCAGCGAGCGCGCCGTATCCTGGAAGAACTACGCAAGCGTTTTGGCGAAGGCTTCCGCCCGCAACTCGAGCTGGATTATATCGAGCGCCTGCTCAAGGATTTCTGACAAAAAAGTTTCAGCAGAAGTCAGTGCCGCCAGACCAGTGCTTCGCGTACAGCACCGGTAATCTGATCGACCGAAAATGGTTTTGCGAGGACGTCGTGCACGAGCGCATCTAGCCGGTGCGCCCGTTCATGCTGGTCGGCATAGCCGGTCATCAGCATGATCGCGACGTCGGGATGGCAACGGCCGGTCTCGATCGCAAGTGCGATGCCGTCCACGAGCGGCATCTTAACGTCTGACAGGAGCAGGTCGAAGTTGCCTTCGGCTTGATTGAGCGCCTCAAGCGCGCTGGCTCCGTCGGCAGCTTCTGTGAGTTCGTGTCCGTCATTGCGAAGGGCACGTACCAGGAATTTACGTACTGCGTCGTCGTCTTCCGCAATGAGAATCCGCGCCATCGCCTTATTTGGCTCCCACGACCGAGTCCTGAGGGCCAAAGAAGCGGACGACGACATCCGTTGCGCTTTCAGGTGGTGAGACAAGGCGGCTGCGGAATTCGAGCTTTTCGCCGGGGCCGATCGTGCTGCGGCTCGGCATCGAAC
>DASSIJ010000296.1:0-5932 GCA_035692045.1 Pseudolabrys sp. | reverse complement strand
TGTCAGACGCAGACGTGCGGTGCCCGCAGGTACGGTCGGCGGGCGGATGGCAATCACCAGATAGCCTTCATTTTCCAGGAAGCGTGAAGCGGCCAGCGCGGTTTCCTCGTCGCCCATCACGACAGGCACGATCGGGCTTTGTGCCTCGGGCAGACCAGCACGCCGGGTGAAGGCTTTGGCCTTTTGCACGGGTAAGGCTGCATAGGCTGGTTCGCGCTCGATCATATCGAGGGCAGCGATCGCCGCAGCCACGCTGGCCGGCGGCAGGCCGGTGGAATAGATCAAGGTGCGCGCGCGGTTGCGCATCAGTTCGATGACCGGTGCGGATGCACACAGATAGCCCCCGTACGACCCGGTCGCTTTCGATAGCGTGCCCATCTGAAGCGGGATTTGTATCTGCCTGTTGCCGACAAAGCCTGAGCCATGGCCGCTGCCAAGCACGCCAATGCCATGCGCATCGTCGGACATCAGCCAGGCATCGTGCTCGTCAGCGAGGATGAGCAGTTCCTCGAGAGGCGCAAGATCGCCATCCATGGAAAAGACGCCGTCGGTGGCGATCAGTGCACGATCATGTCCTGAACGATGCGTGGCGAGCAACTCGCGCGCATGAGAAACATCATTGTGACGAAACGTCATCATCGTGCCGCGCGACAACTGTGCACCGGCATAGACGCAGGCATGCGATAGTTCATCGAGCAGAACGAGACCATCTTCGCCGATCAACACGGGAATAATGCCGGTATTGGCGAGATAGCCCGAACCGAACACACACGCCGCTTCGGTGTGCTTGGACTGGGCGAGCCGGGCCTCCAGTTGCGCATAGAGCGGATGGTTGCCGGTCACAAGCCGGGATGCGCCGGAGCCGGCCCCGTATTCTTCGATCGCGGCAATTGCGGCTCGTTTGACGGCCGGGTGCTGGGTCAGATTGAGATAGTCATTGCAGGAAAACGACAATAGCTTGCGCCCGTCGCGTTCGACCCAGATGCCGTCTTCCCGAAAGGTGTCGGTGAGCGCCCGCTGGAGATGCCGGCGCTTGAGCCCATCGAGCTTGTCTTGAGCGAACTGATCGAGCGATTGCATCAGATTGCCTTGAAACCCAGCAAGCTAGATGCTTTAGCACGAACAGGGCAGGGAAGGGTCAAATGGCGGACCAAGCCGGCAAAAACAGTGCGATGCCTTGGTACGCCAAGGGGCTGGAACATATCTGGCTGCCTTATGCCCAGATGAAAACCGTTCCGCCGCCGTTAGCAGTTGTGCGCACGCATGGCACGCGCATCACTCTGGCCGACGGGCGTGAATTGATCGACGGCATCGCCAGCTGGTGGACGGCCTGCCACGGCTACAATCATTCGCACATCGGACAGGCCGTGGAAGCCCAACTCGCGTCGATGCCGCACGTCATGTTTGGTGGCCTCGTTCACGAGCAGGCATTTGTGCTGGCAAGGCGTCTTGCAAAGCTGCTGCCGGGCGATCTCGCTCGCGTGTACTTTTCGGACTCCGGCTCTGTCGCTGTCGAAGTCGCCTTGAAAATGGCGACGCAGTATTGGATCAATCGCGGCATACGGGGCAAGAACAGGTTCGTGGCTTTCAAGGGCGGGTATCACGGCGATACCACCGGCGCCATGGCGGTCAGCGACCCGGATGCGGGCATGCATGCGGCGTTCGCCGGGGTACTGCCGAGGCACCACATCGCTGATCTGCCGGATGACGACAGCGCCCTCGATCAATTGTTGACGCAGCGCGGGGACACGGTCGCGGCGATGATCGTGGAGCCGCTGGTGCAGGGCGCGGGCGGAATGACATTTCACGATGTGAGGACATTGCGACGCCTGCGCGCGCTCGCCGACAGGTACGATGTCCTGCTGATATTCGACGAGATATTCACCGGGTTTGGCCGCACCGGGACAATGTTTGCCTGCGAGCAGGCGGGCGTCGCGCCGGACATTATCACGCTGTCGAAGGCGCTCACTGGCGGCACGCTGCCGCTCGCCGCCACCATCGCGACCCGCAGAATATTCGACGCCTTCTGGTCAGACGACCCGACGAAGGCCTTGATGCACGGGCCTACTTACATGGCCAATGCGCTTGGCTGTGCAGCAGCGAATGCATCCCTCGATCTTTTCGAGCGCGAACCACGGTTGCGTCAGGTTGCCGACATTGCGATCGCGCTGGAACGAGGCCTTGCGCCATGCCGCGATTTTCCGAACGTGAAAGACGTCCGCATCAAAGGGGCGATCGGCGTTGTCGAGCTTGATCGCATTGATGACCTGGACGCCTTGCGCAGCCAATTCATTGAGCAAGGTGTCTTCATTCGTCCGATCGGCAATGTCATATATCTCACGCCCGCCTTTACGATTTCATCCGATGAACTCAAGACACTGACCGACGCAATCGTTAAAACCGTGCGCGAAATGAAACAATGAGAGAGGCAAAATGGCCTACAAAGGACCGGCGATCGACACCCATCATCATATCTGGCTGCGCAAGGATGTGGCATGGCTGGCCGATCCGCCGATCCCGCGCATGTTCGGGGACTATTTCGGCATTCGCCGCGATTACCCTGTCGAGGAGTTCGTCAATGACGTCAAACCGCAGGGCATAACGAAGTCAGTCCATGTGACTGCGATGTGGGGTTCAGGCCGCGCTCTCGACGAAACGCGCTGGCTTCAGTCCGTCGCCGACAAGCATGGATTTCCGCACGGAATCGTCTGCAATGCAGACCTCGCGGATCCTGAAGCCGATGCGGCGTTAAAGGCGCAGAGGCAGTTCCCTAATCTGCGCGGTGTGCGCCAGATGCTGTATTGGGACAGCGAAACCGTACGCCAGGCCGCGCCGCGGCCGGATTTTTGTAATTCCCCCGATTTCCGCCGGGGGTTCGCGCTCCTGGAAAAGCATGACTTGCACTTTGAATTGCAGGTCTATGCCGGGCAGGCGGCCTATGCCGTCGAACTTATCAAGGCATTTCCCAATGTGCGGATGATCCTCGTGCACGCGGGAATGCTGACCGCGCGCACGCAGGCGGCGATCGATCAATGGCGCGGGGCGCTCGCCATGATGGCGGCATTCCCTAACCTCCATGTGAAGATTTCCGGCCTCGGAATGTACAGCAGCGGTGTGACATTGCCGCAGGCGCGGCAGGTGATCCGCGATGTGATCCAGGTTTTCGGCGTGGAACGCACCATCTACGGCAGCAATTTCCCGCTGGAAAAACTGCACGCGAGCTATGCCGATTTCTTCGGCGTGTATCGTGCGGTCTTGTCGGAGTTCACGGAGGCAGAGCAGCGCGCCGTGCTGCACGACAACGCGGTGAAGTTTTACAGATTGTGATTCTCTGTCTTTCGGGCGACCCAACGGGTGCGCGCGAAGCGGGCCCGGGGGCTCCGCCGGGACGACAATGACTTAAAAGCCCACCGCCGTCCCATGCAGATCATATTCGTCCGCGCGATCGATCTTGACGGTGGCAATCTCGCCCACGCGTAACGGCCTTCGGCTGGCAACGTAGACAGCCCCGTCAATTTCCGGTGCATCCGCCATCGAGCGGCCTTTGGCGACGGTCGGCCCGACCTCGTCGATGATGACCTTTTGCCGTGTCTCGACTTTCCGTCTCAGACGACGGGTGGAAATCTTCTGCTGCGCCTGCATGAAGCGATGCCAGCGCTGGGCTTTCACATCGTCCGGAATCATTGCGCCCATGTCATTGGCGGCCGCGCCTTTGACCGGTTCGTATTTGAAGCAGCCGACGCGATCGAGCGAAGCCTCGTCAAGCCATTCGAGCAGCATGTCGAAGTCGGCATCGGTCTCACCCGGAAATCCGACAATGAAAGTCGACCGCAAGGTTAGATCGGGACACTGCTCGCGCCAGCGTGCGATGCGTTCCAGCGTTTTCTCCTGCGCCGCCGGGCGCCGCATGCGTTTCAATACTTCGGGAGATGCATGCTGAAACGGGATGTCGAGATAGGGCAGCACCTTTCGCTCGGCCATCAGCGGGATGACGTCGTCGACATGCGGATAGGGATAGACGTAATGCAGACGGACCCAGACACCAAGTTCGCCAAGGGCACTCGCAAGGTCGATGAACTTAGCGCGGACGTCGCGATCGCGCCATTTGCTCGTCGCGTATTTGATGTCGAGGCCGTAAGCGGAGGTGTCCTGGGAGATCACCAGCAGTTCTTTCACACCCGCGGCGACGAGTTTCTCGGCCTCGCGCAGAACGTCTGCGGCCGGTCGTGAGACGAGATCGCCCCGCAGGCGCGGGATGATGCAAAAAGAGCAGCGGTTGTTGCAGCCTTCCGAAATCTTCAGATAGGCATAGTGACGCGGCGTCAACTTGATGCCTTCCGGCGGCACCAGATCCAGAAACGGATCGTGTTTCGGAGGCAGCGCCTTGTGTACGGCCTCAACCACGGATTCGTATTGTTGAGGGCCGGTGATTGCCAGGACATCAGGGTAGGCAGATGAAATGCTTTCCGGCTCGGCGCCCATACAGCCGGTGACGATGACCTTGCCATTCTCTCGAAGTGCGCTGCCGATGGCCGCCAGAGATTCCGCCTTTGCGCTGTCGAGAAAGCCGCAGGTATTGACGATGACCAGATCAGATCCCTGGTGCTGGCGTGAAAGCTCATAACCCTCGGCGCGCAGGCGCGTGATGATGCGTTCGCTGTCAACCAGCGCCTTTGGGCAGCCGAGCGAGACGAAACTCACCTTGGGGGCGGCGGTGTCGGTTTTTGTGGTGGGATCACGCATGCCGGCAAGGAGCTAATCGCGATTTGGATGAATAGCAACCCGTCCGTCATATTCTGCAACCGCAGGCCGGCAATCGTGGGCAGTCGGGCCCTACAGAATAACCCGCGTTAGCGGATTATGACGCCTGTAGCGCTATCTGTTCCGCAATGCCTCTGCCTCTTCGTAGAACTTCTTCTCCCAGGCTTTCTGGTTGTCCATGCCCTCACGAATGAACGGCGTGAACATGGCCAGATGCAACAAAAGCCAATTGATGACATTGGCCGGGAAGCGCAGCGGCTTTCGAAAATCGACGAAGAGAACCACGCGTGTGTGCGGCGTATAGTTCCAGGCTTCGTGCTCATAGGCGTCATCGAATATGACCGCTTCGCCTTCACGCCAGCGATAGACGTCGTGCTCGACGCGGATTCCAAGCTGCTCGCGAGGCTCGGATACGATCAGGCCGAGGTGTAAACGCAGCACGCCGTTGTAGGGGCCGCGGTGCGGCGGCAGATGTTTGCCGGGCTCCAGGATCGAATACATCACGGTGATCAGCCCGGGAATATTCTGGCAGATGCGCCATGTCTCCGGACACAGCTTGATGTTGTTCGCCGAGCGAAACCCATAACCCGCAAGAAGGAAGCTCTTCCAGCCGCGATCACGGCTGATTGTTTCGACGTCGCTCGCCAATTCATGGAAGGCAGGCAGTTCTTCCTTCCGCATAAGGACATGGTCGAGCTCGGCGCGGATCGCGCGCCATTCATTTTCGATTGCACGAGTCCAGGGAAATACTTTGTTGTCGTAAATCGACGGGTTGCCGACTTTACTCAAGGCAAGATTGAGTTGTTCAGCCCATGCCACAATGGACATGAAAAAGCGCGTGAGCAGGCTCGGCCGGTCCATCGGTTTGATGCCGGCGGTCCCGAATTTTTGCGCTGGATCTTGTTCGTGATTGGCCTTGTGCCTTGCGACGCTGCTCACACCGAATTCCTCCAGACACCCTGCCACAAAATATCAGCCGGGCCGATTGCACGGAAGTTCCCACAACTCGCCGACTGGGCGGTGGCGAAGGGGCCCTGCCGGCGCTATCGTGTCGCTCCACGACGGGTTGATTCATGAAACGAGCAGGCATCCTGTTAGGGCTCTTGGTTCTCGGCATTTTGATGGCTGCCGGCCCGGCCGCTGCCGTCGACGGAAAGGCGCCGGCGTGGCG
>DASSIJ010000295.1:0-9151 GCA_035692045.1 Pseudolabrys sp. | reverse complement strand
AGAAATTGAGTGTCGTGAATACCGATTTCTTCATTTCGCCCGCGTAGGACGAGCCGCAGATCAGCACGATCTTGCGGGTGAAATCGATGGCGACCATCGTGTCCGAGCCCTCACGGCCACCGTGGCGTTTGGCATCGGGCGCGAAGGAAGGGAAATCGAGAATGGTGAGATCGGGAACGAAGCCAGCGAGATCGGCGCACTCGGGACGGATCAGCAACTGGCGAATGAAAAGGGAGTGCCAGGCGAGTTCGGTATAGATGCGTGTGTTGATCCGGTATTTCGGGTCGGCCCCACCGTAGAGATCCTGCGCAAAGAGTTTTTTGCCCTCGGCATGCTGGATGAAGTCGGCAAGCAAATTGTCGAAGTTCTCCTTCGACATCTTGCGATTGCCGTCCCACCAGACTGAATCGCGCGTGAGATCGTCGACGACGGTATGTTTATCCTTCGGGCTGCGACCGGTGTGATGGCCGGTTTCGGCGCAAAGCGCACCGCCGGCGACCAGCGACGCTTCTCCCGCTGAGACGGCGTACTCATAGAGTGTCGGCTCCGTCAGGTTCCAGCGTACCTCCGCCAGATTTTTGAAGCCGAATTTGTCGGCGCCGTAGGCACCGTTCCTCACACCCTGCTCTTGCACGCGATTCCTCCCAACAGGCGGGCCGCTTCCAGCCAAAGCTCGCGGGCCGTTAGGCCCTATGCGGCTATAAATCTCAGTATAGCCCCTCAGTCCAAAGCGCGCGAGCATATGCACCAACGGCCCATAAATGCCAAGCAGAAATGCCATGCAAGGTTGCCGGTCGACATTGCGCTGCACCAATGCCTTGGGCGGCAAAAACTAGAAACGAAACTGAGCCGTCTACGAATTCAGCCCGCTCCAATCACTCGACCATTCCCTTATCTGTAAGCCACTTCTGAATTAGGTCGGCAATCTGACCATTATTCTTGTCCATCATCAGCATGTGGGAATTTCCCTTGATACCGACCTCGGGCAAGTTAACCACGTCCACGCTGCCACCCGCGGAGCGGACGGCCTCGGCATAATCAACGCCAAGCTGGCGCATTTTCGGCCAGCGGCTATCGAGCGGGATGTTATCGCCGTAGACCACCAGCGTCGGTATGTTTTTCAGGGCGCCGGCCTTGGCCTTATCGCCGGCCACCGCCGGCTCGACTGCAACGATCGCCTTGATCTTGTCGGGGCGCGACTGCGCTACCGTGAAGCCGAAGCCGCCAGCCTGGCTGTGGAACAGCAGCACGCACGGGCAAATTTTGTCGACCAGCGCGGTGTAGGCGGCGATGATCGCTGCGTCGGTGTTGGTCCAGCGCGGCACGATCTGCTTCGTAAAATTGTCATATCCCTCGACTGGAAACTGATTGCCGGGGATCACTTTCATTTTTGCGGGGTCGGCATTCCACGAGCCAGGCCCCTCCCCGATGCGGAAGCGTTCGAACGGATTGGCCTTGGTCAAAAAATTCGGCTCGCTGTTCCATACATCCGGCGGCGCAAACCCGGAGCGGCCGCGTTCCACCGCGTCGGAGTTGTAAACATCCCATCCCTTGCGGATAAACATATTAAGCCAACCCTCACGGCCGTCGGGCGTGGTCTCGTAGGTGACGCCGGTGAGACCGCCGCCGTGCCACATCAGCAGTGGATACTTGCCCTTGCGGTTCTGCGGCAGGAAATACTGCACATACATCTGCTCGACCTCATAAAGTCCGTTCGGATCGATCTTGGCCGGAACCCCGCCGGCACCGAGCACGAGCTCTTTCACGGGCTTGCCGGATATCTCCACAACACGCCCGCCGACATGAAAAGAACCCATGTCGCGCAAAGTGATCGGTTCTCCGGCCATTGTCGGACTTATTGCAGGAATTGCGGCGGCGCTCAGAAAAATCGAAAGCAGGATTTTACGCATCGTCTCGCTCCCGGACCTTGTTGCTGAGCGCAGTGTGACTCATCCGGGTCAGCTTGACGACAAGACAAACATCGGCCGCATGTGCGGGCCGTGAAAAAGTGGGCTGCCGCCCGCGCTCAGCTTGCGCGCGCTTGATCGGCGAGTTGTTTAAGCAAGGCGCGCAAAGGGCCAGGTCCGGTAACCCGCTGCGGGAAAGGCAACCGCAGCGCCGTTCGTTCTTTCTGCAATTCGAGGCCTTCAGGATCAATTCCGACGCAGCGCCAGTCGCCATCAGACGCACCAAGCAGTCTGGTGGCATAAAGCCGGCAAGCGTCGGCATGGTCCGCATTCATGTGCGCGATCGCATCAACCTCCGACTCGACGAGCGCCCTCGCATCGGAAATATCAGTCCGCACATCCTGCGGCTTGAGATCCACAATGCGGCCAAAGCCGGCGACGAGATGCGCGCGAACGATCTCCATCCGATAGAACCCGAAGTCCGCAAAGCCCGCGAACATTTCGGCCTCCGGGTGGCGTCGTAGATAAGCCGGACCTGACAATGGATCGGAATCTTTCGCGCAGGTGCCCATCAGCATGACGCGCGCGCCTTCAAGTGGGTCGCCTTCCTTGCGCTCATCGAGCATCAGCGACACGCGCGCGTCAGCCAGGAGGTTTTTGGTGTGCAATGCCAGTTTCGACAGCAAGAGGAGTGGGGCACCGTCGACCGCCGTCGCAACGTTCACCAGCGAGCAATAGGGATCACCTGAGCCGGCATCCAAGGTCGCAAGGGCCCCCGATCGGCCTTCGCGCAGCAGTTTCTTTGCCGCCAGTCCGGGATCAAAGGTATTATTCGGTTTCATTGCTTTGACTGCTCGGTTTTAACGATACGGTCCCTGAAGCCGCAGTGTTTTCGGCCCTCGGGGTTGAAATCGCTACCGAATCACATAGTTGTTGCAAAGAGGCCACATTTCAGACCCCGTTTATGGGGTTCAAAACTTGCGGGACGTCACGGAAGAGGGGCTCCATGCCGACAATCGCTCTCGTCGATGATGACCGCAATATCCTGACCTCGGTCTCGATGGCCCTTGAAGCAGAGGGTTACCGCATCATGACGTATACCGACGGTGCTTCGGCGCTGGACGGTTTCAAGACTTCGCCGCCGGATCTGGCGATCCTCGATATCAAAATGCCGCGTATGGATGGCATGGAGACATTGAGGCGGCTGCGCCAAAAGACCGACATTCCCGTGATCTTCCTCACCTCCAAGGATGAAGAGATCGACGAACTGTTCGGCCTCAAGATGGGCGCCGACGACTTCATCCGCAAACCGTTCTCGCAGCGGCTCCTGGTCGAACGCGTGAAGGCTGTGCTGCGCCGCTCCAGCCCGAAAGACGGCACACCTCCCAAGGAAATTGATTCCGCCAAGGTGCTGGAGCGCGGCCTGCTCCGCATGGACCCCGAGCGCCACACCTGCACGTGGAAGGGTGAGCCGGTCACGCTCACGGTCACCGAGTTTCTCATCCTTCAGGCCCTCGCAACCCGCCCCGGAGTGGTTAAGAGCCGCAACGCGCTGATGGATGCCGCCTATGACGACCAGGTTTATGTCGACGACCGGACGATCGACAGCCACATCAAGCGTCTGCGCAAGAAATTCAAGGTCGTTGACGACGATTTCGAGATGATCGAGACGCTCTATGGCGTCGGATATCGCTTTAAGGAATAACGTATTCTTTATGTCGCGGCCGACCTGGGCGGCCTGACGGAGCGTCCTGGCTTGCGGTAAAATCCCGGGTCTATTTGAGGCCCACGGTCAACCCGGCTGGATTGAACGACGTGCTCGATCGAACCGCGGAACTTGTTGCGCAGAACGCCGAAGCCGAACGGCCCGGCGCGGAAAGCGCTCGTCCACCGCCCAGGCAAGACGGTGCTGTACGGCGCGTGACGCGCTCGGTTTGGCATTTCTTCGTCTCGCAAAGTTTTTCCAGTCTCACCAGGCGCATCGTTTTCCTCAATCTTGCCGGACTGGTCGCACTGGTCACCGGCGTGCTCTACCTCTCGCAGTTCCGCGCCGGATTGATCGACGCGCGCGTACAAAGCCTGCTCACGCAGAGCGAAATCATTGCCGGCGCGATTGCGGCATCCGCCACCGTCGAAACCGATTCCATTACGATCGATCCTGAACGCCTGCTGGAACTGCAGGCGGGCGAAAGCTATGGCCCGGCGGATGACTCGCTCTCCGGCATCGAGTTTCCGATCAATCCGGAGCGGGTTGCCCCGCTTCTGCGCCGTCTCGTTTCGCCGACGAAGACGCGCGCGCGCATCTACGATCGCGATGGCGTGCTTATTCTCGACAGCCGCAATCTCTACGGCCGCGGCGACGTGCTGCGCTTCGACCTTCCACCCCCGAGCGCGGACAAGCCCGGCTTGATGGAGCGGGCATTCATCGCCCTGCGACGCTGGTTCGGCCGCGGCGACCTTCCGCTCTACAACGAGCTGGGTCCGGAGAACGGCAAGGGCTACCAGGAAGTCTCGCAGGCACTCAACGGCGCTCACGCCAGCATGGTCCGGGTCAACGACCGCGGCGAAGTGATCGTTTCGGTTGCGGTCCCGGTGCAACGCTTCCGCGCTGTGCGCGGCGCACTCATGCTATCGACGCAAGGCGCCGACATCGACGACATGGTCGAAGCGGAGCGCCTCGCGATCGTCAAGGTGTTCTTCGTTGCGGCGGGCGTCATGGTCGTACTCTCCATGCTCCTCGCCGGCACGATCGCAGGGCCTGTCCGCAGGCTCGCCGACGGCGCCGAACGCGTCCGCCGGCGTATCCGTACGCGCGTGGAGATTCCGGATTTTACGCGCCGGCGCGACGAAATCGGGGACTTGTCCGGTGCGCTGCGCGATATGACGAATGCGCTCTATACCCGCATCGAGGCCATCGAAAGCTTCGCAGCCGATGTTGCGCACGAACTTCGTAACCCCCTCACCTCGCTGCGCTCTGCGGTGGAGACCCTGCCGCTCGCCAAGTCGGAGGAAAGCCGTCAGCGCTTGCTTGCTGTGATTGAGCATGACGTCAGGCGGCTCGACCGCCTGATCTCGGATATCTCTGACGCCAGCCGGCTCGATGCAGAATTGCAGCGGCAGGAAGCCGCGCCGGTCGACCTCGCCAAACTGCTCGACGCGCTGGTCAAGGCCGCCAACGAAATCCGCACGAACGACGTCAACGTAACTCTGAGTTTCGAGGGCGGCCCGCTGTCAAATTTCAAGGTGCCGGGGCACGACTCCCGGCTTGGCCAGGTCGTCAGCAATCTCGTCGACAATGCGCGCTCGTTCTCGCCGGCTGGAGGCACGGTGCGCATTACCTGCCGCCGGCTCAGGAGCGAGGTGGAGATTGTGGTCGACGATGACGGGCCGGGCATCCAGCCAGAAGCGCTCGATAAGATCTTCGAGCGCTTCTATACCGACCGGCCGGAACAAGGCTTCGGGCAAAACTCCGGTTTGGGTCTGTCGATCTCCAAGCAGATCATGGAGGCCCACGGCGGCACCATCCGGGTCGAGAATCGCGTCAGCGTCGCAGGCGGCGGCGGAGTCCCGCGCGTGCTTGGTGCCCGCTTTGTGGTGCGGCTGCCGGCAACATAATGGCGGCCGCCAAACCGACGATCCATGCTTCCGCGGTCCTCGTCGGCGCCAAGGCGGCGCTGATCCGCGGTCCGTCCGGTTCCGGCAAATCGCGCCTTGCGTGGAACCTCGTAACGGCGGCGGAGGAGGGCCTGTTACCCTTCGCGAGACTGGTTGCCGACGACCGCACACACCTCGAATCCCATTCGGGACGGCTGCTCGCGCGTCCAGCGCAGGCGCTCGAAGGCATGGTCGAGATCCGCGGTCTCGGTATCCGGCGGATCGAATTCGAGCCGGTCGCCGTCGTGGGGCTGGTCGTCGATCTCGCGGCCGCAGACGCCGCCCGGAACCCCAAGGAAAGCGCCCACAGCACTACAATTGACGGGATTATCCTTCCTCGCCTTGGGGTTGCAGCGGAAACGGCGCCATTGCCCCTGGTCCTGGCGGCCTTGCGTATCCCCCCAGCGGGTCATTGACCCAAGTCTGGCAGTTGGCTACCCCGGCACCCTCGATCTGATCGAAGAAAAATTAACTATACCCGGCCTAGGATCGCGGCCGCCGAAAACGCACACTCCGAGCCGCCCTTTGGCCCCATCTTTCCGCAGTGCAACAGGCCACTTATATAGCGACGGAAGCCCTTGCAATGGGCCTTCAGATGGGCGTGAATGTGCGCCCTTTCGTGCGGTGCAGCGTAGCGCCGGCGAGGAGTTAGGGATGATCGGCCTCGTACTTGTAACCCACGGGCGGCTCGCTATCGAGTTCCGCTCAGCGCTGGAGCATGTGGTGGGGCCCCAGCGTCAGATCGAGGCAATCACGATTGGCCCCGACGACGACGTCGAGCAGTGCCGAAAAAATATCCTCGACGCCGTCAAGCGCGTGGATAGCGGCGAAGGTGTTGCTATCCTCACCGACATGTTTGGCGGCACGCCTTCCAACCTTGCCATCTCGGTTATGAGCCAGCCCAAGGTCGAAGTTCTAGCCGGTATCAATTTACCGATGCTGATCAAGCTTGCCAAAATCCGTGAGATTTGCCCGCTGCAAGATGCGGTTGCCGCCGCGCAGGAAGCTGGACGCAAGTACTGCACAATTGCCAGCCGGGTTCTCAACGGTAAATGAGCGGCCGCGCGTCAGCGGACGACAACCCCGTCGTGCGCGAGGTTGCGATCGTCAACAAGAAGGGTTTGCACGCCCGCGCCTCGGCGAAATTCGTGCAGACTGCCGAACAATTTGACGCCGCCATCACCGTCACCCGCGGGCACGAGACTGTCGGGGGCACCTCAATCATGGGGCTCATGATGCTGGCCGCTGGCCCGGGCATCACCATCACCATCAAGGCCATCGGCAAGGACGCCACTGTAGCGGTCGAGACCTTATGCAAGCTGGTGGCCGGTGGGTTCGGTGAAGAAGACTAGCGGTGTCGGCACGCACCGGCCTCCCGAATCTACATAAAGAATTCTTTATATATGCATTGCGGCGCTGGCGGCGGGCTGTTATAGGCACGCCCAGCCAAGCAACCCACTGACCAAGGACCGCCATGACTGCCGCCCAGCTGAAAGCCAAATCCGGCGACTACATCGTCAAGGACATCTCGCTCGCCGAATTCGGCCGCAAGGAAATCTCGCTCGCCGAAACCGAAATGCCCGGCCTGATGGCGACCCGCGAGGAATTTGGCCCCAAGAAGCCGCTCAAGGGCGCTCGCATCGCGGGGTCGCTGCACATGACCATCCAGACCGCGGTACTGATCGAGACGCTCGTGGCGCTCGGTGCCGACGTGCGCTGGGTGTCCTGCAACATCTATTCAACTCAGGACCACGCCGCGGCGGCGGTCGCCGCCGCTGGCATTCCCGTGTTTGCGATCAAGGGCGAGAGCCTGAAGGACTACTGGGACTACACCGCCAAGCTGTTCGAATGGCACGGCGGCGGCACACCCAACATGATCCTCGACGATGGCGGCGACGCCACGATGTTCGTGCATCAAGGTCTGCGTGCCGAGCACGGCGACACGACGTTTCTCGATCAGCATAACAGTGAAGAGGAAGAGGTCTTCTTCGCGCTGATCAAGCGTATGTTGAAGGAAAAGCCGAAAGGCTGGTTCGCTGAGCTCGCCAGGAACATCAAAGGCGTCTCCGAGGAAACCACCACCGGCGTGCACCGGCTCTATGACATGGAAAAGGCCGGCAAACTGCTGTTCCCGGCGATCAACGTCAATGACAGCGTCACCAAGTCGAAATTCGACAACCTCTATGGCTGCCGTGAATCGCTGGTCGACGGCATCCGCCGCGGCACCGACGTGATGATGTCGGGCAAGGTGGCGATGGTCGCGGGCTTTGGCGATGTCGGCAAGGGCTCGGCGGCGTCGCTGCGCCAGGCCGGGTGTCGCGTGATGGTGTCCGAAGTCGATCCGATCTGCGCGCTGCAGGCTGCGATGGAAGGCTACGAAGTCACGACCATGGAAGACGCCGCTCCGCGTGCCGACATCTTCGTCACCGCCACCGGCAACAAGGACATCATCACGATCGAGCATATGCGCGCGATGAAGGATCGCGCCATCGTCTGCAACATCGGCCACTTCGACAACGAGATCCAGATCTCGCATCTGAAGAACCTGAAGTGGACCAACATCAAGCCGCAGGTCGACGAAATCGAGTTTCCAGACAAGCACCGCATCATCCTGTTGTCGGAAGGCCGTCTGGTGAATCTCGGCAACGCGATGGGCCATCCAAGCTTCGTGATGTCGGCGTCGTTCACCAACCAAACGCTGGCGCAGATCGAATTATTCGCCAACCAGGGCAAGTACCAGAAGAAGGTCTATGTGTTGCCGAAGACACTCGACGAAAAGGTTGCGCGGCTGCATCTTGCCAAAATCGGCGTGAAGCTGACCGAACTGCGTCCCGATCAGGCCAACTATATCGGCGTGCCGAAGGACGGCCCGTTCAAGAGCGATCATTACCGCTACTAGTGTTTAATGCGACTGAGCATCGACATGCCCGGCCTTGCGCCGGGCATGTGCGCTTTTGGACCACTTTCAGCGGGTCAACCAACCTGTCGCGCTTGAAGGACCTCACCCCGGGTGTTATCTCGCCCGCCATGACGACGTCACCGATCCAGAATATCCGCAATTTCTCCATCGTCGCCCATATCGACCACGGGAAATCGACGCTTGCCGACCGGCTGATCCAGCTCACCGGCGGGCTGGAGGAGCGCGAAATGAAGGAGCAAGTGCTCGATTCCATGGACATCGAGCGCGAGCGGGGCATTACCATCAAGGCGCAGACCGTACGGCTCAACTACAAGGCACGCGACGGCAAGAACTATGTCCTCAACCTGATCGACACGCCCGGACACGTCGACTTCGCCTATGAGGTCAACCGTTCGCTCGCCGCCTGCGAGGGTTCGTTGCTGGTGGTTGATGCCAGCCAGGGAGTCGAAGCGCAGACATTGGCGAACGTTTACCAGGCGATCGACAACGGTCACGAGATCGTGCCGGTGCTCAACAAGGTTGACTTGCCCGCCGCCGAGCCTGCCAAGGTCAAGCAACAGATCGAGGACGTCATTGGGCTCGACGCCAGCAACGCCATCGAGATTTCCGCCAAGACCGGCCTGAATGTCCCGGAAGTTCTGGAAGCGATCGTCACTCGCCTGCCGCCGCC
>DASSIJ010000294.1:0-11124 GCA_035692045.1 Pseudolabrys sp. | reverse complement strand
TTCGATACCGACCGCGTCGTTGAGCACCTTGGCGACCGGCGCAAGGCAATTGGTGGTGCACGAGCCGTTGGAAACGACCTTGTGATCCTTCGTGAGCTTGTCGTGGTTGACGCCGAAAACCACGGTGAGATCGGCTCCGTCGGCGGGCGCTGAAATCAGCACGCGCTTGGCGCCGGCAGTCAGATGCGCCGCCGCCTTGTCCTTCGCCGTGAACAGGCCGGTGCACTCGAGCGCGATATCGACGCCGAGATCCTTCCACGGCAACTTCGAGGGATCACGCTCGGCAGTGACCTTGATGGCGCCGTTGCCGACGCTGATGCTGTCGCCCTTTACGGTCACTTCACCAGGAAAGCGGCCATGCACGCTGTCATAGCGCAGCAGGTGGGCGTTGGTTTCGACAGGGCCCAGGTCGTTTAACGCAACGACCTCGATGTCCTTGCGATCGGCTTCAGCGATGGCACGCAGAATGTTGCGCCCGATACGGCCAAATCCGTTGATGGCAACGCGTACTGTCATGGAAACGCTCCCGGCTATTCTAGATAGTAAGATGTGGATGCCCGGCACAAGGCCGGACATGGCCCATCTAACCCAGCTTCTTTATCGCCGCTGCGGCAATCGCCTCAGCGGTAATCCCGAATTTCTTGTACAGTTCCTTGTACGGCGCGCTCGCGCCGAACGAATTCATTCCGATGAAGATTCCATCGGAACCGATAATGGCATCCCAGCCCTGTCGAACCGCGGCTTCGACGCCGATCTTCACCCGTGCGTCGCCGATGATGGCGCGCCGGTACTCCTCGCTCTGCTCATGGAACAATTCGAAGCAGGGCACCGAGATCACGCGTGCCGCAATGCCGTGCTGCGCCAACAGCTTTGCGCCGTCGACCGCAATCGCAACTTCGGAACCGGTGGCAAAGATCGAGACATCCGAGCGGCCGTCCGGGCCCGCTATCTCATAGGCGCCATGCGCGCAGATATTGCCGTCGTCGAGCCGGCTGCGCAGCCGTGGAAGATTCTGCCGTGTGAGGGCGAGGATGCTCGGCCTGTCGTTGGCCTCAAGCGCCAGTTGCCAGCACTCGGCGGTTTCCACCGCGTCGCAGGGACGGAACACCAACAGATCTGGAATCGCCCGAAGCGCGGCGAGATGCTCGACCGGCTGGTGCGTCGGTCCATCTTCGCCCAGGCCGATGGAGTCGTGGGTCATCACGTGGACAACCTGCTTGCCCATCAGCGCGGCGAGCCGGATTGCCGGACGGCAGTAATCGGAAAAAACCAAGAACGTTCCGGAGTAGGGAACGATGCCGCCGTGCAATGCCATGCCGTTCATGGCAGCGGCCATTCCGTGCTCGCGTACGCCATAATGGATGAAGCGGCCGGAGAAATCGCCGGACGAAATCGCCTTCATGCCCTTGATGCGCGTGTTGTTGGAACCGGTGAGATCGGCCGAACCGCCGATCATCTCCGGCAGTGCCGGGATCAGGCTCTCGAGCGCGAATTCGCAGGCGGTGCGGGTCGCCATTTCCTTCGGTTGGGCCGCGAGCTTTTCCTTCACCGCGCGAATGGCATCCGCGAGTGCTTGCTTCGGCACGTTGCCCTTCATGCGGCGCTCGAATTCCGCACGCTTGCCACTGTCGAGCGCGGCCATCCGCCTTGCCCAATCTCCGTGCGCGCCTTTTGAGCGCGCGCCCGCTGCGCGCCAGGCTTTCAGGATGTAGGCCGGCACTTCGAATGGCGCGGACGTCCAGCCAAGCGTCTTGCGCGCACCGGCGATTTCCTCCGCCCCGAGCGGAGACCCGTGCGACTTTTCCGATCCTTGCTTGGTTGGCGCACCGAATCCGATTTTGGTCTTGCAGGCGATCAGCACCGGCTTATCGGACGTCTGCGCCTTTTCCAACGCCGCACTGATTGCCGTCGGATCGTGCCCGTCAATCCGCGATGCGATCCAGCCGGCCGCCTCGAAGCGCTTCACTTGATCGACGCTGTCGGCAAGAGACAATGCGCCATCGATCGAGATGTCATTGTCGTCGAACAGGACGATCAGTTTATTGAGTTTGAGATGGCCCGCGAGCGCGATTGCTTCCTGGCTGATGCCTTCCATCAGGTCGCCGTCGGAAGCAATGACGTAGGTCTTGTGGTTGACGATGCCGTCGCCGAACACTGCAGCGAGATGTTTCTCGGCGATCGCCATGCCGACGGCGTTGGCGAGCCCTTGCCCGAGCGGACCGGTGGTGGTCTCGATGCCGGGCGCGTGGCCAAATTCCGGATGGCCGGCGGTGATTGAACCGAGCTGACGGAAGCGTTTGATCTCTTCGATCGTCATCGCTTCGTAGCCGGTCAGATAGAGCAGGCTGTAGAGAAGCATCGAGCCGTGGCCAGCCGACAGCACGAAGCGGTCGCGGTCGGGCCAGGCGGCATCGGCCGGGTCGAACTTCAAAAAGCGCGAGAAGAGCACGGTCGCCACGTCGGCCATGCCCATCGGCATGCCCGGATGGCCGGATTTCGCCTGTTCCACGGCGTCCATCGCCAGCGCGCGAATCGCGTTGGCCATGCTCGCGTGAGCAATGACAGGGGCGGCGACCGGTTGCTCGCGACGCTCTACGGGCGCCGCGGCTGCCGTCGGCGAGGCTTTTGCGCTCATGAATGGGCCTTTTGGGCGGTGGATAGCATGTAAGTCCTTTGAGTCAATGTGACCGCTCCGTCACTGATCCGTCATGCACAGGCCATGAAAACAGCTGGGCAAATCATCCGCCAAGCGTTGACTGTGCGGTCGTGCAGCACGTAAAGTTCTTTGCCTAAATATCTGCCGCCGCAAGACTTTTTGATGCGGAGCAAGGCAATGACGGAGCAAAGCGCAATCGATACTGCCGTCAGGCGTCTGGCGCTCGCTCTCGACGCGCTCGATGCCGCGGTTGAACGGCGTAAGCAGGCTGACCGCAATGAAGAGGGCCTCGCCGCCCAGGTGCAGGCTCTCGGTGTTGACCGTACGCGATTGGCCGCAGCACTTGATGGCGAAACCGCGCGCTCGCGGCGACTGGAATCGACAAACCGCGAAATCGCCGAGCGACTCGATACTGCGATTGCGTCAATCCAGTCGGTGCTGGACTTGAACGAGTAAATTCATGGCCCAGATCGTTGCCACCATCGCCGGCCGTCAATTCCGTCTCGCTTGCGAGGATGGGCAGGAAGATCATCTGCAGTCGCTCGCCAAGGATATCGACCAGCGCATCATCAGCCTGCGGCGCAAGTTCGGTGAAATCGGTGACACGCGCCTGACGGTGATGGCTGCATTGATGTTGGCCGACGAAATGAATGAGGCGATGCAGAAGGTGCGCCGCCTCGAGGAAGATGTCGCTGCCTTGCAAGATGCTCGGCTCGTTGCCGCTGATCGCGCGAAGGCCGCGTCCGACGCCGTGACCGGAGCCTTCAACTCCGCCGCTGAACGCATCGAAGGCATTACAAAGAAACTCAATCAAACGGTCGGCAATGGCAGCGTGCCGATCGGGTGAGCCGGTCTTAACTTCTTCCGACAATCGATGAGAGTCGGCATGGCGTCTGCCTCTTATAAGCACTACATTCGACTCGCGGGGCTGCGGGGCGCGTTAGGAGACACATTCCCCGGGGCCTTACGATCCTAACGGGAGCTGTCCCTGGCCGGGCTCGTGGGTTCGGTCATATGGCGCCCACCTACTTATGTAGGTTCCCGGGATCGCACTCCGACGGTTTTCGCGGCTCCGCACTTTTTTGCAATGACGAATATCGCCGAAACCGACTCACCAAAAGCGCGGCTTCGCCAGCAGGCCCTCGCATTTCGCGATGCGTTGCCAGCGGCTGTGCGCGCTGCCGGCGCCGAGGCAATTGCGTCCCGGCCGTTCCCGGTAAAATTCGAGCGCGGCACAATCGTCTCCGGCTTCTCGCCGATGAGAAGTGAGATCAATCCCGTTCCGCTCATGCGCAAACTTGCGGACGCCGGCGCGACGCTCGCTCTGCCGGCAATCGCCGGCCGCGGCAAGCCGCTGATCATGCGTGCATGGACTTTCGGGGAGCCGCTGGCATCCGGCCAATGGGGCATCCGCGAGCCGGTGCCGGAGGCGCCGGAGGTTGCGCCCGATGTCCTGATTGTGCCGCTTGCCGCCTTCGACCGCGACGGCCATCGCATCGGGTATGGGGCGGGATACTACGACATGACCATCAATGCATTGCGCGCAAAGAAGAAGGTGACGGCCATTGGCATCGCCTTTGCGGCCCAGGAAATTCCCCAGGTTCCAGCCACCCAGCGCGACGCGCGGCTCGATCTCCTGCTAACGGAGCGCGAGACCATCGATTTCCGCGAGTAGTTACTGCATGCGCATCCTTTTTATTGGCGACGTTGTCGGGCGCTCCGGGCGAACCGTTGTGCTTGAACGGCTGCCGGGCCTGATTGCGGAATGGAAGCTCGACCTGGTCGTAATCAACGGTGAAAATGCGGCCGGCGGTTTCGGGATCACCGAGGTCATCTACAACGAGTTCATCGATGCCGGCGCAGATGCCATCACGCTCGGCAACCATGCCTGGGATCAGCGCGAGGCACTGGTGTTCATCGAGCGTGCGCCACGCCTCATTCGCCCGCTCAACTATCCGAAAGGCACGCCCGGGCGCGGAGCCGCACTGATCGACACCAAGAACGGCAAGCGCGCGCTGGTCATCAATGCCATGGGCCGCATTTTCATGGATCCGCTTGATGATCCCTTTGCTGCGGTCGAACACGAACTGTCCGCTTGCGCGCTCAAATCCGATACGGACGCAATTGTCATTGATTTCCATTGCGAGGCCACCAGCGAGAAGCAGGCCATGGGTTATTTCGTCGATGGCCGTGTGAGCCTGGTCGTCGGCACGCACACCCATGCACCGACCGCCGATTATCGAATCCTTCCGGGACACACCGCCTTCATTTCGGACGTGGGCATGACCGGGGCATTTGAATCGATCATCGGCATGAATAAGGAGGAGCCGCTCAATCGCTTTCTGCGCAAACTGCCGGGCGCGAAATTCGAGCCGGCCGGCGGCCCGGCTACGCTGTGCGGTTTGGCGGTCGAAACCGATGACGCGACCGGATTGGCAGTCAAAGTCGGAGCGTTGCGGCTCGGCGGCATCCTGGAAGAAGCGCGGCCGGATTTTTGGGACTAACAGAGCGCCGCCACCGAAACACCGCACCCGGGGATCGCAATCAAATTTATTCGCGGCGCGCCGGGTTGACCGCGAATCGCAGCGGTGATTCGTTAGATGAAGTTGATTCGCCGGCATGTGCTGGGTCCGGCATAGCGACCTCGGCACAGGTGGCCATGCATCTGCACGTCAATAGCAATCTGGCTCTGGAACTGCCGCCGGATACCGTCCCGTCGCCTGCGCCGAAAAAGAAAGTAGATCCCCGCGCCGAGCTTGCCTCGCAGTTCATTCCTGCAGGAGCCCGTGTGCTCGATCTGAGCGGCAGCGCGGCCATGCAAAGGCTGTTGCCAGGCAGCTGCAGCTATCGCGGTATCGACCGCGCCGGCAAGAAACGCACAACGCCTGTCTGCGATTTGAACAGCGGCGATTTCCCGACCGAAGCTGCGTCACAATGCGATGTCATCGTGATGCTCGGTGCGCTCGAGCGGATCGCCGACGTGGAGAGCCTGTTCACCCACCTGCGTTTCTGCAAGCGCGACATAATACTGAGCTATTGCGCGACCGACCTCGCGAAGGGCCTCGATCGCGCTGCACTCGGCTTCGCCAACCATCTGAGTTTCTGTGATCTGGCGCTGCTATTCGACCGCTACGGCTTCCGTATCGAGTGCACGACTCCGATCGACGATACTCAGGTATTGATGCGACTCACGCCGACGGAGTGGCTTGCACCGGCCGCATCCTGCAGCGTTGCCGTGATTTCCGACGACGGAAGTGGAAATTTCGCGGCCCGGCTCGGCTGTCACATGGTCAACTCGCTGCTGCCGGGTGAGGCGGAGGTGCATCATCTGACCTTTTACACACTCAACGAGGCGCGCGCCAACTACGACCTTGTCATTCTCGGCGTCGGCAGCGGGCTGTTTCCACCGCTTCTCGGAGAGGACGTGCTCGATATCATTTCGCGGTCCCGGGGGGCGATTGGAATTTTCGGCACGCAGCGCCGGGAATTGATCTCGCGTCCGGCCGTCGATCGTCTGATCGATCGGCTCGATACATGGTTCGCGCGCTACGAGGACGACGTGCTGATGTACGGACGCGGGCGCAACAACGTCGTTCACATCGGTGACTGGCTGATCGATCAATTTCCCCTGACGCGGGCAGTCAATGACGAGCCATTGGTCATCAGCAGCGAACTCGGCCAAGAGCTCGCGCTGGACCGCGCCATTCATACCATCCAGCAACACAAGCAGGTCTACTCGACCGAACCGACGGCGCTGCTTTGCGCTCTGCCCTCGGCGGAGCTTGCGGCTTACGCGGAAATGCCGGCGCGGCAACCCGATCTCACGGCCGGCCAATTTCGCAGTATGTTGATCGATGTTTTTGGCCGGGCCTATCCGGAACAGAAATTCTTCCTGGTCGACCGGGACGCCGTGACCCGGTACAAGGCGCGCGTCCATCGCAATGTGGCCAAAGTCGGCGCGCGCATCGGATCGATCCTGCGCAACGTTGCGGTCGCGGCAGCCTGACCTCTACAAACAGAGCTTGCATGTTTATTTTTCCGCGCAGGCAGCCTATATAGCCGCCGGCATCAACAGACGTCGCAAATCTTCCTATGGCCGGTCATTCCCAATTCAAGAACATCATGCACAAGAAGGGGCGCGCGGATAAGGCGCGCTCCAAGCTGTTCGGCAAGCTCGCTCGCGAAATCACGGTCTCGGCCAAGCTCGGGATGCCGGATCCCGCGTTCAATCCGCGCCTGCGCGCAGCGATCCTGGCGGCGCGCGCCGAGAATATGCCGAAGGACAATATCGAACGCGCAGTCAAGAAGTCGCAAGGCACGGACACCGAGAGCTATGATGAGATCCGCTACGAGGGCTATGGGCCCGGCGGGGTGGCGGTGATCGTGGAGGCCTTGACCGACAACCACAACCGCACCGCCGGCGAAGTGCGCGCGATTTTCGCCAAGAACGGCGGCAACCTGGCCACCACCGGTGCGGTGTCGTTCATGTTCAACCATGTCGGTGTCGTTGAATACGAGGCCAAGGCTGCGAGCGCCGATGCCATGCTGGATGCGGCAATCGAAGCCGGCGCAGACGACGTGACGTCAAACGACGACGGTCATCAGGTGATAACGAGTTCGGATACATTGAACGACGTGGCCAAGGCGCTCGAAGCCAAATTCGGTGAGCCGCGCAAATCATCGATGCTGTGGAAACCGCAGAACACCATCGCGCTCGATGACGAAGCCGGCGAAAAAATTCTCAAGCTTATCGAGTCGCTCGATGACAGCGACGACGTTCAGAATGTTTATGCCAATTTCGAAGTGTCGGACGCGTTGATGCAGAAGATGAGCGCATAACGCTTCTTCGTCATGGCCGGGACAAGGCCGGGCGTGACGTTGCTTAGCCCTTGAATTCCAGAATATAGAGCCCCGCATTGTAGTCGGTCGCGTAGATCAGCCCCTTGGCATCCACGAACACATCGGCTGACTGGATCACGCGCGCGCGGTTCGGTCGTGTGTCGGCGAGAGTCGATGGCTGCGGTGGCACCAGCGCGCCAACCTCTTTTGGAATGAACGCGTCGGACATATCGAACACGCGGATGCCGGCGTTCTGGTAGGTCGCGAAGATCAGCTGCGAGCTGACGAAGCTGCCCGGCCTGTTCTCGTGGATATTGTGCGGACCGAAATGGCCGCCTTTGCTTTTATAGTCAGCTTCTTCCGGCGTCGGGAATGTCGAGATGCTTACCGGATTTTGCGGCACGCGGTTGTCGAACACCCAGATGAGCTTGAGCCCGTCTTCCTGGTGATCGAGCACGGCCTCGTCGAGAACAACGAGAAGATCGCGATCCGGAAGCGGCAGGCAATTGTGCGTGCCGCCGCCGAACGGCGGTGACCAGTTTCTGTGCACGATCAGCTTCGGTCTGGCACGGTCGGCGATATCGAGCACCACCATGCCGGCATCGCGCCAGGCGGCATAGGCAGTATCGGCATGAATGATCGCGTGGTGCAGTCCGTATCGTCGGGCGGGAGCCCATGATGGCGTTTCGCCGGCTGCCAGATTCATGCCGGGGATCCACCAGCGCCCCGCCTCTCGCGGTTGTGCGGGGTCGCTCATGTCGACGGTCATGAAGATGTAATCGGTAAATCCATCAAGCAGCACCGACGCAAAGGCCCAGCGTCCGCCGGTGTACCAGACGCGGTGAATACCGCCGCCTTCGACCGGCATGAAGCCGATGCGGCGTGGCGTCTCCGGCTGCGAGATGTCGTAGACGGCAAGACCCGCGTTCCAGTCGCGCTTTCGCCTGGATTCTGCCGTGCCGACGGTCTTGCCGAGGGCGCCGCTGTAATAGGCGCGCTCATCGGAAAATTCCGCAGCCGCGAACATGTCCTTGGCGTGGATCACCAGCAACAGGTCGTCATGCACCTGCAGGTGGATGTTCCAGGTGTTCGGCGGCGCGGCGACATAGTTCACCGCGCGCGGATTTTTGGCGTCGCGCACGTCGATGACGGAAAAGCCTTTCGAGAACATATGCCCGATATAGGCAAAGCCGCGATGCACCATGACCTGCACGCCGTCGGGCCGGCCGCCCTGATCGGTGTGGCCGACGATGCGCATGTTGCGCGCGTAATCCGGCTTCGGCAGCTCGGTCATCGCAAAATCCGCTCATTCCCGCGTAAACGGGAACCCGGCTCTTTGGCCACCCACCCGGTCGTTCTGGGTCCCCGCTTTCGCGGGGACGAACGGAAGTGAAGTGCCCCCGTCATTTGTAGGCGTCGAGGAAATTCGGGACGGCAATCCAGTCCAGCATGGCGCCATCGCTCTGGAGCAAATCGTGCATGCGGCGGTCTTCCTCGGTCTTCAAGTTCACGCCGAGATGGGTGCCGAGCTTGCGCCCGTGCAGCACGATATTGTTGCCGATCGGCTGGCGCTCGGCGTTGTAGGCCCTCAGCGCAGAGTCGACATTGTCATGGTCGCGCAAATGCTTTGCGAGCGCTTGCGCATCGGTGCCGGCCTTCGCCATGCCGAAGCCCATATGCGGCCGTGCATTTGCGGCCGCGTCGCCGACCATGGCGACACGGCCGAATACGATCTCGGGCGCGGTGAAGTCGTAGATCGGCGTGATGAAAGGCTGCTTGATCTTCATCAGCGCGTCGAGCAGGGCAGGTGGCAGGGTCTCACGCGCATCCCTGTACATGTCCGCGACGAGATCCTTGCGGATCAGCGGCGGCGGCACGGAGTATTCGTGCTGCACGCCGTTCTCGTCCACGTTCATGTCGCGCAGTTTTGCGGCGTCGGCAACACGATACCAGATGAAATTGAATCGGCGTTTGCCCGGCCGCAGATCGTTGTCGAAGCCGGAGATCGGGTAGGTGATGACCTGCTGCTGTTTGGGCAAATAGAACGTGAACAGCGGATAGATGCTGTTGAGGGTCTCCGGCGCGAGATCGGCTTCGTTCGGTGCGCCACGCCAGATGTAATAGCCGGCATAGACGGGCTGCACGTCCGGCGCCATTTGCGCGCGCACGCTGGAACGGATGCCGTCACCTCCGACAAGAATGTCGGCATGCTCAACACGGCCGCCGGAAAATTGCACTCTTACACCGCGCTCATCCTGGTCGACGCGCTCGAAATTCCAGCCAAGATGGTAGCGTGCCTCGTCGATGGTCGCGCGCAGGAGCCGTTGCAGGCGATCCCAGGAGGTGAGGATTTGCCGGAGCGGCCGCTCATCGGTAACGCGCCCTTCGCGGTTGACGGCAATGCGTTTCGGTACCTCGATGCCGAGGTCCCTGGTTCCGGCACCGCTCGCTTCGAGCGCTTCCATCAACTCCGGGTGGCCGGTGATGCCGGCACCGCGGCCGACCAGTTCGACGCTCGATCGCTCGTAAACATCCACGTCCCAGCCGATCTGGCGCAGGAACGCTGCGGTGAACAGGCCCGACATCGAGCCGCCAATGATGACGGCCCGGCGATTCCGGCGATGGGGGGAGGCAGACGACCCGGGCATTGCGCCGCAATTGTAATGCAAAGCCGCGTTGAATTCCGAGTCCGCCACGGTTGTGATGGCCCATCTGGATGGGCAGGGCGGTCAAACCGACCTAGGCGGGCGCGGGCTGCGGGGTTATCAACGAACCATGGCCCGGCATCCGATTCGCATTCTCGGCATCGATCCGGGGCTCCGCCGCACCGGTTGGGGCCTGATCGAATCCGACGGCAATCGGCTGATCCACATCGCCTGCGGCTCTCTGGAAACCAGCGACCGTGCCGATCTAGGCGCCCGGCTGCTGGCGATCCATGACGGACTGATCGCGGTGATCGAGCGCTACCAGCCGCACGAAGCGGCGGTCGAAGCGACCTTCGTCAACTCAAATGCGGCGGCAACGCTCAAGCTCGGCCAGGCGCGCGGCATCGCCATGCTGGTGCCCGCCAGGGCCGGGCTTATCATTGCCGAATACGCGCCCAATGTTGTGAAGAAGACGGTGGTTGGCGCCGGCCATGGCGAGAAGGCGCAGATCCGCATGATGATCGGCGTGCTGTTGCCGAAGGCCGATCCACAAAGCGAAGATGCCGCCGACGCGCTGGCGATCGCGGTCTGCCACGCGCATCACCGGACGAGCGCAGTGCTGAGGATCGCGGCGTCATGATCGGCAAGCTCAAGGGTATCATCGACAGTTACGGCGAGGACTACATCATCCTCGATGTCGGTGGCGTCGGTTATCAGGTGCATTGCTCGGCCCGCACGCTGCAGGCGCTTCCGTCGCCCGGCGAAGCCGCCACGCTGTCGATCGAAACCTATGTGCGCGAGGATCAGATCAAGCTGTTCGGCTTCGCGAGCGATATCGAGCGCGAGTGGTTCCGTCTGCTGCAGACCGTGCAGGGCGTCGGCGCCAAGGTCGCCATGTCGGTGCTCGGCACGCTCAAGCCGTCCGAGCTCGCGTCAGCTGTCGCCATGCGCGACAAGGCCATGGTGGCGCGCTCGCCTGGCGTC
>DASSIJ010000293.1:0-7479 GCA_035692045.1 Pseudolabrys sp. | reverse complement strand
TTGCCGGCCAGAATGAAGAACGGGATCGCCATGATCTCGAAGCTTTCGATGCCCGTAAATAGCTTGAGCGCCACCGCCTCAATCGGCACCGTGGTCATCACGAACAAGAAGCTCAGCACGGTGAGGCCGAGCGCGATCGAGATCGGCATGCCGGTCAGCATCAGCGCGATCAGCAGGCCGAAGATGATGGTGCTGTTCATCGGGCCGTATCCCGGGCGGCTGCCGGATCTTCGACGCCCTCGACGTGACCCGGATCATGGTGCGGCAATTGGCCGGTGCGCCAGAAAGCCCAGGCGACCTGCAGAAAGCGGAAGCACATCAGGTAGGAGCCGAGCGGCACGCAGAGGAAAATGATCCAGCGTGGCAGCTCCATGTCGGGCGACACCTGGTCCGTGGGGTAAAGCTCAATCACGAACTTGGCGCCCATGGTGCCGACCACGGAGGTGAACAGCGCTCCGCAAAGGAGACCGAACAGCACGACCTTCTTGCGCGGCCCGGGCTCCAGCATGTTGACCACAACGTCAACGCCCACATGGATGCCGGTACGCACGCCATAGGCGGCGCCGAATTTCGCCATCCACACGAACATGTAGACGCACAGTTCCTGCGCCCAAGTCAGGTTGATCTCATAGACCAGCGGATAGAGGAACGGGACGCCGAGCGCATAGCGCTGTACTACCGCGACGAAAATCAGCAGCGTCGCGGCCGCGATCAGGCTCGCGATCAGAATTTCTTCAAGTCGGTCAAGAATACGAAGAATCACTTCCGCCTCAAGCGTAAGGGCTGGTCAATTCTCAAGCCCCGCGGCCGGCAATCCTAAATTTCTTGGCGAGACGGCGCCCCCACGCTGTCCGCAGACGAAGTTCAGAATCCCCCACCCCGGATCGCACTGCGGGAACCCGGCAGCCAGTACCGCCGGGTCCGCCGTTTCTTGCTAGTTGGTGACGCCCTGCGTCGTCTTGCGGACGTCGTCGATCAGCTGCTTGCCGACGCGGCTCGCCATGTCCTGATAAAGCGGCTCTATGGCTTTCTGCATAGCCGCCATCTCAGCGCCGGTCGGCACGATGATCTGGGTCTTTCCGGATTTCTTGATTTCATCCAGCCCTTCCGCGTTCTCCTGCTCGGAGATCTTGTTGGAGTACACGGTCGCTTCGTTCATCGCCTTCTCGAGCTGGCCGCGAATATCGGCCGGCAGCGCGTCCCAGAACTTCTTGTTCACGACCACGACGTAACCAATGTAACCGTGGTTGGTCAGCGTCGTATACTTCTGCACTTCGTGGAATTTCTGGGTGTACATGTTCGACGGCGTGTTTTCCTGGCCATCGACCACGCCGGTCTGCAGCGCCTGGTAGACTTCCGAGAACGCCATCACTTGCGGCGTCGCGCCGAGCAGGCGGAACTGGGCTTCCAGCACCTTCGATGACTGAATTCGGAATTTCAGTCCCTTGTAATCCTCAGGCATGTGCAGCGCCTTGTTCGCGCTCATCTGCTTGAAGCCGTTGTCCCAATACGCGAGTCCTACCATGCCCTTAGCGTCGAGCAGCGCGAGCAACTTCTTGCCAATCGGACCTTCAGTGACCTTGCGCAGCGCCGTCAGGTTCGGCAGCAGGAACGGCAAGTCGAACACTTCGAAGTCCTTGATGCCGATCGGGCCAAACTTGGAGTTCGACGGCGCGAGCATCTGCACCGCACCGAGCTGCAAGGCTTCCAGCTCTTCCTTGTCTTTGTAGAGCGTCGAGTTGGGGTAAACCTCAACCTTGACCTTGCCGTTGGTATATTTCTCGGCAAGTTCCTTGAACTTGTCGGCACCTTTGCCTTTCGGCGTATTCGGCGCCACGACGTGACTGAACTTGATCACGATCGGCGCCTGCGCCGACACTGCAGCGGGCGCCATGAAAATGGCGGCCGCAGCCGCCGCAAAAAGCCACTTGCGCATAGGCGTATTCCTCCAGTTATCCGCTCGAAACCGGCTTTTACCTTGTTTTTCTGCCGTTTAGCGTGCCACTAAACCGGCTTTCCGGCAAGTAGACCAATGGGCAAGAAGTTCCTTGACCACAGCGTCAAACCGGAAGACTTCAGTGCTTCGAGCGTCAAACGGGAAAAGGAGTGCGACGAAGCGTCGCCGACTATTTCAGCGCGGCCACGACGGGCCCTAAGCCCATCTCCCGAGCCAGGCCATGCGCGGCGCGCATCTGGTCGGCATCAAGCATCGCGATCAGCGGACGCGCGGAAACCGCAAGCCGCTGCACGGCGGCGCTGTTAAGCACAACGGACACAACCCGGTTACTCACCCGGCGAACAAGACCGCCTGACTCCGCAGAAGTCTGCCGGCGTGCGAGCTCGCGCAATGCTGCCTCGACCGGAACCCAATAGGGCTCTTGCGCAGGCGTGAGCTTGAGCACGCTCTTGATGCGCGCAACATTGATGGCAGTTGTCGTCTGCACTTGATCGGTGTGGCCGTCGAATTCCGTGGCACGGGCCAACGAACCGTCTGACAACAAGCCGAGCGTCGCGAGCGCGAATACGCCCGCGCATAAAGTCATTTTCATTACGAGGATCCCCAATATCTGTGTGGGTTACGGGCGCGCGAATAGCCGGGAATTTTGCTCCTAAAGCGAACGAAATGCGGGCAAAATGTGATTTGTTGGGGTTCGGCCTTTAAACATTGCCAAAATGACACATGCCGCACCCCTGTTCGAGCGCGGCATGTTCTTAATCTTAACTCTCAGCCGGTTAACCGACGTCGGTCGAATGAATTCGCCGCTCGATCGATGAGGTCTTGTTGCGCTTGCTGATCAGCTTGTTGAGCGCACCCAGATAGGCCTTGGCGGAGGCTACTAAAGTATCAGGATCAGCGCCCTTGGCGGTAAACGAGCGTCCGTCTTCCAAAAGTCTGACCGATACTTCCGCCTGCGCGTCTGTTCCGCCGGTCACCGCGTGCACCTGATAGAGCTCAAGCGTCGCCTCATGCGGCACCAGCGTGCGGATCGCCTTGAAGATTGCATCCACCGGACCATTGCCGGTCGACTGCGTGGTGACGTGCTCGCCTTCGATATCGAGAGTGAGCGTCGCGGTCTGCGGACCCATGGTGCCGGCAATCACCGTCAACGACAGCACCTTGATGCGATCATGGGCATGGGCGATTTCCTCGTCGACCAGCGCCTCAATGTCCTCATCGTAGATCTGCTTTTTGCGATCAGCCAACGCCTTGAACCGGACAAACGCATCTTCAAGCTGATTGCTGGCGAGCTCGTAGCCCAGCTCCTGCAGCTTGTGGACGAAAGCGTGACGCCCCGAATGCTTGCCCATCACCAATGAGGTCTGCTTAACGCCAACCGATTCCGGCGTCATGATTTCATACGTCTGGGCATTCTTGAGCATGCCGTCCTGGTGGATGCCGCTCTCGTGCGCAAATGCGTTTCGCCCGACGATCGCCTTGTTGTATTGGACCGGAAACGATGTCGCCGCCGCGACCAGCTTGGACGCGCGCGTGAGCATGGTGGCATCGACACCGCAATGAAACGGCAACACGTCGTTGCGCACCTTCATTGCCATCACAACCTCTTCGAGCGCAGCATTGCCCGCGCGCTCGCCAATGCCGTTGATGGTGCACTCGATCTGCCGCGCGCCCGCCTTGACCCCTTCGAGCGAGTTGGCCACTGCCATGCCAAGATCATTGTGGCAGTGGGTGGAGAACCGCGCCTTGTCAGCGTTCGGGACACGCGTGCGCAACATTTCAATGAGCGCGAAATATTCCTCCGGCACCGTGTAGCCGACGGTGTCGGGGATGTTGATCGTCGTGGCACCGGCATTGATCGCGGCCTCCACGCAACGGCAAAGGAAATCGTGCTCGGTGCGGGTGGCATCCTCGGCCGACCATTCGACGTCGTCCGTATGGCCCCGCGCGCGCGTCACCTGCCCGACCACCATCTCGAATACTTCGTGCGGCTCCTTCTGGAGCTTGTATTTCATGTGCACCGGTGACGTGGAGATGAACGTGTGGATGCGCCGGCGCCTGGCTGGTTTGATGGCCTCGGCGCAGCGGTCGATATCCTTGAAGGCAGCCCGCGAAAGACCGCAGATGACGGCTTTTTTCGAACGCTGGGCGATCTCGTGCACGGCGGCAAAGTCGCCCTCCGAGGCAATCGGGAAACCCGCTTCGATGATGTCCACGCCCATGTCGTCGAGCAGCTCGGCAACCTCGATCTTTTCTTCGTGCGTCATGGTTGCGCCCGGACATTGTTCACCGTCGCGCAAGGTGGTGTCGAATATGACGACGCGGTCCTTCTCGGACTTTGTCTGGGTAGTCATGAAAGTGATCCTTCTCCTCGAATGCGCCGCAGCGGGCGCTCTATGGGTTCTCCGTCAGATCCCCCGAGTGCCCAGGCAAATATGCCCAGCCGGCCCTCAGGGGCGGATAAGGAGAAGGAGCGTGCCCAGAATGAGGGATGCCGCGGAGCCGGCGTGTGCCGCCGTCCGCTCGGTCGCGCAGATGATCTGCCGCGTCGACATGGCTGTCCCTCGTCTCGTCGGTTAACTTGGCGGATCCAGGTAAAGTCCGCGTTAACCGCAGGGGGCCGCTTTTAGCGGAAAGCAGTGGCCTAAATCAAGCGGCCGAATAGGTCAGAACCGCTGTCACTTTGCGCATTGGAGACCTCATGACCGATGACCTTGCCGCAGTCGGCCGAGAAGCATGGGTGAGATCAGCGGTGGGCTTGCTCGTGTTCGCCCTCCTGCTGTTTGTGCCCGCGGGATCGCTGCGGTTTTGGCAGGCGTGGGTCTACGGCTTCGTGTTCGTCTCGGGTTCGGTCGCGATCAGCGTCTATTTTCTCAAACACGATCCCAAACTGGTTGAGCGCCGGATGCGTGCCGGGCCCGCCGCCGAGCAGGAACCCACGCAGAAAATCATCATGACAATAACTCTCATCGAGTTTTTGTTGTTTCTCGTCGTGGCGGGCTTTGACTATCGATGGCACTGGTCCGCGGTGCCGGCGTGGCTGGTGTTCGCCGCGAACGCAGGCGTCGCGTTGAGTTTTTGCATGTTCTTCGTGGTGCTCAAGCAGAACAGCTTTGCGGCTTCGACCATCAGGGTCGAGGCACACCAGCCGGTGATCTCCACGGGAGTCTACGCAATCGTGAGACATCCACTTTATTCGGCTGCGCTGCCGCTGCTCATCTGCACGCCGGTCGCGCTCGGATCGTATTGGGGCCTGCTGGTCGCACTCGCGGCTATTCCCGTGCTGGCCTGGCGGCTGCTCGACGAAGAGCGTTTCCTGAGAGAGAACCTGCCGGGCTATGCGGACTATTGCCGCGCCACGCGTTTTCGGCTCATTCCCGGGATCTGGTGAGAGAAGAGGCTCAGGATTTTTCCTCCTTGAGCGCTTTGCCCGCCTCCTGCAGCTCCTTAAGCGCCTTGCCCTCGACCTTCGGAAAATCGAGGCCGAGCGCCTGAAGTTCCTGCACGAGCGCGCCGGCGACCACCATGCGCGTGAACCATTTGTGATCAGCCGGCACGACAAACCAGGGCGCTTCCGGGTGGCTGGTGTGCCGGATCATGTCTTCATAGGCCTCCTGGTATTTGTCCCAGAATTTTCGCTCCGCAACATCGGCCATCGAAAACTTCCAGCGTTTCGCCGGCTCGTCGATCCGAGCGAGGAAGCGCTTGCGCTGCTCTTGCTTCGACACATGCAGGAAGAACTTGAGAATGCGCGTGCCGTTGCGGGCGAGATGGCGCTCGAACGCGCAAATGTCGTCAAATCGCTGATTCCAGATATCCTTGCCCACCAGGGGTTTTGGCAACTTCTGGCGTTCGAGCAATTCAGAGTGCACGCGCACGATCAAAACGTCTTCGTAATACGAGCGGTTGAAAATGCCGATGCGGCCGCGCTCAGGCAAGCGCTGCGCCGCTCGCCATAGAAAATCATGATCCAGCTCCTCCGCACTCGGCTGCTTGAACGAATGCACTTGCACACCTTGCGGATTCAGGCCCGACATCACGTGCTCGACCACGCTGTCTTTGCCGGCGGCATCCATGGCCTGCAAGATGATGAGCACGGACCAGCGGTCGTCGGCGTACAACTTCTCCTGCAGTCCGACGAGCAGCTCGATCCCCTCGGCAAGCATAGCCTTTGCTTCGCTTTTGTCCTTGGTGAGTCCTTCGCTGTCGTCCGGGTCGTAGTCTGACAGCCGGAACTTGTCCGGGTCGTCGATGCGAAACCGCTTTGTGAGGCTGCCAAGCGTCATCTGCTTCTCCGGCATACGGTGTGCCTGACTTTAACTGCTGCCCAACCGCGATTCCAGGAAGGCGGTCACGAAGCGCGGCATCGCAGGGTCGAGATCCTTATGCTTACGAATGATGCGAATATCGGCAAGCTCCGGCTGCTGTTCCGAGGCAAGGTGCAACAGGACACGCTTGCGCAGGGCAACGGAATCCTCGCCCGAGCGCAAGACCTTGATCTGCGCCATCAGCGGACCGTCGGTGATCATCGTCCAGCCCGGCTCGCTTGCAAACTCCGCGACACTCAGGCCGGTCTCCTCATGAAGCTCCCGCCTAACGCTCAGCTCGAGATCGACTTTGTCACCGACGATATCCTTGAGATCCGGCGTGCCACACGGGAAGTAGATTTTTCCGCCATTGAAAGTATGCGGCCCCATGACGCCCAGCAGAAATGCACCATCGGCCGCGAGAATTGCCGCTGCGCTGAAGCAATCGTGCACTTTCGCGGCCGGCCGGCCCCACTGGCGCCAGGCTGCAAAGCTCGCATAGTCGGTTTCAAGATATTCGCCGTGGAGCACGCCATCTTTCATCGCATGGTGATGCAGCATCAGGACGCGCCCGTTCCAGATCGACGGCTTGTCCCGCCGCAGCGCAGCGAAGAATGCATCGATTTCGTCGCGGCGTTCGACTGCAAAGTCCCAGGGCTTCGGCGCGAAGGAAAGGTCCAGCCGGTCGATATGAGATATCGATGGTGTTTCTCTCATGGCGCGAGCGCTTTCGCTTCGAACAGCCGGCTCGGATTCGCAATCTCGTCCTGTGCGGCCACCAGCTGAATCTCTCGCGCACCCGCTTCTGCTGTCTTCAAAAGTACACCGAATACACTGGATGCTGCCCGCGACAGCGCCTCGCCGACGCTCCCGCTGCGCAGGTAGTGCGCGAAAAAGAGCGCGGCGATCGCATCGCCCGCGCCATTGATCGTGAGCGCCAGCTTTGGTGTTCGTATCCTGAAACAGCTGTTCCCATCCGACGCCAGCAGATCGATCGCATCTTCCGGTGTCTCGCCTGTGTGCAACGACGTCACCAGAATAATGCGTGGCCCCAGGTCGTGGACCGCCTTCACCGCATCGCGCGCCTGTTGCAGGCTCTTGCTCACGCGCCCGCTGAGATAGTCCAGCTCGAAATGGTTGGGAGTAATGATATCGGCCGCGGGTACCGCCTGGTCTTTCATGAACTCCGGAATGCCTTCGCGCACGAAAATCCCG
>DASSIJ010000292.1:0-5275 GCA_035692045.1 Pseudolabrys sp. | reverse complement strand
ATGCTTTTCCGCCGCGTCCCGCGCCGTGGCGCTCGCGACCGACTGTGTGCTGGCGCTATTGGCGGAGCGATGCGAACGGAACCTGTTTGCGATTGAAATGCAATTGAATCGCGACCACCTTCTAGCGATCGGCGCGCGGTCTATTCCAAAGAAGTCGATAAAATCGACAAGAAATGGTGGGCGCGACAGGGATCGAACCTGTGACCCCTACCATGTCAAGGTAGTGCTCTTCCGCTGAGCTACGCGCCCTTAAGCCGGGATGATCTATCGGCTCCAAACCGGCGAGGCAAGACCGCGCAAAAGCGTCACGCGGCCAGCATTTTCTGCACTTCGGTCACGAGTTCGCGCAGATGGACCGGTTTTGACAACACCTTGGCCTGCTTGGGCGCATTGGAATCCGCATTGAGCGCGACCGCAGCAAAGCCGGTGATGAACATGATCTTGATATCGGGGTCGAGTTCGGCGGCTCTGCGGGCGAGCTCGATACCGTCCATTTCCGGCATGACGATATCGGTCAGCAGCAGTTCGAAAGGTTCCTCCCGCAGCCGGTGATAGGCGGAGAGGCCATTGTCATAGGAGGTCACGTCAAAGCCGGCATTTTGCAACGCCTTGACCAAAAAGCGCCGCATATCGGTGTCGTCTTCAGCCAGGAGGATTTTGGACATAACCACTCAACACCACCACTCAGCACCCCGTCCGGCCGGACTTTGGCCGTCTCAGCAAGCTCATTAAGACTTATGCCCGGTAAATAACGAGTGAACCAAAAGCATGGCTTGGCTTTGTGGCCCAGCCATGAACAATAGACGGTATAACGACACGTTAAAGCCTGTCCGACCCACGGTATCCAAATCTTCCTATGGCCTGTATTTCATGAGCGAAATCCGCGACGAGCTTGATCCGCCGTTCGAAGTGCTCGAGCCCAAGGCGTGTCAGGGGCCGGTGCTGTTCAATTCTCCGCATAGCGGCTCGACCTACCCGCGCAATTTCCTCACGACCTGCCGGCTCGATATCGCCACCTTGCGGCGCTCGGAAGACAGCTTCGTCGATGAACTCGTCGCCGGTGTGGTTCACTGCGGCTTCCCCCTGATGCGCGCGCATTTTCCGCGCTGCTTTGTCGACGTGAACCGCGAGCCCTATGAGCTCGATCCGCGCATGTTCGAAGGGCGGCTGCCGTCATTCGCCAACACGCGATCAATGCGCGTGGCCGGTGGCCTCGGAACGGTGGCCCGCGTGGTCGGCGATGCCCAGGAGATCTACGATCAGCGGATACCGGTTGATGACGCGTTGCGGCGAATCGAGAGCCTGTACAAGCCGTATCACCGCACCCTGCGCCGCCTGTTCGGCCGGTTGCACCGGGATTTTGGCGCCGCTGTCCTGATTGACTGTCATTCCATGCCATCCACCGCGGGTCATCGGGACGAACGACCCCGGCCGGAATTTGTTTTGGGTGACCGCTATGGCACCAGTTGCGTCGGCGTCGTGGCAGAGACGGTCGAAAAGACCCTACGGGCGCTTGGCTACACGGTCAGCCGCAACAAGCCATATGCGGGCGGCTTCATCACCGAACACTACGGCAACCCCGCTGCGGGCCTTCATGCCATCCAGCTTGAGATAAACCGCGCCCTTTACATGGATGAACGGCGTTACCAGCGGTCATCGACATTCGACCGCCTGGCAGCTGATTTGGAGACCCTGGCCCGACGTCTGGGTGAAATCCCGTTGGAGCAACTTCGGCCCTACCGGGCCGCCGCCGAATAGCGGCCGCTTCATAAAAAAAGGGCCGCTAGCGGGTGCGAGCGGCCCAAGTCTAGGGAGGAAACGCCCAAGGAGGGCAGCGGTAGCTCTCGCTACCGCACTGCAATAAGCTACACCGCGACGCACAAAAATCAAGGTTTAAGGCCGTGTTTCCCATGCTATTTTCGCATGGCTGCTTCCCGTGCCGCGTCTTCAAGCATAGCCATGCGAAAACAATCGACGTGTAACCCCGCACCGCAGCAGAAATTTCTTCGGGTTTGGCGATACCGCCGGATCACGCCGTTGCCGACGGGCGCACTGTCCGATAGGCGGAAGGCAGACAACAGGTGGGCGGCATGACAGCCATCGACTTCAGCAGCTTCGTCGATCAACTTGCCACCGCGTCCGGCGATACAATTCTTCCGTTTTTTCGCACCGCCCTGGCGATCGAGAACAAAAAGGCCGGTGGCTTCGATCCTGTCACCGCGGCTGACCGCGCAGCGGAGCAGAGCATGCGCACGCTCATCCGCAAGCAGTTCCCCGGCCACGGAATCCTGGGTGAGGAATACGGCTCCGAGCGTACGGACGCCGAATACGTGTGGGTTCTCGACCCGATCGACGGCACGAAGTCGTTTATTTCTGGCGTGCTGGCCTGGGGTACGCTGATCGGGCTGATGCGCTTCGGTGAGCCGGTGTTCGGCATGATGAATCAGCCGTTCACGCGCGAGCGCTTCTCAGGCGATGGAGGCGCAGCGCGCTATCGTGGCCCGGCCGGCAACCGCGATTTGCACGTCCGCGGATGCACGGGCATCGACGATGCCTTGTTGTATACGACGAGCCCGCTGCTGATGAGCCGCGACGACCGCGCGGCTTTCGGAAAGCTGGAGGACAGGGTGAAGCTCTCGCGCTACGGCGGCGATTGCTACGCCTATTGCATGCTGGCGGCGGGCCTGATCGATCTCATCATCGAGACCGAAATCAAGCCCTACGACATCGTCGCGATCATCCCGATCGTCACCGGCGCTGGTGGGATCGTCACGACATGGGACAACGGCCCGGCACAAGGTGGCGGTCGCATCATCGTCGCCGGCGACAGGCGCGTGCATCAGGCAGCGCTGGAAATCCTGGGCAGCTGAGAGCGGAGTATGCCGGGCGCCCGCTAGAACCGCGGTGTACCAGGCACGAAAGCATCGAAGGCCGCCCAGAATTGTGCGCGGTACTGGTCCTGTTCCTGCAGGATCTCGTGTTTAGCGCCGGCCAGGATAAGGTGACGCCCGGCGAGCAAGTTCTGGCCAAAAGTCTCGATCGCCGGGGTCGAAACGACCTCATCACGGCCTGCCGCCACCATCAGAATCGGTTGGCGGATGCTGGCGGAATAGGAGTGCTCGGCGAACTGGTTCATCTGCCGCATGGCGGCATCGGCCCAGGCCACGGTCGGCGCGCCGAGCCCAAGCGCAGGCTCCTGCTCCATGATTGCGGCATTGCGTACATAACGCACCGGATCAGAGGTCAGTACATTCCCGACAAAGCCCTCAGTTCCGGCCACAGAGGAATCGCCGGTCGGAACATAAGCGCCTCCGCGCCCGATCATCCGCATTAGGCGTGCGAGGGGGCCGGCAACGCGCGTAAGCCGTCCGGACGGGAGCGCGATCATCGGCGCCGATAGCACCGTGCGCTCGAACCAGCGGCTGCCGTCATGGCAGGCGCGAATCATCACCGCCGCGCCCATGGAGTGAGCCAGCGCAAAAATGGGCGGCGGGCAGTCGGGCAGCACGACCTGCTCCATCACGGCTTCGAGATCAGTGATGTAGTTTCCAAAGTTTCGCACATAGCCCTTGTGACGGTCGGACAACCGGCGGTCGGACAGCCCTTGCCCGCGCCAGTCGAAAGTCGCCACTGCGAACCCGCGCGCCCGCAGATCGCGAACGGTCTCGAAATATTTTTCGATGAACTCCGCACGGCCCTGCATGACCACAACGGTGCCCTTGCGGCCTGGCGGCGGCGCCCAGCGCGCAACGCGCAGATTCACCCCGTCGGAGGTTTTGATCGCACCGACGACCACACCGTCTGGCGCCGGATTGGCGGGGATTGAGACGAGTTTCATGAGGCTGGAAAAAAGCCGTGCGGCAGTGCTTCGGGCTTATAGCAGGGTGGCGAGCGCGCTCAATCCAAAGTCGCGTTTTTTGTAAAATACCAAGTAAATTCAGTGGTCTATCGGTCTATGGAGCAGACCTTGCACGCCCGAGAGTCGCACCCATATCAATCCTGCGCAGGCCAGATGGCTGCGCACGGTTAGGTCTGGCCATTCGGCGGACCACCGCATGTCGCTCAACAATGGAGGATATGCCATGCGAACTTTTGATCTTGCTCCCCTTTACCGTTCCACCGTCGGCTTCGACCGGCTGTTTTCAATGCTGGACGGATTTGAAGCCGCTCCGGGTTACCCGCCGTACAACATCGAGCGTACCGGTGAGAACAACTACCGCGTCACCGTCGCGGTCGCCGGCTTCGGCGAAAACGAGCTTTCCATCGAGGCGAAAGAAAACACGCTGACGATCAAGGGCTCGAAGGAGGCCAAGGAAGAACAGAACGGTGAGGTCCTTTATCAGGGCATCGCCGCGCGCGCTTTCGAGCGCGTCTTCCAGCTTGCCGATCATGTCCTGGTCAAGAACGCGACCCTCGAGAACGGACTTCTGCACGTCGATCTCGTGCGCGAAATCCCCGAGGCAAAGAAACCGCGCCAGATTCCGATCGGCAACGGCCAGGCCAAAGCTCGGGTGGTTGAGACCAAAGCAGCAGCCTGACGCCTCTCAAGCGAATTGCAGGACGGCGGCGCCCCGGATCCCCGGGGTGCTTTCGTTTATTGGGGGTGTTGCCATCCCTTTCCGCGTCGCCTCAACCCTCAAAAAACGGCCAGTCACGCAATGGCATTGCGCGACTATCGTGTCCGTGGTCCTGTTCTTGCTTAGCTAAGGAGCGCCGCCGCAATAAAAGGAAAGGATTCACCCATTCCGGCGTGGACCAGCCTTGTGTAGCGGGGCAAAATTTGGCATTGTCCATTAGGACAGTAATACTGTCCTAATGCATGGCGGGCACGGGTGGCGGCTCTTAAGTCGCAGGGGCAGACATCGGTGGCGCCCGACAGGAGCAGCCACGGGCGGCGATAAGCCGGACAGGGCTGCCCTTCTCGAGATCAGTTAGCATTGACCGCGGGCGTAACGGGCGCGCGGACGAGGTGAGTACGCCGGAGCAGCGGCTGCGCCGGCGAGGCAGGACGAGATGAGCGAGGAGCAACGCAACGCAGGATTCGCCGGACGCGGTTCGACCGCCGATCCGGGCACACCGGTCGCGCAGGGTCTCTACGATCCGGCGCTCGACAAGGATTCGTGCGGCGTTGGATTCATCGCGGACATCAAGGGCCGCAAGTCGCACCAGATCATCGAAGATGGTCTGCGCATAGATGTCGCGATTGACCTGCCGCCAGTCGGGATCGCGCGGCATGAACAGCTGGCCGATCGCGTAGTCGCCGGGCTTGGGCAGC
>DASSIJ010000291.1:0-4557 GCA_035692045.1 Pseudolabrys sp. | reverse complement strand
AGGCAGCGTCATCCTGGGCGAGCAAAAATCCGACAATAGCGATCCCCAGGCGTTCATGATCGTTTCAGTCGAGCGTAACGGGCCGGCTGCGGCAGCTGATCGCAGCTTGTTCGCGCGTGACCTGCTTGCAAACGCACCAGTGCGCGAACTCACCTTGCAATCGTCGGAGCCAATGCGGATCAATGGCTCGCCGGGTCACGAAATCCGCGCGCAAGGAAAAGGGCCGCAGGGTGATCGGGTGTCGCTGGTGCAATGGTTACGCTTTGGCACCGGCGGTTTTCTGCGCATTGTCGGCGTAAGTCCAGCCGACAAATGGGATCAGGCGTTCGGTCGTTTCCGAACGGTGCGCGACGGGATCGATATGCGGTAAAGGTTACTGTGAGGCGTTGTCCGGCTGCGGATTGTCGTTGGCCGAGGCGGGTGACTTCGGCGCAGCCTTGCTGACCGCCACGAGCGCCGGCCGCAAAACGCGGTCACCGATCATATAACCGGCCTGGATAACGTGCGCGACCTGCCCGGGCGATTGATCGGACGTCGGAACTTCGTACATCGCCTGGTGTACGTTGGGGTCGAACCGCTCACCTTGCGGCGAGAATTTTTTGACGCCGTTCTTCTCCAGCGTTTTGAGGAGCTCGCGCTCGGTAAGTTCAACGCCTTCAATGAATGCCTTCAACTTGGCATCGGCGGCCTGGCGCAGCTCGGGGCTGATGGCTTCCAGCGCGCGATGCATGTTGTCAGCCACCGCCAGAACGTCGCGGGCAAATCCCGTAATGCCATACAGGCGGGCGTCGAGAACCTCGCGCTCGGTGCGTTTGCGAAGGTTCTCCATCTCGGCGAGCGTGCGCAGCAGCTTGTCCTTGAATTCGGCTGCTTCGCCCCTGGCATCAGCCACGGGATCGGCCGCCTTGGGAACCGTAGCGTTGTCAGTCTCGGGGGCCACGGTTTCGTCCTGGCGGGCAGTTGGGTCCGTCATCGTGCTCAAATCCATCCTCAACAATATCCGAATGCCCGGGATATCAGGGCTCCGGCGTGAAAAATCAAGCTTTTAAGGAGCCAGCAGGCGGCTCACGACCCGCGCGGTATAGTCGACCATGGGAATAACACGGGCATAGTTGAGCCTGGTGGGGCCGATGACGCCGATCACGCCGACAATGCGACCCTTGCCATCACGGTAGGGCGCGACGATGGTCGAAGAGCCGGAGAGCGAGAACAGGTTATTCTCCGAGCCGATGAAGATGCGAACACCGTCGGCCCGTTCGGCCCGGCCGAGCAGGTCGATCACTCCGCGCTTCGTCTCCAGCGCATCGAACAACGAGCGCACACGTTCAAGGTCGTCGAGCGCGCGAAGATCTTCCAGAAGATTGGCATGGCCTCGTACGATCAACTGGCGGTCTTCGTCGTCGCCGCCTGACCAGCTGGCCAGCCCGGCGGAAATCACCTTCTGCGTCAGTTGATCGAGTTCAGCCTGACCTTCGGTCACCGCTTTTTCGATTTCGCCGCGCAAATCGGCGAGCGTCTTGCCGCGAATGCGGGAGTTGAGAAAATTGCCCGCTTCCGTGAGCGAAGAGGTCGGCAGTCCGGCCGGAACGTTGAGCACCCGGTTTTCAACCTGCCCGTCCTCCGCAACGAGAACCGCAAGCGCCCGCTCGGGCTCCAGGCGCACGAATTCAACATGCTTGAGCCGAACGTTGTGCTTGGCGGTGAGCACAACGCCGGCCGAACGCGTTAATCCGGACAGCATCTGCGAGGCTTCGGTGAGCACGGCTTCCAACGACTGTGCCGTGCGAGTCCCGGCGACCTGCGCCTCGATCGAGCGCCGGTCCTGCTCGGTCAGATCGCCCACCTGCATCAAGGCATCGACGAAAAACCGCAGTCCAAGTTCGGTTGGCAGCCGGCCGGCCGACGTATGCGGAGCATAGATCAGGCCGAGCTGTTCCAGGTCTGACATCACGTTGCGGACCGAGGCCGGCGACAGTGTGATCGGCAACAGCCTCGACAAATTGCGGGAGCCTACCGGTTCCCCGGTGGCGAAATAGCTTTCGACAATCTGGCGGAAAATCTCGCGTGAACGCTCATTGAGCGCTGCGAGACTCACCTGTGTCGCGCCAATCGGGATATCGTGAGATGCCAAGGCCTAACTCCTCAAACCCAGTGAACAATTGACCATTGTGGCGGTCTTGTTCAAGCCGGGTGTATGAGTATGGTGTCCGGCCAATATCAGGGAGCACATCATATGCGGCCGAGCCGCCGACAAGTCGATGAGCTGCGCGCGGTTTCGCTGGAACGCGGGGTGGTCAAATACGCCGAAGGCTCCTGTTTCGTGAAATTCGGCGATACCCATGTGCTGGTTACCGCCAGCCTGGAGGAGCGGCTGCCGCCCTGGCTCAAGGGTCAGGGCCGTGGCTGGGTGACTGCCGAGTACGGCATGCTGCCGCGGGCGACGTCGGAACGCACACGGCGCGAGGCAAGTGCCGGCAAGCAAGGTGGCCGTACTGTCGAGATTCAGCGGTTGATCGGACGGAGTCTGCGTTCGGTGGTCGATCTGCCGGCGCTGGGCGAACGGCAAATCACCGTCGATTGCGACGTGATTCAGGCCGATGGCGGAACGCGCACCGCGTCCATCACCGGCGCGTGGGTCGCGCTTGCCGACTGTCTGAGCTGGATGAAGGCCCGTGACATGATCAAGGCAACCGTCTTGCGCGATCACATCGCAGCGGTGTCCTGCGGCGTATGCAATGGGACAGCGGTGCTCGACCTCGACTATGCGGAGGATTCGGAAGCCGACACTGACGCCAATTTTGTGATGACGGGGTCCGGCAACATCGTGGAAATCCAGGCCACCGCTGAGAAAACCCCGTTCAGTGAAGATCAGTTCACTGTATTGCTTGCGCTCGCGCGCAAGGGCATCGAAAAGCTTGTCAGCTTGCAGAAAATGGCGGTGATGTGAGCAGACAACTCACCGGGGTGGTGGTGATCGCCACTCACAATCCAGGCAAGCTCAGGGAAATGCGCGAGCTGCTCGCGCCTTACGGCATCGACACGCACTCCGCTTCCGAGCTCGGTCTGCCTGAGCCGGAAGAAACCGGAACGAGCTTTGCCGCCAATGCGCGCATCAAGGCGCTGGCGGCCGCACGGACAAGTGAAAAACCGGCATTCGCCGACGACTCCGGTCTGGTCATCGATGCGCTTGACGGCCAACCAGGTATTCACTCTGCGCGATGGGCAGGACCCGGCAAGGATTTTCGCGCCGCCATGAATCAAATTCAGACGTTGCTGATCGAACGCGGCGCGAAAGCGCCCGAGCAAAGGCGCGCGCATTTCATCGCCGCGTTGTGTCTTGCCTGGCCCGATGGCCACGTGGAGGAATTCGAAGGCCGTATTGACGGGATCGCAGTGTGGCCGCCACGCGGTGCCAAAGGTTTTGGTTACGATCCGCTTTTCCGCCCTGACGGGTTCGACCGCACATTCGGTGAGATGAGCGCTGAGGAAAAACACGGTTTGCCGCCGCAAGGGCAAGGCCTCTCACACCGCGCGCGCGCATTCATGAAACTGGCCGAGGCATGTCTGTCCAAGGCTTGAGATTGTTCCCGGTCGTTACAATTTTAATCAACTGTGGTCAGCGAGAGTCCTCCCGCCCTAGCTGCCGTGCGCCGCCCGGACTATGGTGCTTAACATGAGCTTAACAACGCCCTTCGCGGTCTATGTGCACTGGCCGTTTTGCCTGTCGAAGTGCCCCTACTGCGACTTCAACAGCCATGTGCGTCATGGCGGCATCGACGAGGCACGGTTCCTCCGTGCGTACGAAACCGAGATCGCCGCGACGGCCGAGCGTGTGCCTCACCGGACCGTATCGACTATTTTCTTCGGCGGCGGCACGCCGTCGTTGATGCAGCCGTCATCCGTGCAGGTAATTCTCGATTGCATCGGCAAACACTGGACCATCGCGCCGGACGTCGAGATCACGCTGGAGGCCAACCCGACCAGTGTGGAGGCGACGCGTTTCCGGGGGTTTCGTGCCGCCGGCGTCAATCGCGTGTCGCTCGGTGTACAGGCGCTCGACGACGCATCGCTGAAGGAACTCGGCCGTCTGCACACCGCGCAGGAAGCGCTCGACGCGGTTGCCGTCGCTCGCTCGATATTTGACCGCTACTCGTTCGATCTGATCTACGCGCGGCCCCGGCAAACGCTCGACGGCTGGGCGGCGGAACTCACGCGCGCGATCGCCGAAGCCGCCGAACATCTCTCGCTCTATCAGTTGACCCTCGAACCGGACACGCCATTCTTTGGCCTGCACCGGGCGGGCAAGCTCACCATTCCGGACCAGGATCTCGCGCGCGATCTCTATGATCTCACGCAGACCGTTTGCTCCGATGCCGGCCTGCCAGCCTACGAGATTTCCAATCATGCGCGGCCCGACGCGCAATGCCGGCACAATCTGGTTTACTGGCGCGGACATGACTACGCGGGTATCGGACCGGGCGCACATGGGCGGCTGACAATCGACAACGCCCGCATCGCGACCGAAACGGAAAAACGGCCGGAAGCATGGCTGATGCG
>DASSIJ010000290.1:0-4223 GCA_035692045.1 Pseudolabrys sp. | reverse complement strand
CTGTACACGGTCAGTTGCACGCCGCCGATCGAATTGCCGAGCCAGCTTTGCAGCAAGGTCGAGGTGGTTTCCAACAGGATGGTGCCGATGACCGGTCCCCACAAGGTTCCGATCCCGCCGACGATCGAGACCAGTGCCGCCTCGATCGAGATGCTGAAGGAAAACGCGGTCGCGGGATCGATGAAGTAGATATACTGGGTATAGAAGGTGCCGGCGAGCGCGGTGAGGAACGAACTGATCAGGTAGATATTGCGCTTCATCTTCGGAGCATCGACGCCGATCGCCTCCGCCGCATCTTCGTCCTCGCCGATCGCAACCAGGTAATAGCCCATCCAGGACCGCTCGATCCGGTAGGTAATCGCCAGGCCGAGCGCCAGCAGGCCGAGCGCGACATAGTAATAGGCGGCCTTGGCTTCAAACTGCATCATCAGCGGAGAATTGCCGAGGTTCGGAATGGTTGTGCCCTCGGCGCCCCACGCGAAGTCGCGAAATTTCAGGAAGATCAACATCAGCACCTGTGCCGTCGCAATCGTGGCGATCGCGAAATAAGGCCCGCGCAGACGGAAGCACAGCCAGCCGATCGGCAGGCTCGCGAGCGCGGCAACAACGCCACCGGCGATCATCCCGATCCAGGGCGAGATGCCGAAATCGATCTGCAGGATCGTCGAGGTATAGGCGCCGAGCCCGAAAAATGCGGCATGCCCCAGCGAGAGCTGCTTGGCGTAGCCGCCGATCAGATTCCAGGCAACGCCGATGAAGGAAAACAACAACACGCGGATGCAAATGTCGATGGCGAACGAATTCTTCACCACCAGAGGCAGCGCGAGAAGAACGACCACGAGCCCGCCAAGCGCGAGCATGCCCCAATGGCGAAATCCCCCCATCAGCGCACCCTCCCGCCGGCGAGGCCGCTCGGCCTCACGGCCAGCGTCAGGAGAAGCATCATGAAGACGACGATCAGCCCGGAGTCAGCGCCCACAAATTGAATACCGAGCGACTCCGCCACCCCCATCATCAGGCTGGCGACGAGCGCGCCGACAACATTGCCCAGCGTGCCCAGAACGACCGCGACGAATGCCATGAGCACAAAAACCTGTCCGACCATCGGATAAGCCGGATAAAACGGCATCAGCAGCGATCCCGCGGCGCCGGCAAGCGCCAGCGCGATGCCGAGCGCAACGCAAAATACGCGATTGGGATTGATGCCCATCAGCATCGCGACCTCGGGTTTCTGCGCTGCCGCGCGCATCGCCTTCCCGAGGTCGGTGGCGTGCAGGAAAACCCAGAGAAGCCCGCTCAGCACCATCGCGAGCACGAAGGCGATCAGCTTCGCCACCGGAATGTAGAGTCCGCCGAGATGCAGCGCCTCGTCCGAATACCAGGTATGGACGGTGCGATAGTTCGCTGTCAGCAGCATCAGCGCCAGATTGAGGATCAGCAACGACAGCGCAAATGTCAGAAAGATCTGAGGTAAGTCATTGAGCCCGAGAACCCGGCGGATCAGGAAATGCTGGATCAGTACGCCAACGACGAACAGAACCGGCATCGACACGATCAGCGAGACGATCGGGTCCATGCCGAATTGCGTGGCCAGGAAGAAGCTGATGTACATCCCGATCATCACGAATTCGCCCTGGGCGAAATTGACGATCTTGATGACGCCGAAAATCAGCGTAACGCCGATGCTGACCAGCGCGTAAATTCCACCGATGAGCAGGCCGTTGATGACGGCCTGGGCCACTATTTCCAGCATCGCTCTGTACGACGCGTCAGGATTTCATCAGCGGCGCGCGAGCGTCCGCCTTCGGGAAGACGCTTGCCAAATCGCCGTTCTGCCACTGCACCCCGACCGGATAGCCGTAGATGTTCTTGCCATCAGGCCCGAACTTCACCTTACCGCCGGGGGCCATCGCTGCGTAACCCGACGAGACGTCGAGTGTCGCGAGAGCGTCACGTACTTTTTGCGGATCGGCAGACCCTGCCCGTTCAAGCGCATCCGCAATCATGAACGTCTGCGCGACCAGGCCGCCAGCATATTCGAAGAGGAAGTCCCCGGTTCGCTTCTTGTATTCGACGTTCACTTTCTGCGCGTTGGCATCCATGTCGTGGTTCCAGTGCGCCACGCCTTGCAGGCCTTCCGCGAGTTTGCCGACATTCTTGTAGAAATCGGGAATGACGAAACCACCGGAGCCGCCGTTGATCGCGATATTGAGGCCGACCTGCTTGACCGTACGGACGATCAGGATGAGGTCGTTCAGATATGACACCGAGAACAGCGCGTTGGCGCCGGATGCCTTGACCTTGTTGATGAGTGGGCCGGCGTCGGCGAAGCCCGCTGAATATGGCTCGAACATCACGATCTCAACGCCCTCGGCGGGCGCAAGCTCTTTCAAGCCGTTGGACGTCGAAGTGCCGAACGCCGTGTTTTCGAAGATCACCGCCACCTTCGGGCTGTCGCCCACCAATTTCGACATTTGCAGCTGCGCCTTGGCGAATTGCGATGCGCGCGCGAACGGGGTGAAGGTATAGCTGCGGCCCTTGTTGAGCTGATCCGAGCTCGAGCCAGTCAGCAGCGGCATCTTGGCGCGTTCGGCGACTTCGCTCGCGATGAGCGTAAAGGCGCTGGCAAAGCAGCCGTGTATGGCTGACAACTTGTTGCTCGAGATCAGGCGATCCGTTTCCGTGCGAGTGACGGTCGTATCGCTTTGGATATCCGAGATGATCAGGTTCATCTTGGCGCCGCCCAGCGACTTGATGCCGCCGGCCTCATTGACCATTTCAACCGCAAGCTTCGCCGCGGCGACGATGCCGACGCCGATTTGCGCCATGCTGCCGGTGACGGGATAGAGCCCGCCGATATTCACGGGATCGGCTGCCCAACCCCTGAGTGGGTATGCACCGAACGCACCGGCGGCCATCACACTGCCGGCGGTTTTGAGGAATTTCCTACGGCTTTGGCGCTTGAGTGTTGTCTGACGCTGGGATCGTTTCATTGTTCCCCCTGCTTGGCCAACGTGGCGGATTTTTTTTGGCCTTGGACCCGAAAGCCTATTGCATTGAAGCATCCCGATCCAGCCGGGAGGGGTCGGCGCCTATGCCGCCCGCTCGACGCGCGTATCGATCTCGCTGCGGAGCAGCCCGAAATCAATAGGCTTGGTAAAAAGTGCATCGGCGCCGCTCTGCAATGCCTTGCGCTTGGTATCCTCATCGCCATAGGCAGTGATCATAATGACCGGCACATCAGGCCGGGCCGCCTTGGCCTTTGGCAGCAGTTCGAGCCCTGTCATCCCCGGCATATTGATGTCCGACAGGATCAGGATAAGCGAGGTGTTGCTCGCATCGCTGATACATTGCAGGGCGGCAGGAGCCGATTGTGCAAACTCCATCGTGAAACGGCCGGCGCGAAGGTCGCGCCGGAACTGTTGGCGAAACAGCATCTCGACGTCAGGCTCATCATCGACCACAAGAATAAGGATGTTCACGTTTCAAGCTCCTGATTTGGCAAGAGATGCGGCCGTGCGGGGAAGAATAATTGTGAATTCGGTAAATTCGCCCGGCTGTGTATCGACCTCGATTGAGCCAGCATGCTGTTTGACGATGATATCGTGACTGATTGAGAGGCCAAGCCCGGTCCCCTCTCCGGCCGGTTTGGTTGTGAAGAACGGATTGAACATCTTGTCTTTGACGTCGGGCGGAATACCCGTGCCATTGTCGCGGATCCTGATCTCGACGCGATCGCCGAGGTCCTTGGTGGCCGCGGCCAGAGTGGGTTCATAGCCGTCTGCGCCAGCTTGCCCTTTCCGTTTCGTCGCCGCATAGAAACCATTTGAAATCAAATTGAGCAGCACACGCGTAATTTCCTGAGGAAACACATCGACTTCGCCGGCTGCAGGATCGAACGAACGTTCCAGCGTGATATTGAACCCCTGCTTTTCTGCACGGGCACCGTGATAGGCAAGGTTAAGGCTCTCTTCGACCACAGCATTGATTTCAACAGGCCGGTGATCGCCTGAGCCCGAACGCGAGTGCAGCAGCATGTTCTTGACGATCGAATCGGCACGCTTGCCATGCTGAACGACCTTTTCGAGATTGCCCCGCAGGGTATCGGTCAGTTCGGTAATCTCGGCGCGCGCCTTCTTGTCGATCGATATGCCCCCCAGGGTTTCCTGCAATTCGTCGATTAACTCGGCGGAAATCCCCGAAAAATTGTTGACGAAATTGAG
>DASSIJ010000289.1:0-4952 GCA_035692045.1 Pseudolabrys sp. | reverse complement strand
CCACTTCGATCGTGCGCAGAAGATCGAATATGCCGACAATGAAGACGAGCGTCGTGTCCTTGAACAAACCAATATAAGTATTGACGATATTCGGGATCGTCACTTTCAGCGCCTGCGGCAATATGATCAGCCGCATCATTTGCCAATAGCGCAAGCCCACCGCCATGGCCCCCTCATATTGGCCCCTCGGGATGGCCTGCAGGCCCGCGCGCACGACTTCCGCCATATAGGCGGACGCAAAGATTGCGATACCGACGAGAGCACGCACCAGTTTATCGGGCGACAGTTGCTCCGGCACAAACAAGGGCAACATCACGCCTGCCATGAACAGCACCGTTATCAGCGGCACGCCGCGCACGAACTCGATGAAGATCACCGACAGCAACCGCACCGCCGGCATGCGCGATCGCCGACCAAGCGCGAGAAGTATCCCCAGCGGCAACGAGACGACGATGCCGACCGAAGCGACCACGATGGTCACCAGCACGCCGCCCCAAAGCACCGTATCCACCGGCTGAAGACCGATGGCCGCCCAACCGGACAGCAGAATGAACGACGAAACCGGCAATATCACAAAGAAATAGATTGCACCGAGATCGCGGCGTGGGGCGTTGAGCCACAGAAGCCACACGATCCCTATCGCCAGCATCACGAAGAAAACATCGACGCGCCAACGCTCGGAAATCGGATAGGAGCCGTAAATAAAATAGGGCAGCCGCTCCCAGACGAACGGCCAGCAGGCACCAATTTCACGATGCTGCACCGATTCAAGACACGCGTCGCGGTCCGCGCCGCTCCACACCGCGTCGATCAGCAGGAATTTGAGCAACTCCGGAATGACCCAGGCAAACAACAGCCCGATCAAAATCGTGAGCGCAATATTGAACCGCGTCGAAAAAAGTTTCTCACGCAGCCAGCCAAGCACGCCCGTCATCGCGGCCGGCGGCGGCCGCGGCGCGATATTGGCCCCGCGCACGAATGCGATTTCGCTGACGGCAAGGTCGCCTTCGGCCATGGTCATGCGGGCGCCCTCATCGTTCCGACAGGGCCATTCGGCTGTTGTAAATGTTCATCAGCAACGAGGTCGTGAGACTGATGACGAGATAGACAAGCATCGTGATTGCCACGACCTCCACCGCCTGGCCGGTCTGGTTGAGCACGGTGCCGGTGAAAACCTGCACCAAATCGGGGTAGCCGATCGCCACCGCCAGCGAGGAGTTCTTCGTCAGATTGAGATACTGGCTGGTCAGCGGCGGGATTATCACCCGCATCGCCTGCGGAACGACGATCAACCGAAGCGTCGGCCCTGGCCGAAGCCCGAGGGAATAGGCCGCTTCGCTCTGGCCGCGCGACACCGCGAGGATGCCGGCACGAACAACTTCGGCAATAAATGCGGCGGTGTAGACCGACAGGCCAAATAGCAACGCCGCGAATTCCGGCAACACCTCGATGCCGCCGGCGATGTTGAAGCGTCCTGCTTTGGGAAAATCGAAGTCCAGTGGAAACCCGGCGAGCGCGAATACTGCCAGCGGAAGGCCCAGCACCAGCGCGAGCGCAACCCAAAGAACTGGCGCCTGTTGTCCGGTCCGCTCCTGTCGCTTACGCGCCCAGAGGTAAAACGCGATGGAACCGGCGACCCCGACAAGTGCAGCGATTGCGACTGCGCCGAAACCACTTTTGAAAATAGGCTCCGGCAGAAAGAGGCCGCGATTATTGAGATAGACGCCACCAACAACGATGCTCTCGCGGATATCAGGCAGCGCCTTGAGCACGGCGTTGTACCAGAACAGCAATTGCAGCAGCAGCGGCAGATTTCGGATGGTCTCAACATAGCCGCCGGCAACCTTTGAAAGCAGCCAATTGCTGGATAGCCGCGAGATACCGATGATGAAACCGAGAATGGTCGCGAAAATGATGCCGAGGCCGGCCACCAGCAGCGTGTTGAGCAGGCCCACCCAGAACGCGCGGCCGTAAGTCGAACCCCGCGCCGAGTACTCGATCAGTGTCTGACTGATGTCGAATCCGGCGGTCGTATTCCAGAAGCCGAATCCGGACGCGATCTGGGCGCGTGCGAGATTGTCGATCGCATTCCTTGTGGCGCCATAGACCAGAAAGCCAACGACGGCGCACAGGACGAACTGGTAGGCGATGCTGCGAAACTTCGGGTCGTTGTAGAAGACGACCTGCGCGGGCGGCGACGATGCCGAAATCTCACTCGACATGTATCCCTCGTCGAGCCTGCTGCGCGACGACTCCTTTCAGTAGGAACCGCCGCGAGCTTGCCGCGGCAACGCGTGTCGGCGTCCGGTCAGCGAATTGGCGGTGCGTATTGTATACCGCCTTTGTTCCACAACTTGTTCAAACCACGTTCGATCTTCAGCGGTGAGCCCTGCCCGACGTTGCGTTCGAACGACTCGCCGTAGTTGCCCACAAGTTTGATGATGCGGGCCGCCCAGTCTTTGGTCAGGCCGAGCTGTTCGCCGAAGTTGCCTTCAGTTCCGACGAAACGCTTGATTTCGGGATTGGGCGATTTCATCGCCTCGTCGAGAGTCTTCGAAGAAATATTGAGCTCTTCGGCATCGATCATCGCGAACAGCGTCCACTTCACAACGTCGAACCACTGGTCGTCACCGTGACGCACGGCCGGGCCGAGCGGCTCTTTCGAAATGATTTCGGGAAGGATGATGTGCTCGCCTGGATTTGCGACCCTTAACCGCTCCGCATAGAGAGCCGAAGCGTCGGTGGTATAGGCATCGCAGCGGCCGGCATCATAAGCCTTCACCGCCTCATTCGCCGTAGCGAAGGTCACGGTCTTGAGCTGCATCTTGCTGGCTGCAAAGTAGTCCGCGAGGTTGAGCTCGGTCGTGGTGCCCTGCTGCACGCAGATGGCTGCGCCGTTGAGCTCGAGCGCTGAATTCACCTTGAGCGCCGTGCGCACCATGAAGCCCTGGCCGTCATAGTAATTGACGCCCGTGAAATTCAGTCCGAGCGATGTATCGCGCGACGATGTCCAGGTCGTGTTGCGCGCCAGCACATCTACTTCACCCGATTGCAGGGCGGTAAAACGGTCCTTGGCCGACAACGGTACGTATTTGACCTTGTCGGCGTCGTTCAAGACCGCGGCGGCGATGGCCCTGCAAAAATCCACGTCCAGCCCGGTCCATTTTCCCTGCGCGTCGGGAAGCCCGAAGCCCGCGAGGGATCCGTTGGCGCCGCAATTCAGCATCCCCCGATCCTTTACCGCTTTCAGCGTTTGTGCGGACGCGCCTTGCGCGGCAACGGCGACGACGAGCGCGACAATGGTGGCAAATCGCTTCATGTGACGGTTCCTTCCAAACGAGTTCGGGTGCGGCCTTGCGGGACTGGCGAAAAACTTCCGCCGCCGGCCCTCGGCCCGGCGGTATCAATAGGGAAATGCGGCCGTTCCTCTCTCGATGCCCCTTAAGCGCGGGGCATCTCAGAACGATCGGCCTGCCGGGTCAAGGGGTTGACGCTCACAGCCTATGCAGACGTATATGTCTGCGCGGCGGTATCACGTTGTCCTGAACAGGGTCCTCCGGTCAGATGATGAAGAAGACCAAATGACGAAGAAGATCAAAGCCCCGATCAAGCCGGACACCCGGCTTGTCACATCCGGCCGCGATCCGCAGGCCAATCACGGTTTTGTCAATCCGCCGGTCTATCACGCGTCGACCTTGCTCTATCCCACCGCGGAAGATCAAGTCGCCCACCGCGCCCGCTACAATTACGGGCGGCGCGGCACGCCGACCTCCGAAGCGCTGGAAGATGCATTGCGCGAACTCGACGGCGAGACGTGCGCAGGCGTAGCCCTCCTTCCATCCGGACTGGCGGCAATTGCGGCCGCGTTCCTTGCCGTCGCGCGTTCCGGCGATCACGTGCTGGTCCCCGACAGTGTCTACCGGCCGACGCGAAATTTCTGCAACGGCGTATTCAAGCGCCTGGGTGTCGAAACGACTTACTATGATCCCGTTATCGGCGCCGACATTGCAAAATCGTTCAGGACGAACACGCGCGCTGTTTTCGTCGAAGCACCCGGCTCGCAAAGCTTCGAGATGCAGGACATCCCCGCCATCGCCAAGGTCGCGCACGACAGGAAGGCGATCGTGATGATGGACAATACCTGGGCGACGCCGCTCTATTTCCGCGCCTTCGAGAAGGGCGTCGACATGCAAATCCAGGCCGGCACTAAATACATCGGAGGCCACTCCGACATCATGTTCGGCTGCGTGTCGGCGAATGCCGCGACTCTGCCGGCGCTGAAAGACACCGTCTACTCGATGGGGTTATGCGTCGGTCCCGACGACATGTATCTCGCACTTCGTGGCCTGCGGACACTCGGCGTCCGGCTTGCGCGTCACTATCAATCAGGCCTTCGCGTCGCACGATGGCTCGAACAGCGGCCCGAAGTCTTGCGGGTGCTGCACCCCGCGCTCGAAACCGATCCGGGCCACAACATCTGGAAGCGGGACTTCACCGGCGCCTGCGGCCTGTTCAGCGTCGTGCTCAAGCCGGCAAGCGAGCAGTCGGTGCACGCTTTCCTCAACGAGCTTGCATTGTTTGGTTTGGGCTATTCCTGGGGCGGATTCGAAAGCCTGGCCATCCTCTTCGACTGTTCCGAATATCGCACCGCTACCAAATGGGCGCCGGGCGGCCCTACGATACGCTTCCACATCGGACTGGAAGACCCTGACGATCTGATCGCCGATCTCGAACACGGATTCGCCGCTCTCGCCCGCGCTGCCGGCCGGTAACCTTCCCCTTGCACGATAAATCCCGCCGGACAGTGCGGTGGGATTTTTGATCGACCGGGAAAAAGCGGGCGGATTGCTCCGAAAGGCGCGAATTCAATCACACCGCCGTCGCCGCTCCGCCCCTGCGCATGACGAATTGCAGATTGCGCAGATAGACGAATACACCGAAGGCCTGCCCGA
>DASSIJ010000288.1:0-9078 GCA_035692045.1 Pseudolabrys sp. | reverse complement strand
TGCGTCGAGGCGTGGCGATTGAGACCTTCCAACTTCTGCGCAATATCGAAGGCGCGCTTGACCACGGCGTCGCCGTCACGTTCGGCTTGCAGGCGCGGTTCGCCCTCGATGGCCTGCTTGAGTGATACAGGCGCCGCCGGGTTCTGCGGCACCAGCTTGCAGAGCTTGTCGACCTGCCCGTACGGCATCTGCAGAACGCGGCCGACATCGCGCAACACGCCCCGCGCCTGCAATGTGCCGAAGGTGATGATCTGCGCCACCTGATCGCGGCCGTAGCGCTCCTGCACGTAACGGATCACCTCGTCGCGACGGTCCTGGCAGAAGTCGATATCGAAATCCGGCATCGACACGCGTTCGGGATTGAGAAAGCGCTCAAAGAGCAGCCCAAATCGAATCGGATCGAGATCGGTAATGGTCAGCGCATAGGACACCAGCGACCCGGCGCCGGATCCGCGACCGGGACCAACGGGTATCCCTTGTTTCTTCGCCCACTGGATGAAGTCGGAAACGATCAGGAAATAACCCGGATAGTTCATGCCGGCGATCACGCCGATCTCGAAATCGAGTCTTTCGCGATACTCATCGACGGTGTGACCCGCCGCGACGCCGGCAGTCTCGAGACGGCGTTCGAGACCTTCCTCGGCGCGTTTGCGCAGCTCGCTTGCCTCATCGAGCTCCCTGCTGTTCTCGCCAGTCGAGAAGCGCGGAAGAATCGGTTGGTGCGTGCGCGGGCGGAAGGCGCAGCGCTGCGCTATTTCCACGCTATGAGCCAACGCCTCCGGCATGTCACGGAACAGCTCGGTCATCTCGGCGCGGCTCTTGAAACGGTGCTCCGACGTCAATTGACGGCGGTCGCTTTCTGCGAGCAGCCGGCCTTCGGCAATGCAGATCAGCGCATCGTGCGCTTCGTAGTCCTGCACAGTCGCAAAATACGGCTCATTGGTGGCGACCAGCGGCATGCTTTTGGCGTAAGCAAGATCGATCAGCGCTGACTCACCGCGGCGCTCGGCCGGGGTGCCGTGGCGTTGCAGTTCGACGTAGAGCCGGTCGCCGAACAGCTCGATCAGCGCGTCAAGGCGTGTGGCCGCGAGATGGCTTTGCCCGGCGGCAATTGCCGTATCGAGCGGACCGCCCGGACCGCCCGTGACCGCAATGATGCCTGCGGTTTCTCCCTCCAGCCATTCGAGCTTGAGCCGCGGCGCCTCGTTCGCAGGCGTATCGAGGAAGGCGCGCGAATTAAGCCGCATCAGGCTGCGATAGCCCTCGGACCGCGCCGCCAGAAGGACGACGCGCGTCCGTTCGGGCACCACATTCCCGTTGCGCGGACCATGGTCGCTGTCGCCGAAATCAACGGCGAGCGCGCAGCCGACGATCGGCTGAATGCCGTAACCCGCGAGCTTCTCGGAGAATTCCAGCGCCCCGAACATGTTGTCCGTGTCGGTGAGCGCCAATGCGGGCTGATGGTCGGCCTTCGCCAATTCGGCGAGCCGCGCAATGGTGAGCGCGCCTTCCAGCAGCGAATATGACGAGTGCACGTGAAGGTGCACGAAATCGAGACCGCCCATAACTGCCCGAAGGTTGGATGATTCCCTGTAGCCCTCAGAGTGGGGTTGGCGTCCCGCTCTGTCCATCGCCGCGCCGGGCGTAAGGCGAGCTATGCCCGCTTTTCTCGGGCCTCAGTCGTCATGGCCGGGCTTGTCGCGGCCAACGCCTTTCGGGGGGACGGCCTTAAGACGTCGCTGCTAGGCCCGGCCATGACTGAGGCGCGGCGCACTCACAGATTGCCCAGTACCTGGGTCCAGATGGCGATCATTCCGACAAACAGCGACAGCGATGCGAGCGCGGCGGCTTCCTGGATTACTGTTTTGAACATGGCTTTCTCTCCGGAACGGAGAGAGAACATAGTTCATGTTATGTTCTCGAGTCAAGCCGACCCTAGATTCAACCACCTGCAACTGACGAGATCCGAAAAAGGCCGCCAAATTGAAGGCTTTTGAGCGCTGCTTCTCACGGGATCTCGTCGCCTAATCCATCTCCACGATCGTGCCTTCCCGCAAAGTCACCCGCCGGTCCATGCGGGCCGCCAGATCCATGTTGTGGGTGGCAATGATGGCTGCGAGGCCCGAGGCCTTTACCAGTTGGGTCAGCGCGCGGAAAACGTGCTCGGCGGTGTGCAGGTCCAGGTTTCCGGTAGGCTCATCCGCCAGGAGGACCCGCGGGGCGTTGGCGACGGCACGGGCGATGGCTACCCGTTGCTGCTCACCTCCCGATAGCTCCGCCGGCCGGTGGCTGAGCCGCCCGCCCAGCCCCAGATACTCCAGCAGCTCGATTGCCCGCGTCGTGGCTTCGCCACGACTGAGGCCGCGGATCATTTGCGGCAGCAGCACGTTTTCGAGCGCCGAGAACTCCGGAAGCAGATGGTGCGACTGGTAGACGAAGCCGATCTCGTTGCGGCGAATACGCGTCCGCTCGTGGTCGGCCAGGATTACCGTGGAGCGGCCCTCGATATAGACGTCCCCATGGTCGGGCTGTTCGAGCAGGCCCGCGATGTGCAGCAGCGTCGACTTGCCGGCGCCCGAAGGCGCAACCAGCGCGACCGACTGCCCGCCCCACAGCGCCAGTTCGATGCCGTTGAGCACATGCAGCGTCTCATCGCCCTGCCGGTAGTGGCGCTCGACGCCATGCAGGAACAGAACTGGAATGTCCTCTTCCTTCTGCGGTTGTGGCGGCTGCTGTTGCTGCTCGACCATTTCTACCCTGGCGATGGAGTATGCCTCACTCATAGCGCAGCGCCTCCACCGGATCGAGGCGTGCCGCGCGCCATGACGGATAGAGCGTAGCGAGCAGCGAGAGCACCAAAGCCATCACCACGACCGCGATTGTCTCGCCCGAATCCATGTCGGCCGGGAGATGCGAGAGGAAATAAAGCTCTGGCGAAAACAGTTCGGTGTTGGTGAGCCAGGACAGAAACTGCCGGATGCTCTCGATGTTGAGACATATGATCACACCGAGCATGAAGCCGACAATGGTGCCGACCACTCCGATGGAGGCACCCGTGATCAGGAACACGCGCATGATCGCACCCTGGGTCGCGCCAATCGTGCGCAAGATCGCGATATCCTGCCCCTTGTCCTTCACCAGCATGATCAGGCCGGAGACGATATTAAGCGCGGCGACCAGAACGATGAGCGTCAGGATCAGGAACATCACATTGCGCTCTACCTGCAGCGCATTGAAGAATGTCGCGTTGCGCTGCCGCCAGTCGATCATGAAAATCGGCCGTTGCGCGGCATCCTGTACCGCCTTGCGATAGCGGTCGACCCGGTCGGGATTGTCCGTGTAGACCTCGATGGCTGTGACGTCACCGACACGATTGAAATAGGCTTGGGCCTCCTTGAGCGGCATGAACACCATCGCGTTGTCGTATTCCGACATGCCGATCTCAAATACAGCGGCGATCTTGTAGACTTTGATGCGCGGGGTCGTTCCCATCGGCGTCACCGCGCCGCGCGGCGCCACCAGCGTAATGTTGTCGCCCGATCGCAATGACAGCTGATCAGCTAGCCGCCGCCCGATCGCAACGCCCTGCTCCTCATCAAACCCCTTGAGCGAGCCTTGCTTGATGTTGTTGGCGACCGATGGAAGCTTTTCCAGGTCCATCAGCCGAATGCCGCGGATCAATACGCCGCCTGCATTGAACGGCGATGATGCCAGCGCCTGCCCCTCGACGATTGGCGCAGCCAGCCTGATGCCCGGGACGCCGGCCACACGCGCGGCGACCTCGTCCCAATCCGTGAGAGGCTTTTCCAATGGCTGAATCAGCAGATGGCCGTTAAGGCCGAGAATCTTGTCGAGCAGCTCTTTCCGGAAGCCGTTCATCACCGCCATCACGATGATGAGGGTGGCGACACCAAGCATGATCCCGAGGAAGGAAAACCCGGCAATCACCGAGATGAATCCTTCCTTACGCCGCGCACGCAGATAGCGCAGCGACAACATCCATTCGAACGGAGAGAAGGCCCGCGTGCCGTTGGGCTCAGTCATCGACGATTGGTTCCCCACGCTCGACTGTTCACATGATTCTGGCGGATTCGTGCCGAAGGCGCGAGAGCAAAGCCTTTGTCAACACACAGGATTCTTGGCTGGAGAAGCCATGCTTTGGGCGTTCATGCCCCGGCACAAGGCCAAACGTGACGATGCTGTGCTAGCGCGACAGCAAATCGAGCGCCGCAGCGGCCGTGAGGTTCTCCCGGCTACCATCGGCACGCTTCTTGAGCTCGACTTTGCCTTCCGCCAGCCCGCGCGGCCCTATCAACACCTGATAGGGAACCCCTATCAGATCGGCGGTGGCAAATTTGGCGCCCGGCCGCTCATCGAGGTCATGGTAGAGCACCTCGACGCCCTTTGCGGTGAGATCGCGGTAAAGCTGCTCGCAAGCGGCATCGGTGTCAGCAGCACCCTGCTTCAGGTTGAGGATCACCACCTTGAACGGCGCGACCGGCTCCGGCCAGATAATACCGGCTTCATCGTGCGACGCTTCGATGATGGCGGCCACCAGGCGGCTTGGACCGATACCGTACGAGCCCATATGCACCGGCACTTCCTTGCCGTCAGGCGGCGCGACCACAGCCTTCATCGGCTCGGAGTATTTGGTCCCGAAATAAAATATGTGGCCGACCTCAATGCCACGCGCCGACACCTGCTTGTCGGATGCCACTTTGCCGAAGGCGGCGGCGTCATGCATTTCCGAGGTCGCGGCGTATTGCGAGGTCCACTTGTTGACGATGCCCTGCAGCTCCGCAACGTCATCGAAATTCACGTCGGGCGCCGGCACCTGCATGTCCAGGTAGTCCTTGTGACAGAAAACTTCCGATTCACCGGTCTGCGCAAGAATGATGAATTCGTGTGAAAGATTTCCGCCGATCGGTCCTGACTCCGCGCGCATCGGAATCGATTTCAAACCCATGCGCGCGAAGGTGCGGAGATAGGCAACAAACATTTTGTTGTAGGAATGTGTCGCGCCGGCCTGATCGAGATCGAACGAATAGGCGTCCTTCATCAGAAATTCGCGACCACGCATCAATCCAAAGCGCGGACGCACCTCGTCGCGGAACTTCCACTGGATGTGGTAGAGATTGAGCGGCACGTCCTTGTACGATCGCACATAAGCGCGGAAGATCTCGGTGATCATCTCCTCATTGGTCGGCCCGTAGAGCATATCTCGCTCGTGCCGATCCTTAATACGCAACATTTCCTTGCCGTAGGCTTCGTAGCGCCCGCTTTCACGCCACAGGTCTGCGGACTGGATCGTCGGCATCAACAACTCGATCGCTCCCGACCGATTCTGCTCCTCGCGCACGATCTGGCAGATTTTCTGCAGGACGCGAAAACCAAGCGGCAGGAACGCGTAGATACCCGCGGCCTCCTGTCGCATCATGCCGGCGCGTAGCATCAGCCGATGCGACACGATCTCCGCCTCTTTCGGCGTTTCGCGCAGGATGGGCAGAAAAAAGCGGGACAGGAGCATGGATTTCTTGCGGGATTCGTGGATGACGAGGTCAGAGAAAGCGGATCGGCTGCGAAAACACAAGGGCTGGCGTGCTTTTTCGGGAATTAAACGGGGTTGCGGCATCTATATCCGTGCTAAGCTGGCCTGAAGGACGGAAGGAAAGCATGCGAGGGGACACCAGATACTGTCTGAGCGTGCTGGCGGCCATCGCCGTCGTCATGCACGCGGCGTTATGGGCCACGCTTGCACCGCTCGCCGCGAGCCCGATCGTTGACCCTTTCACGATCATCTGTCATAGCGAAACCTCCGCGCCTGCCGAACAGACACCTGCCCCCGGCCCGCTCACGCCGGCTCATGCCTGTGATCACTGCAATCTGTGCAGCGCGGCCGCGCCACCGTTGGTGCCCGACACAGTTCTGGCGGTTCGCCTTGAGCCTGTACGGACCCTCGAGGTCCTGCGCCCGATCAATATTGCGCGGCATAACGATGTTGCCGCCGATCCCAAACTCGCCCGAGGCCCTCCGGCTTTCGCCTGACACGTGCGCCGCGTTGCGCGGCTTCATTGATCCGTCATTGCGATAGTGGAGTCTGCCATGTTCAGGACTTCGTGGCCTCTGGCCATGCTTGCCGCCGTCCTGGCGGCTATAACGACACTCTCAACGACAGTTGCCCGCGCTCACGAGATCGTCGGCAACCGGTTCTTTCCGGCAACGCTCGCTATCGACGATCCGGGAGTCAACGACGAGTTGGCACTGCCGACCGTTTCGATATCGAAAACGGGCGACGTTCCGTCCTTCAAGCAACTTGACGTCTCAGGTGAGTTTGCAAAACGCATCACCGAGGATTTCGGCGTCTCGTTTGCACCGACATGGTCGCGGCTTTACGCGCCCGGTGGACCAAACCTGACCGGGGCCCGCGGCTTCCAGAACCTCGAGACGACATTCAAATATCGCCTGTTCAAAAGTCCCGAGCACGAATTCGTGCTGTCGGCCGGACTCGAAATCGAATGGGGCGGCAGCGGCGCGCAGAGTGTCGGCGCCGAACGCTTCACTGTTTACACACCCACGATCTACTTCGGCAAAGGTTTCGGTGATCTTCCCACCAGCATGAATTGGGCGCGGCCTTTCGCCATCACCGGGCAATTCGGCTACTCCATACCGGGCGTGTCAAAGATCACCACCGCCACTTTCGACCCCGATACCGGCGAGGCCGACGTCGACATGGAGTTTAACCCGCGCGTGTTCAACTGGGGGTTCACACTCCAATACAGCATGCCCTACCTCAAATCAGCCGTGGTCGACCTCGGTCTGCCCGATTTTGTGAACCGGCTGATCCCGATCGTCGAAGCCTCGCTGCAAACTCCCGTCTCGAACACGATGACGTCTGGCACGGTGACCACGGGAACAATAAATCCGGGCATCATCTATGCCGGCGACAAATATCAGGTTGCGATCGAGGCGATGATCCCGGTGAACCGGCAAAGCGGCACGGGCGTTGGTGTCATCGCCCAGTTGCACTTCTTCCTCGACGACATCTTCCCGAACTCACTCGGGCGACCCATCTTTGCCAACAACATCAATACAGGGAGGCCGAACTTCGACCGTTAGTCATGCGCATCATTCTCACAACCATCGCTCTTGTCTTCGCCATGGCAGGCTCTGCTTTCGCGCATGCCCATCTTGACCATGCCGCGCCAAAAGTGGGCAGTACGGTCGCGCAATCACCTAAGGAAGTCGTACTGTGGTTCACGGAGAAACTCGAGCCAGCCTTCAGCTCGATCGAAGTCCGTAATGAGCAGGGTGCAGCCGTGAATTCCGGGAAAGCGACAGTTATTGGTGACCGCACACAGCTGCGCGTGCCGCTTAAAGCCTTGCCGCCGGGAACCTATAAGGTGGTCTGGCGTGTCTTGTCGGTAGACACTCATCGTACCCAGGGCGACTTTACTTTCCGCGTCGGCCAATGACCGCCGGCGCGCCGAGGACGCTTCGTGATTGCCGATCCGCTGATTTATGTACGCAGCCTTCATATTGCTGCGACGCTGTTGGCATCCGGAACGGCCGCCTTCCTGGTGTTCGTGGCCGAACCGGCCGGCACCAAGCTCCGGGCTGAATTCGCGGCGCTCGGCTACCAGCTCGTCATCCTGATCTGGGTCGCACTCGCCGTAGCGGTCGTTTCGGGCGCGGCGTGGCTGGCGCTGCTGGCGTCCAACATCCTTGGCGCATCCCTTGCCGATGTGTGCCTGCACGGCGGGGCCTGGCCGGTGCTGGTCGACACCCGCTTCGGCATGGTTTGGTGCATGCGGCTGGTGCTCGCCTTGCTGCTCGCTGTCCTGGTCCTTTGGCCGGTGACACGCGGTTTGCAAGTTGCGGCTGCGGCCGCATTAACTGCCTTGCCCGCGCTGGTCGGCCATGCCGGGGCGACGCCAGGATTGGCGGGTGACTTTCACCTCCTCTCCGACGTGATCCATTTGCTTGCGGCCGGGGCATGGCTGGGCGGTTTGCCGGCCTTCGTCTGGTCCCTTTGGCGAGCGCGCCGCACGGCCAAGCCGGCCTGGCGCGATTTCGCAATCCGGTCGACCCGCCGCTTCTCGGTGGTCGGTATCCTGAGCGTCGGCGCCTTGCTGGCGAGCGGCGTCGTAAACAGTTGGTATCTGCTAGGCAGCCCCGGCAACTTCGTGGCGACCGACTACGGGCGGTTGGTCGCGCTCAAGATCGGCCTGTTCGCCGCGATGGTTGCCATTGCCACAGTGAACCGCTTCTACCTGACACCTCGGCTTCCCGCCGTCCCCGCACTCCGTACACTCCAGCGCAACAGCGTCGCCGAAATCTGCCTGGGCCTGTGCGTGCTTCTATTCGTCGGCATGCTGGGAACCTTGCCACCCTCGGTGCACACACATGCCGCGTTTGAAGGCATTCCGCCCGCCGCCGCGTTCGTTCATATCCACGGTCCGGAGGCCATGACCGATGTGATGATCAACCCGGGACACCCCGGACAAGCAGACGTTACGATTCGCGTTTCGCGCGAGGATATGTCTCTTTTCCCGGCAAAGGATGTACGCCTCGTGCTTGAACCGCCGGAGCCGGGCGGTCGACCGGTCGAACAGAAGGCCGTCGAGCAGGCCGACCAGACCTGGCTGGTGAGTGGCATTACAGTTTCGGAACCCGGCATATGGACAGTCCGGGTTATTGTCAGGCCCGACAGCGGGGAGCCGATCGACCTCGATGCCCCGATCGTCATTAAGCGCTGACAGTACAAATATTCGTGACAGCCTTCGGACGATCGGCTAGCGTCGCTCCAGCCCGTACGAGCGGAATCCGGCAGCAAGACCGGCTCCAAACCTGCGGTCCAAGTCTTGGGAGGAGAAGCAAGTCCTGGCGCGATAACCGCCGCCGCCCCGAAAGCCGATCGGCAGCCGGGGAAAGGGACTCGACCATTACGATGAGCAGGGCTTCGTGCCCTGCTCTTTTTTTGTTCAGCGGCGCGGGCCGGAAATTGCCATCAGCAGGTCGTATGGAATAAGGCCTTGCGAATAGACAACGTATAAAACGCCGAAAATCACTGTGGCGACC
>DASSIJ010000287.1:0-9400 GCA_035692045.1 Pseudolabrys sp. | reverse complement strand
GATGGACCGCGAGTCACAGCGCCACGGCCATTCGTCGACGGGCGTGGACGGAATCGCAATGCAGGACGCTTCCATCCAGGAAAGCATGGGGCCGATTCAGGATCGCACCAAGGAACATCTGTGTGCGACCGACAGCGGCATTGTCATGACACGCAAGATTTTGTTGCGCGCCGCGAAAGCGGCTGCGGAAGGTGGCGCGGTTCCGGCGACCGAGCCGGAGGCGCAGCGTGTGCGCTCGGCATCAATCGAGCTCGAAAAGGGCGTCTCGTTCGCACAGGGCGCCAGTCACGGTCTCTACGCTGCGCTTGGAACGGATCCCTTGTCAGTGTGACCGCGCCTCGATTTCACAGACTGCGCTCGCTTACTCTGCCGCGGTCTTTGCCGGCTTGCTGATCGCAGCATTGACGCGCGGCATGACTTCCTCGGCCATTAGTTGCATCGAACGTTGGGCGAGCGCCGAGTCGACCCAATCCATGCCGGCATAGACCAATTCACCGAAGTCGCCGGTGTCCTCGCGCATCTTGAGAATTTCATCCACGACCTTGTTGACCGTACCGAATGTCACACAGTTCTGCATGACGTAATCGAGCGTGATCTCGTCCTCAGACTGCTCCTTGTAGCTCTTGAATACGTAGAGCCTGTTGCCGCGTTTCATCTTTGCGCGCATTTGCTCGAAGTAAAATCGATACGGGCTCCTGTCATCGTCGTGGCCATAGCGCGCTGCAACCTTGTCGTCGTCCGTGACGAAAATTGTACGCGCCACGCGCCAATCGGCAATGTTGGCTTTGGCGCCGACCTCGGCCTTGCCTTTGGCATAATTGGTCCAATGTGACTTGAGATGCTTCGCCAAAAGGAAATTGGCCGACAACGGATGGAAGTCACGCTTGCCCATAAGCACCACGCCGGGCGAGAATGGCGCCACCACGGTTCCAACGATCTCCGGCCGCGGCTTCTGAAAAGGTTTCGCCAGGATGCCGACGCCGAGGTCGAGCGCGGCGGTGCGCGCAAAGCCGACCTTGAAACGGTTGTCGGGGAAATCGATATCGTAGGGCGGATCGCGCTCCCACACGGCCAGGATGACGTCGATTGCCTCGGCGAAGATCTTGTTGCGGTCCAGGTCGAGGATGCCGATCGCCTCTGAATCAGATGTGAGCGCGCCGGCGCTGATGCCCATCACGAAGCGCCCTTGCGACAGGTGGTCGAACATTGCCGCATTGACCGCGACCACCACCGGGTGCATTTGCGCGAGATTTGTGGTGCCGGTCGCGAGCTTGATGGTTTTGGTGTCGTGAATCAGCGTCGCCAAGAACAACATACTGTTGGTGATGTTTTCGCAGGCGTCGGTCAGGTGCTCGCCCATAAAGGCGTCGTGGAAGCCGAGCTTGTCGGCAAGGATGATCGCCTCACGATCCTCGCGCAGCGTCTGCGACCAGTCCCGGCCCATCGGGTGCACAGGCATGGTGAAGTAGCCCAACCGCATTAAACGTCTCCGCCTCGAAAATTTGTCGCCAGCACGCTAGCCGACCCGGCGCGCCGATGCAGCAAATCTTCGGCTGCGGCGCAGACGGGGCGGCCCTGCGAAGCCCTTGTTTTCATAATATTAAAGTTGACCACCGCACCGCGCTGGACGCACGCTGTTTCAGCGTCTTCAATGTTTCCACAGGCGAGTTTTGCCGGATTTCGCTACCGCACGCCGAACGCCTAGGTTCGTCTCTGGCCGTTCACAAGGTTTGCCATGCTGGGCTGGTTCCACGCCTTGATGCCGAAGGAGGAGCGCTTCTTCGTGCTGTTCGCACGTCATTCCGATGCCGTGCTGGCCGGGGCCGAGGCTCTGCGTAGCATGCTTGAAGGGGGCGCCGCGGTTAAAACCAATTACCAAACCGTGATGGATCGCGAGCATGATGCCGACGACGTTACACGCGAAGTGCTGATCGCGGTGCGCCGTACCTTCATCACGCCGTTCGATCGAGGCAATATCCGCGACCTGATCACCTCGATGGACAACTCCATCGATCAGATGCAGAAAACCGCCAAGTCGGTCATGTTGTTCGAGTTGAATGAATTCACGCCGCAGATGCGCGAAATGGCGGACGCGATCGTGAAATGCGCGCACCTGGTGCGAGAGGCGGTGCCGCTGCTGCAATCGATCAGCGCCGAGGCGGCGCATATCAGTGACTTGACCGCGCAGATTTCAGCGATCGAAGGCCGTGCCGACGAACTACACGACATCGGCTTGCACGAACTTTACCGGTCGAATGTTGGCGGCAGTGGTTTGGCGTTCTTTGTGGGAAATGAAGTTTACGATCACCTGGAGAAGGTCGTCGACCGGTTCGACGATGTCGCCAACGTGATGCACGGCATTGTGATCGAGCACGTCTGAGTCCGGTCAGGGCACAAACACGATGGATGCCGGCACGTTGGCTTTTCCGCTGCTCATTGCGCTGATCCTGATTGCGCTGGCGTTTGATTTTCTCAACGGCATGAATGACGCTGCCAACGCGATCGCGACGGTCGTCTCGACCCGTGTTTTGCGCCCGCACTATGCCGTGGCCTGGGCTGCATTTTTCAACTTCATCGCCTTTCTGGTGTTTGGCCTGAACGTCGCGGAGACCGTCGGGCGCGGCATCGTGCATGCTGACATCATCAACGAACGTGTCATCTTCGGCGCCTTGGCCGGCGCAATCACGTGGCAGATCATTACCAACCGGCTTGGCATTCCGTCGTCGAGTTCGCACGCATTGATTGGCGGGCTGGTGGGCGCCGGTTTGGCGAAAGCCGGCATTTCGGCTGTCGTGTGGCAGGGCGTTTTTAAAACGATCGGCGGCATCGTGCTTGCGCCCGGGCTTGGCTGCGTCCTCGCGCTGTTTCTGATGCTGTTGGTATCGTGGATCTTCGTACGTTTCACGCCGTACGGCGTGGACAACTTTTTCCGGCGCGCACAACTGGTCTCGGCCGCCTGCTACGCACTCGGCCACGGCGGGAATGACGCGCAGAAGACAATGGGCATCATTGCCGTGCTGCTCTATTCGCAGGGCTATCTCGGGTCCAAATTCTACGTGCCTTTTTCCGTGGTGATCGCGTGCCAGGCCGCAATAGCAATCGGCACGCTCGCTGGCGGCTGGCGTATCGTGCACACGATGGGCAGCAGGATCACGCGGCTCACTCCGGTGCAGGGTTTCTGTGCGGAAACCGGGGGCTCGATCATGCTGTTCGCGGCAACCGAACTCGGCATTCCCGTGTCCACCACGCACACGATTACCGGCTCGATCATCGGTGTCGGCGCCGCAAAAAAGGTGTCCGCGGTGCGTTGGGGCGTGGCGAAGGGGATTGTTACCGCCTGGATCATAACCATCCCGGCGTCGGCAGCCGTTGCGGCTTTGATTTATGGGCTGAGCGGGCTTTTCGGCTGATCAGGCCGCGACGCGCGACAGGAAGCCTTCAACTTCCCGGCGCAGTTCGACGGCGGCCGCTTCCACGGCCTGCGATGCCGTGAGGACGTTTTCCGCTGATTGCCGGGTTTGCGCGGCGGCACCGGTGACTTCCCCGAGCACCGACACCACCACCTTCGCGCCATCGGAGGCGCTGGCGACACTCTGTGAAATTTCGCCTGTTGCGGCACTCTGCTCCTCGACCGCGGCGGAAACGGCGGTCGCACAGCTATCGATTTCCTGCATGCGGCCAGAAATGCGGCTGATGGCAGACACCGCGCTCGAAGTTGCCGCCTGTACGTTCATGATCAGCCTGGAAATATCCTCGGTCGCCTTGGCGGTCTGCACCGCCAGCGACTTGACCTCGGAGGCGACCACGGCGAAGCCTTTGCCGGCTTCGCCGGCGCGGGCGGCTTCGATGGTGGCATTGAGGGCCAGAAGGTTGGTCTGCCCTGCGATGGCGCGGATCAATTTGATAACGTCGCCGATTTTTTGCGCGGCCTGCGCCAGCGCGGTGATCTGATGATTGGTGCCCTGCGCTTCGCCGACTGCCGAGCGTACGATCTCCGTCGTCTTGGCCAGTTGGCGGCCGATTTCGTTGATCGAACCGGACAGTTCATCGGCGGCGACAGCGGCGGTTTCCACATTCGTCGAAGCTTCATTCGAGGCTGATACGGCGCCGTCGGCGCTATTCGAGGTTTGCCCGGAATTGCTGAACAGGGTGGTGGCCGTGGACCGCATCGCCTTGGCGCCTTCGGCCACGGTCTTCAGGTGGTCCTCAGCCTGGCGCCGGAATGCAGCAATTGCCTGGTCGATTACAGCGCGCCGCTGTTGCTGCTCCTGCATCGACACCCGCTCGCGTTCCGCGTCTCGCCGCTCGGTGATGTCCTCATGCGTCGCCACCCAGCCGCCATCGGGCATTGGCCGGTTGATGACGGAAATTGCGCGTCCGTCTTTTGATTTCACTTCGGAGGTTGTCGTCTTGTCCGCAGATAGGGTGCCCAGGAGCTCACGTCGGTAGGCGACCGGGTCGCGCGAAAAGCTGCCGTTTCTGATGCGGTATTCGAGCAAGATTTGCAAAGAGCAGCCCGGCTTAACGATATCGGCGGACAGGCTGTACATCTCCATGTACCGCCGGTTGCACACGACAAGGCGCTCGTTGCCGTCGAACATGCACAAGCCCTGCGACATATTATTGATCGCGACCCGCATTCTCAGGTTAGCGAGGCGCAGCTTCCAGGCGAGGAAGGCGGCCGTTGTCGTCATGGCCAGGACGGCGACGAGCGTGGCGAGGGAAAAGGAGACGGTGGGTTCCGGCGCAACGTTGACCCACGTGCCGACCGGCAAGACGAAATGAAACAAGCTGTAGTTGACCGCGAAGGCGATGCTGCCGGTCAACATGATCATTCGCCAGCCGCGCGCGGCTGTCTGTGCGGACGTGTGCTCGACCATGTTCGCGTCCAGGTAGTCCGGGCACGGTATTCCCCAACCCGTTTTTTTGCAGTTAATTGCCGGAGATAGCGGGTTAAGCAAAACTTAATGGCTGGTTGCCGGAGGGTTCGATGACGAAATTGCGTGCTGCAGAATGCCGTGAATTCATCAAGGCAGTGGTGGAAAAAGCCGACGCGATGGGTGTGCCGGTTTCGATCGCGGTCGTCGGTGCCGAGGGCCACCTCATCGCGGTGGAGCGCATGGACGAGGCGGGCTTCATCACGCCGGAAACTGCGATTGGCAAGGCTTTTACAGTGGCTGCATTCCGATCGATGAGCCCGCGTTTTCCGGACGGGCTCGTCATCCAGCAGTGGTTCAAGGAGCGCAATCCGCAATTGCTGGTGAGCCTCGCCGCCATGACCAATGGACGTATTGCCGCCAGTGGTGGTTCTGCGCCCGTGTTCAAGGGCGACGAATTGGTGGGCGCCTATGGAATTTCCGGCGGCACTTCACAGCAGGATGAAGAGATGGCGCTCTACGCCCGCGCCAAGGTCGGCTGGGCTCACGCGCCTGAGCACGATAACACCGATCCGGAGGTCAAGGCGCATATCAACGCGCTCTACGCCAAAGCTGGTATCACCGACCGTAAACTTTAGGCCCCCGCGGTGATCCTGCAGGTGTTTTCCGCTGCGCAAAATTCACGTGGCTTTGATGCCGTGCAAACTGTGTGAGGCATCCTTGACGGTGAAGAAGACAACATCGCCATCCGCAGTCGCCTTGCCGGCGTGCACCGTGTTGGCGGGGATGTAAACAACCGACCCGGGCGTCACATCGATTTCTTTTCCGCCAATATTGGCGCGGAAAATTCCTTCCAGAATGTAGATCCATTGCTCGTTCGGATGCGAATGCGGCTCCGCGCCGGTGCCTGCCTTCATGCGCATCAAGCCGACGATCATGCGATCGCCTTCTACGCATGGCCCATGTGCCGTCGAATAGGCGGGGCCGCCCATTATTTTCTGCATCGTCCTTAGGTCGAAAACATATTCGCCCGGTGCGGCGCGTTTGGCGCCCGGTGTGCGTGCGGTCGGCTGATTGGACATGGCTTCTCCTCACACAACATGTTCTGCGAGATGCTAGTTGACGCTGCCCTTGCACGCCAGTAGACGCAGCGCTCACAATATCGGGTTCGGCAGGGCAAATCGATTCGGAGAACGTCGCCAATGAAGCCGATTCGCCTGGCGCTGACGATCCTGGCCTTTGCCTGGCTTGCCGGCTGTGCCGACACCGACGTGCCGAAGGCCCAGCCGAGTTTCTACCGTAACCTGACACAGCCAGGTGCCGAGCTCGACGCGGCCGCCGCCGCTTCGATGATCTCCGGATACCGCGCGAACAATGGGCTGCCTGCGGTGGCGCTCGATCCGGAGCTGATGCGGCTCGCGCAGGTGCAGGCCGAGGTTATGGCCAAGCGTGACAAGCTCGATCACGGAGCCGGCAAACCATTCGTGCAACGTCTGAAGGCCTCGGGTTATGACGCCAGGACGGCCGCCGAGAATATCAGCGCCGGCTATCACACTCTGGCGGAAGCGTTTTCGGGCTGGCGCGACTCAAATCCGCACCGTGCCAACATGCTGCTGGCGGGAGCGACCCGCATGGGCATTGCGGCTGTGTACACGCCGGCGTCGAAGTACAAGGTGTACTGGTCGCTGATCCTCGCCGAGCCCGACGACAAGAGCGGCTAGGTCAGAGGGGACCGATCCGGCCCCCACTCGGACCCACTTGGCGGCGCACGTCCAGTCGCGATAATTTTGTGTCCTGTTGAGTAGGGTGGTGGGTCATGGCACTGGCATTTGTGGGCACATTTGGGTTTGAAATTGTAATTGCGGCCGTGACGCTATGTGTGCTGCCGGTTTCCGCAGAGACCTTGTTTCATCGCGCCGAAAACCAGGTGCCGGTGGCCATAGTCCAGATTGAACGGCCGGCGGGGCGTACCGAGATTCACCTGCAGGCCCAAGCGGCACTGACGAAAGTCTGTTTCGCCGCAAGCGGTCCCAACAGTCCATATTTGCTGGCCAGCGGTCGCAACTCTCGCTACCTCGGCGGTGACAACGTGACGGCTTGTCCCGAACGTCGCGACTACGCAGCCGGCGATGTTATGGTGCTCCGTTTCGAACCCGTGGACGCGGGCTCCAGCACGTTTTCTTTTGTGTCTGGCCAGGGCGGCGAAAACCAGCCGATCGGCGCCGTCTCCCCGAATACGCCCTACTGGAATTTCCTTCGCGTCAGGTTGAACTGAGCTCCCGGCCAGCGTCCGCAAAGAACGCCGGGCTGGACCCGGTGTGATCGGCTGACTAGTTTGTCGCCATGCCGGTGCTGCCCCGCGTCAAGGACTACGATTCGCTTTATCGTCAATTTCGCTGGGCCGTGCCGGCCCGATACAATATTGGCGTCGATGTCTGTGACCGTTGGGCGGAGAATGAGCCCGATCGTCTCGCCATCCTGCACGCGCGGCCCGATGGACGCGACGAACACATCACCTACGGCTGGCTGCGCGAAACCTCCAATCGGCTGGCCAACGTATTGCGCGCGCATGGTATTGCGCGTGGCGATCGCGTCGCGATCCTGTTGCCGCAATCTCCGGAAGTAGCCGCAATCCACATTGCGATCTACAAGCTTGGCGCCGTAGCGCTGCCGCTGGCGATTCTGTTCGGCACGGACGCGCTCTCCTATCGATTGCAGAATTCCGGCGCCGCCGCCTTGATAACCAACGCGCGCGGCACGGAACGTATTGCCGAGATCAGGAAGGATTTGCCCGCGCTTAAGTTGGTCCTCTCGCTCGATGGCGCCGGCGATGGTTCGTTCGGATTTGCCCGTGCGCTGGAGCGTGCCTCCCCGGATTTCACCCCGGTCGACACATCAGCCGATGATCCGGCGATGATGGTCTACACCTCCGGCACCACCGGGCAGCCAAAAGGCGCCTTGCACGGCCATCGCGTTCTCATAGGCCATTTTCCCGGTGTCGAAACGCATCACGACTTCTTGCCGCAACCCGGTGATCGGATCTGGACACCGGCAGACTGGGCCTGGGCCGGTGGTCTGCTCAATGTTTTGTTGCCAGGGCTGCACTACGGCGTTCCGGTTGTGGCGCGACGCTTCGAGAAATTCGATCCGGAAGAAGCCTTCTCACTCATAGCGCGCACGCAAATCCGCAACGCTTTTATCCCGCCGACGGCGCTGCGCATGCTTCGCGCGGCGCCGAGTCCGAAAGGCCGCCATGCCATCAACATGCGTTCGATTGGATCCGGCGGCGAGTCGCTTGGCGCGGAAACCTACGAATGGGGAAAATCCGTGTTCGGCCTGGTGATCAATGAATTTTACGGGCAAACCGAATGCAACATCGTGCTCTCGGCTTGCAACGCGCTCGGCGTGTCCAAGCCCGGGGCGATCGGCAAGCCGGTGGGCGGTCACACCGTCGCGATCATCGACGGTGCTGGAAATCCGCTCAAGGTCGGTGAGACGGGTCAGATCGCGGTCAAGCGTCCCGATCCCGTGATGTTCCTGGAATACTGGGGCAGGCCGGAAGCTACGCGCGAGAAATTTATAGGCGACTGGATGACCACCGGCGATCAAGGTGTGATGGACGACGAGGGTTACGTCAGCTTCGTCGGCCGTGACGACGATGTCATCACCTCGGCCGGTTTTCGCATCGGACCGGGCGAAATCGAAGATTGTCTCATCCGCCATCCGGCGGTTGCGCTTGCTGCAGCCGTGGGCAAGCCAGACGCGCTGCGCACTGAGATCGTGAAGGCCTTTATTGTGCTCAAGAAGGGCTACGCCGCGTCCGACACGCTCGCTTCGGACATCCAGGGCTTTGTGAAGACGCGGCTTTCGGCGCACGAATATCCACGCGAAGTCGCCTTCATCGAAGACATGCCGATGACGACAACGGGCAAGGTGATCAGACGCCTGTTGCGAGAGCGAGCGTGATTGCCGTGGATCGAGCTGACATCAAGCCAATTCCAGCCTTGTGACATCGGCAAGAATGCCCTCGATTGTTTCTCGCTCTGCGGGAGCAAGTGCGGCTTGTGGCGGCACGGGGTCACCGACCGCATAGCCCTGGATCTGCAGCCCGGCCTTGATGCAGGCAGCGAGATTGAAGCGCGCAAAGGCTTCATTGATGCGCCAGAGGTCGCGCTGAAGCTTCATCGCCTCCGGCCACTTTCCGGCGCGGCACAAATCATAGAGGCGCACGCTCTGGCGCGGCACGATGCAAGCAGGCCCCGCCATCCAGCCAACTCCGCCGATCAACATCACCGCCGCGGGAATATGGGCCGACGCGGAAAACACTTTCATGCGCGGAGCGCGATTCATGATCGACAGAAGCCGGCCGGTATTGGTCGACGCGTCCTTGATGTACTGAATGCGCGGATGGTCGGCGAGGCGCGCGATGACATCGAGCGAAAGGTCGCTGCGCTGGAACTGCGGATTGGTATAGAGCGCGACTGGAATGTCGACCGCATCGGCGATGGCGCGAAAGTAGGATT
>DASSIJ010000286.1:0-6140 GCA_035692045.1 Pseudolabrys sp. | reverse complement strand
GTTGCCGGAAAGGCCTTCGTTCATGATCCACACCGGTGATATCTCGCATCTGTCCAAGCCATCCGAATTCGACGATGCCGAGCGCATCATCTCACAGGCACGGCTGGATGTGCATTATGTCCCTGGCGAACACGACCTGCTCGACGAAGATCAGGGCAAGCTCTATCGCGAACGCTCCGGACGCGGGAGCAAGGGCGCAGGGTGGTACAGCTTTGACGCCGACGGCGTGCATTTCATCGGCCTGGTCAATGTGGTCGATCTGAAAGCCGGCGGTCTCGGCAACCTCGGCAACGAGCAGCTCGAATGGCTTGAAGAAGACGTAAAGGGCCGCAGCGCGTCACAGCCGATCGTTGTGTTTGCGCATATCCCGCTCTGGACGGTCTACCCGCAGTGGGGTTGGGGCACGGAAGACAGCGCGCGAGCGCTCGGCTACCTCAAAAAATTCGGCTCGGTCACCGTTCTCAACGGCCACATCCATCAAGTGATGCAGAAGGTGGAGGGCAATGTCACGTTCCATACCGCGCGCTCGACCGCATTTCCTCAGCCGGCGCCAGGCGCGGCGCCGTCGCCCGGTCCGATGAAAGTGCCTGACGACAAGCTGCGCACGATGCTTGGCATTGCGAGTGTCACGTTCAAGCAGAACGAGCAGCGGCTCGCCATCGTCGATACACCACTGCAAGGTTGAGCACGGCCATGTTCAAAACGACTTCCCTGAAGAACATAATTGTTGCCGGCATCACGGCTTTCCTTCTTCTCGCCGTGGTGCCGGCCCGGGCGGACGACGTCGCCGTCAAGATCGGAAACTTCACCTTCGGGCCGCAGGATCTGAAAGTGAAGGCGGGGACGACGGTGACCTGGACCCACGAAGATGACATCCCGCACACGGTTGTTTCGGCCAACAACTTCAGGTCCAGGCCCCTCGACAGTGAGGACAAGTTTTCGTTCACGTTCACGACGCCGGGTACCTACAAGTACTTTTGTTCCCTGCATCCGCACATGACCGGGACAATCGTGGTGGAGGCGGCAACCGGAAGCATCGCGCCGCCCCCGTGATGGCGCGACTTTTCAGCCCGGCGGACCTAGGGTCCGCTCCTGCTACGCTCCGCAACCAACGACGCGATGGTCTCGCCGTCGTCACCGCTGCCGCGGAGGCCTGCAACCACGCCAGCCCGGTCGTGCGCCGGCCGGTTCTGGCTGACTTTCCACTTGCCTTCGATACGCGTGATCGGGACTTCGATACCGATGATGCCCTTTAACTGCGCTGTCACGTAAGACTCTGGCGCGTCCGAAACGAACCACGGTGCGGAACGAAAACTTTCCTTATGCGACGTGAGATCATCGACCTGGCGTCTAAGCCAGGCCACATCGTCGATCACCCGCGGTTGGCCCCAGGCATGCACAGTAATGTAGTTCCACGTCGGCACGACCTGGCCGTGCTCGTGCTTTGTCCGGTAGAGCGACGGGCTGATGTACTGATGCGGTCCCTGGAAAACGACAAGGCATTCGGCCACCGCGGCCAATTCGTGCCACTGCGGATTGGCGCGTGCGAGATGAGCACGCAGCGTGCCACGCTCTGAGCCGTCGGCGTCGATCAGGAACGGGACGGGGTTGGCCTGTAACCCGTCCCGTCCCGCCGTGATCAGCAAGCCGAGTGATTGCGCGCAAATCAGTGCGTGCTGAACCTCGATCCGGTCTTCGCGAAAGTGCGGCGGCTGATACATTGAACTAAATCCACGTCCCTGCGCGCTGCGATCACATCACCCGCTTCACGCGGCCCCAGGTTTTCAGTGCCGACCAGATGCCTCGTTCAAGCCGGAACCGATCGATCGGCGCCGACGATTTGATCGCGTTGATGCGATAAAGACCAACGCCGGTCCACTGGAAGCCGCACTTCTCCAAAACCCGGCGCGAAGCCGGGTTGGTGACACGCGCTCCAGCCTGCAACGTCTCGTGCGCCAGATCGGTGAAAGCGTAGTCGATCAATGCGTGCAGCGCTTCGGTGGCGTAACCTTGATTCCAGTACGGCACGCCAAGCCAGTAGCCGAGTTCCGGCGCATCATCGTGGTGGAACATGATCCCGCAGGCGCCGACAACCGTTCGGTCGCGCAGCGTGATCAGGAATGCTGCCTCGCCGTTTTTGTTCGCCCCACTGATGAATTTCTCGGCATCCGTCACTCGGTACGGATGCGGAATACGCGCAGTGTTTTCCGCGATGCGGCGATCGTTGGCGAGCGCTGCTACGGCTTTAGCGTCCTCGAGGCGCGCTGCGCGCAAGGCAAGCCGCTTGGTCTCGAGGACGGGGATACTTCCTTCGCGGTAGGGCTCTCTCGGTATTTCTTCCAACAGTGTCATGGCTCGGGCTCCAGGTTAAAAAGCGAAGAGGGGGAGCCGGTCACCCGTCTCCCCCTCTCAGAGCCCTACGAGGCCCCGCCGGTTTGACTGGATGACCGGCGGACCTCGATTTTGTCCACCGTCTTACTCGGCCGCAACCTCCGTCATCGGTACAACGGACACGTAGGTGCGGCCTTTAGCTTTCGTTGCGAACTGAACCTTTCCGTCGATGAGAGCGAACAGCGTGTGATCTTTGCCGGTACCGACATTGCGGCCGGCGTGCCATTTGGTGCCGCGCTGGCGCGCAAGAATATTACCGGCAAGCACGATCTCGCCGCCGGTCGACTTCAAGCCGAGCCGCCGGCCCGCTGAGTCGCGGCCGTTTCGTGAAGATCCGCCTGCTTTCTTGTGCGCCATAATTCTCTCTCGAACTCTCGCTTACTCTTTACACCGATTCCGTGAAGGAATCATCTCACTTCTTCTTGCTCTTTGTGGCGGCCCTCGCGGGCTTTTTTGCGGCCGCCCGGGCCGGCTTCCTGGTCCTTGCCTTGATCGGTTTTGCCTCTGCCGCCGGTGCAGCCTCGCCTTCGGCTTTCGGTTTCGGCTCGCGCTTGGGTCGCGGCGCCGCGGTTTTCGACGGCTTGGCACCGTCGGTCAGTATTTCGGTGATACGCACCACCGAGAATTCATGACGATAGCCGCGCTTGCGGCGCGAATTCTTGCGCCGGCGCTTCTTGAAGGCGATCACCTTGTCACCGCGGGTGTGCTGAAGCACCTCGCCGGCAACGGTTGCGCCTGCGACCTTCGGTGTGCCGAGTTGCGGCGTGTCTCCGCCAACCACCAGCACCTCGCCGAACTCGACGATTTCCCCGGGCTGACCATTGACGCGGTCGATCCGGATCACGTCCTCGGCGGCGACCCGATACTGCTTGCCGCCTGTTTTGATGACTGCGAACATCTTTCGTCCTCGTGTTCGATCCCGGTGCTCGATCGTTCCGGACCGGCTTCTTTCAGTCTTTGCTGTTTGTTTTTAAGGGCTTAGAAAGCCCTCGAAAAAGCACGCGGACCCGAGGGCCCGCGCGCCATGCTTATGGCGGGGAAAAGCATGGCCTGTCAAGAAACTCGGGCATTCTTGGCCACCCGCCGCCCGGCCGACAGCGTTAACCCCGACGGTATTCGGGAACGGTCCCGCTCAGGTCTCGCTTTTGGCGGGTGCTGGATCCGACCAGCTGCCGGCATCGCCCTCCTGTCCCGACTGCACGAGCCGGTAGCCGACGCCCAGTTCGGTCACCAGGATTTTGGGGGAGTCCGGGCGAGGCTCAATCTTCTGACGCAGCTTGCGGACAAAGATCCGCAGGTAATGAGTGTCGTGCACGTGGATCGAGCCCCAGACTTCCTTGAGCAGATGCTGGTGGGTCACCACGTTGCCCGCGTGCTGGGCGAGAACCTGGAGCAATCGATATTCCTTCGGCGTCAGCGTCAGGCGTTTGTCGTTCAGCATGACCGCTCGCGCGGCAAGATCGATGGTGAGGGGGCCGGCCTTGACGGTGGGTTCGCCGGACACCGCACGCATTTGCCGTCTGAGCGCTACTCGCACGCGCGCAAGCAGTTCGGCCATCCCGAACGGTTTGACCACGTAGTCATCGGCGCCAAGCTCGAGCAGGTGCACTTTCTGCGCCTCGCTCGAGCGGACCGACAGCACGATGATCGGAACGCTCGACCATGAACGGATGCGCTCGACCACGTCGGCGCCGTCCATGTCGGGCAGGCCAAGATCGACGATCACCAGGTCGATCGGCCGCAGCGTTGCCGAACGGATGGCTTCCGTGCCGGTTCCGGCTTCATGGACGATGAAGCCGTTGAGCTCGAAGCCGGTGCGCAGGAACCGGCGGATCTGCACCTCGTCGTCGATGACGAGAACGATAGGGGAGGGCTCACTCATCGGCATCGCTCTCCAGTTGCTGAACGGTGGCCTGTGTCACCGGCAATTCGATCGAGACCGTTGTGCCAAGCGCAGGTCCCTCACTCACGGCACTTACTTTTCCGCCATTCGCGGCGATGAACGCATTGGCGATCCACAGGCCGAGGCCCGAACCGCTGGTGGTTGCGGCATGACGCTCGCCGCGCGCGAAGCGGTCCCAGATCTTTGTCTTTTCTGCCGTGGTCAAGCCAGCGCCCTGGTCGGTGACACTGATGAACATGTGGCCGTCAGTCGTATGCGCGCGAACAGCGATCTCTGAGGCAGGCGCCGAATATTTCACCCCGTTGTCGAAGATCTGTATCAGCGCCTGCTGCACCAGCACCGGATCGACATAAATCAAAGGCAGGTCGGGCGGCAAGTCGACGGCCAGGCGGCGATCCTCAAGGCGATGACGACAACGCTCAATGGCGGAATTGATGATATCGGCAGGATCGGCCCATTCGGTGTGAGGCTTGACGCCATCGCTGCTGATACGCGTGGCGTCGAGCAGGTTCTGGATGTCGTTGTTGAGCCGTTCGGCCTCATCGCGCACGTCGTGGACCAGCGCAGTGAGCTTTTTCTCCTTTTGAAGTGCCGGCGCGGCGCTGAGCACAGTTGCGGCGCCGAGGATCGAAGCAAGCGGCGTGCGCAGCTCGTGGCTGACAGACCCGATCAGGGCTTCACGCAGCTGGTCGGTCTGCGATCGCATGCGCGCTTCGCTGATGGCATGGGCGACACCAAGGCGTTCGAGCGTCGCGGTCGCATCGGCCAAAACCGCATCGACGCGGATGCGCAATTCGTCCGAACGTTCCTTCGATTCGCGGCCGAGATTGATCGCGATCACGCCGAATTCCGGACTCTTCGGCGAGACGGCACGAACGAGCCAGATTTCACCGCCGTCGGTGGTTACCATTGCGCCGGCCGCGTTATCGCGATGACCGGATGCAACCTCGACCACTTCTGCACGAACCGGCTCGGGTACTGTCACGCCGGCGCGCCGGCCGCCGCTGCCGGAGGCCTCGCGCGCGCTGGCGAAAAGCACGACATTGCGCTGCATGATGCTGGTGAGGTGATCTTCGATCGCGGCATGAATGTCCGAGACATCGAACGCCACAGCCAGGCGGCGCGAGAACGCATAAAGGTCGCGCAGATTGATTTCACGCTGGCGCGCCATTTCCAGCTGCCATTTGAGGCGGGTGGCGAGCTGGCTCACGGCTACGGCTACGAAGATGAACAGGATGAGGTCGATGACCTCCTGCGGGTCCTTGATGCGAAAGCTGTAAACCGGCTCGTAGAAAAAGTAGGCTGAGGCGAGCACGCCGCAAATTGCCGCAACGACCGCAGATACGATTCCCCAGCGGGTAGCTGCGATCACCACCGGAATCAGGAACACCACGGAGCCGTGCGCCAGGTCTACTCCCCAGACGAGGCCGAAAAGCACCGCGGTCAGGATGGCGACGAGACCCAGCGTCATGAAGACGCCGGGGAGCTCTTTCCGAAGGAGGCCGAATTTCAGCGCGTTATGCATCGCCACGACGGGCCATAGCCGGGTTGATCGATGAGGGCGCAATATACGCCCCGCGACCCTTGTCTGTCTTGGCGCCCTTGGTTACATAGCGCGTCCATTCGTGGCCTTTTCAGGCCCGTTTCGGGCTCCGGAGAGGTGGCTGAGTGGTTGAAAGCACCGCACTCGAAATTCTACCGCGGCCATTTCAGTAGGTTTTCACCTGTCCCGTTAGGTCCCATTGTGTCGTGTTTCGCGAGCAATTACAGGACCGCCATCTACCCTCATCCCGCCTCGTGCTGCCGAGTTCGGTAGCAAATCGGGTAGCATTGGTCTCCCTTGTTC
>DASSIJ010000285.1:0-13207 GCA_035692045.1 Pseudolabrys sp. | reverse complement strand
CTCGCCCGCCCCGCAGCGCGCCAAAAAAGCCGGTGGCCCCGCCGAGTTTCGGAGCGACGAATGGGAAAAGATATACGTGCGGCGCATTGACGACACGATCGCGGCTCTCAAGAGCAAAGGCGTGCCGGTCATCTGGGTCGGTCTGCCGTCAATTCGCGGCGCTCGCTCCTCGGGCGAGGCGGCCTACCTCAATGAACTCTATCGCGCCCGCGCGGAGCGCGCCGGCATTACCTACATCGATGTGTGGGACGGTTTCGTGGATGAAGCCGGCAAGTATTCCAATTACGGTCCCGACTATGAGGGCCAGGTCCGCCGGCTGCGATCGAGCGATGGGGTTTTCTTCACCAAACCCGGAGCGATCAAGCTCGCCCGTTATGTCGAGCACTCACTCGGCCGATATATGAGCAATCGGGTGCCGGTGGCACTGCCGTCCGGACCGGTTGAACCCGCGCCATCCGAGGCAAAGCCGGCCGAGCGGCCCCTGATGGGCCCGGTCGTCCCGCTGACCGGAGGAAAGACGCCGGGGACCTCGAAAGACTCGGACGAACTGCTTGGAGCTCCCGGCAGCAGCCCCATCCATGGCGACGCTCTCGCGGCGAAAGTCCTGGCGAAGGGCGAGACTGTCCCCGCGCCGGCCGGGCGCGCCGACAGTTTTGCATGGCGTCCCAGCGCCAGCACAGCCCAACCCGAGCCTGTCGCGCCGGTCGCGCCTGTGGCGGCCGAATCGAACGCCTTGCCGGCCAGTGCGAAGAGCGCCTTGGCCTCGGCGCCCCCTGACCTCAAGCAGGACGAGCGTAAGAAGCCACAACAAAAGACGATGAAAAAGCCTCAAAAACAGGAGGCGTCGGCTTCAAGTTCATCTTCAACTTCAACTTCAGATTCAACTTCAGCTTCAAAGCCAAGGCCGCCACAAGACGGCATACCGCGTCCACCGATGCCGGTTGGTTCTTCGAACGGCTCCTCGAACGGCCCGTTTGGCTGGTGGCGCTAGGCCGGACCGGCCAGCCCCTCCTATTGAACCTACGTATAAGTTTGCCGCCAACTTCCTATACCTGATGGCTACCTCCGTATGCTGGTGCGATTGCCCATACGCGCTCTAGCTTCATCCCTGTCGCTGAAACAAAAAACCGAAATGCAGGGATCGACGTCATGGTCAATACAAGTGAACGCGCAGCTGCACAGGTGTTTGGTCTGTCGCTGACGGCCGTGTTTGTGGGCCTGTTGATCCTGAATGGCATTTCTTATTGACGCGGCCGCGACCCCGCGTTGCTGGAGTGTGCCATGCGTTGTGTATTTGGCGTGAGGGTCAAGAATTTAGCCGCAGCTTTGCTTTTGAGCGGCCTGATCGCGGGCGCCATTTGCGCATTGACGAGCCCCGTCACCGCCAACAATGCGGCAGGGGTTACGGTTTCAGTCAACCGGGCCAGTAAAGGCGATCGGTTGCCGCAAGCAACGACAGTCACGCCCGCCCGGCATGATTCCATTTCCAGCAAAAAACCGGCACCCAGCCAGCAACCAACCCGGACACTGATGGGTTGCGAGACAGCGTTCAGCCCCGTCGCTCATCCGGCTAACGCAAATATCCTGACGCATTGCGCAGCCTGATGTGCGTCACCTGTGTGGTGGCAACGCACATCGATTCATCTTTGCAGGGCAAGTTCAGAAGTGCTGAATGATAGCCACGGCGATTTTGTTGACGGCGCCGATGTATTTGCCGTCAAAGAGCAGGATGTCGAAACTGGCCGCAAAGGCCAGCGTGGCCAATAAGCGGAGCATATGACTATCGTAGGTCTCGAAAATTTAAGATGTGCTTGCCTGAACTGCGATGATCTAAATCGAGCCTGCTTAAAATCCTTCACATCTCGCCGCACATGTAGTGTCCCCGGCTCTTTTGAGATGACGAGGCGGAGGCTTTTTCCGTCACGCCTTCTGGCGATCATTGTCAATCGGGATCACCTGTCCTGAGATCGATTTCGCCGCGTCGGAGGCGAGGAATACCGCAAGCTGCGCGATGTCCTTCGGATCGATCATGGACTTGATCGACGAAGCGGCCAGCGCGTCTGCTTTCACCTCGTCCAGCGATCGGCCGCTGATCTGTGCGCGCCCTTGAAAAACCCGCACGATGCGCTCGCCCTCGACCGCACCGGGCGCGATCGCGTTGGCGCGGATGCCCCATTCGCCGAGCTCAATGGCCAGCGTCTTGGTTAGACCGATCACGCCCCATTTCGTCGCAGCATAGGGGCTGCGGTTGGCAAAGCCGTAGCGTCCCGCAATCGACGCCATGTTGATGATGCAACCGGCCTTCGACTTTTTCAGGTGCGGGATCGCGAGCCGCGACACGTCGAACATTGCAGTGAGGTTGACCATGACGACCTTGTCCCAGTCGTCCGGCGGATATTCGGCGACCGGAAGCGTCAGGCCGGCAATGCCGGCATTGTTGATGAGCACGTCGAGCCCGCCAAGCGCCGCGACCGCCTCCGGCACCATGCGCTCGATTTCGGCGCGGCTTGCCATATCGCAGCGCCGGACAATGAGACCCGGGATTTCCTTGGCGATTGCCGCAAGCGATTTGTCGTCATTGTCGCAGACGAAGGCTTTTGCGCCGTTCGCCGTAAAGGCACGTGCAAATTCGCGGCCGATGCCGGCTGCGCCGGCCGTTATCAATACGCGCTGCGACATGATCCCTGCCCGCGATCAGACCACAGGGCCGCAAGGCCGACAACGGGCCTTTCGCCGGAGGCCGACGGTATTGCTTCACCCATCAAGTGACCGAATCGGCTAATGTTTCACGCAAGTGATTCGGGTCTTCCTATTGCACCAGCCGGGACAAATCAGCCCCGGGGCTGGTTTGTATTGAAATAGCGTGTTGATGCGACGTTGAGGTGCAGTGCCGTGAGTTGGCCACACCATCGAGGGAGCTCCACGATATGGCGAAGAAGCGAAAGGCAGCCGCCAAGAGACGCGTGACACGCAAACCCGCGCGCAGGCGGCGCGCTGGCAATCCGGACGCCACCGTCAATACGCTGGTCGTTCTGGTCGTGATCGTGTTTGTGCTCGGGGGCTTGTATTTTTACGCGCAGAACAAGAGGCAGGCTGCGCTGTGGCCCGGTCTCATGCAGACATTTGGAGCGCTCATAGCGCCAGCGCCGACGCCATTGCCCGCGATCGCACAACCGACGCCGACACCGTTGCCGCCGCTCGCCCAATCAGCACCGCCACCATTGCCGCCGGCGGCTGAGCCCGCGGCAGCTACGGTTGCACCGCCCGACACAACAGGAAGCGTGCAGCCGTCCCAGACGACCGCAAGCGCCAAGGCGCGTCGCCCACCGAGCAGACCTATTCAGCCGGCTCCAGCCGCTGAAGCGCAGCCGCCCGCAGCCATCGCTGTGGTGCCCTCGCAGGACCACTAGTCCGCGCCACGGGAACGGCGGGCGCCATCCGTGCGCCCGGCCAGTGCATGCAAGCGGCGTTCGCTTGTCCTTCCGTTACCGAGCGGGAGCCCGGGGAATCAGGCGCTACTGTCGGTCAATTGCGCGATGCGCCGACGTAAGGTCGCCCTTTCGGCCTCGCATTTGCGCAACCGCCTGGCCCATTCCAGCGGAATCGGTACGGCCTGTTCGTACTCGCCCAGGAATGCGACGCCGGCTTCGTTGACGCCGCGCCACACCATGCGAGCCTTGAACGAGCGTTCCTTGCGCGCAATCGTCAGATCGAACTGGTCGGGAACGGTCGCAGCGTTCGTGAAGGCGACCCTGGCACCGGCGGTCGAGAAATTCCGCACCTGGCAATCCATTGTGGACTTGCGTCGATTGAACGCAATGGTGCCACCGAGACAGGTGCGCGCACGCAGCCTCTTCCGCCTTTCAATCATCGCCCGACTCCATTCCGATTTCGCGGGCCAGAATATCATCCGAGGCACCGCCAACAACCGGTTGCAGCAGACGAGTTCGCGTTAATATTAAATTCGTTGGTTACCGTCGGCGGTCCGCAATTTCGAGGGTCACAAGCCGGGCCAGCAGCGTCGCCGGGTAAAGCTGCCCGACAATCGCCTCGACGTTGGCAAGGCTGCGGGCGTATGGATGCACCGGAACGATGTCGCCGTACCCGACCGATGTCAGGGTCACGAAGCTGAAGTATCCAAAATTGCTGGCGACACTGAGATTATCCTGCAAGGGCCGCATACCGGCGAAGGCATTAGGCTCGAGGAGCGCAATAAAGCAGAACAGCGCAACGAAAGTGAACCCGATATTGAGATAAAGCAGGACCGCGCCGATGACCCTGTGCAGGGTGACCCGTCCAGGCGCGAACACAGCACGTGCGATAACAACACTCAACGTCACGCCGGCGATGATCCAGGCTGTGGCATCGAGATACAGATCGACAACCGATGGCTGCCGAAATCGAAGCATCGTAGCAATAACAATGAGCGCGACGGCAACAAGCATAGCTGCCACAGCCATGGCGCTGCCCGATACAATGAAAATCCCGACGACTATCATCAGCCCCGCGCCGATGGCGAAGTGGTGCGCGCCAAGGACTCCCACGGCTTGCAGCGGCCCAACCACGAACATGAGGAACGCGAGGGCAATCGTCAGGGCCGTCAATGCCGGATCCTGGAGTCGCCCCTGGATATCCCGAAAGCGATCCCGCTTTGTGGTCATGGTTGTTTTCCCCTGCCCTCGCAATATCCGGCGAAGCCTACTCTTCCTTCTCGGTGGTGAAATAGAGCGGATAGCCCTTGGCGCGGCCCATCTCGGTTGCCTCTTTCGCCTTTGTCTCCGCGACATCGCGGGTATAGACCGCAATCACGCAGGCGCCTTTCTGATGCGCTGTCATCATCACCTTGTAGGCATGGCTCTCATTCATCCGGAAGACCGCCTTGAGGACCAGCACGACGAATTCACGGGGCGTGAAATCGTCGTTGAGCAGGATCACCTTCCACAACGGAGGCCGCTGCGTCTTCGGTTTGACCTTTATGCGCGGCTTCTCAAGCGTCTTCTGGCTCATGGCGAGCCTCCAGCACCGGCCTCCCGCCGGACATGCTATTTTGCCGCCGGTGCCGCTCCCATTCCATCCAATTTCGCCTCTTCCTCCGGACAGCGGCGTTGCAAGCTCGCCTGCCAATCCTTTGAATTCCAAAGAGATCGGAGTTCCTTATGCTTTATCTCGCCGTCAAGGCTGCACTGTCGGGCACCATCATCGCCGTCGTATCGGAGGTCGCACGCCGTTCTCCAACGCTGGGCGCCCTCATCGTGTCGCTCCCTCTGGTGTCGATCCTGGGGATTCTCTGGCTGTGGCATGATACCGGCGACGCCGAGCGAATTGCCGCACACGCGCAATCGACCTTCTGGTACGTGCTGCCGACCTTGCCGATGTTCCTGGTCATGCCGGCGATGTTGCACCACGGAATTGGATTTTGGGTAACGCTCGCTGCGTGTTGCGTCCTGACCTTCATGCTCTATGTCGGCACGGTCTGGACATTGGGAAAGTTCGGCGTAGCTTTGTGATGCAGTGCAATAGAATTCATTTGAGAACGCCGCAAATTATTTTGACTCAACCTTGATAATTCTGCCGCAAAAAATTCATGAGCCGCGTGCATGGTACGTCAGCGCTACTGCTTCATTCGCGCGCGGTCCGTGCACTAAGGTCAAAAACACGGTGGGTACGGGGCCGCGGTTGTAATTTTTCGGGAGGTTGCCCCATGGAAGTGTCGCGCGATATTGCGAGATTTGCGCGTTCGCGTCCGGTGATTGAGTGTGCTCAATGCGGCGAGCGCATTTACATTCCCGAATGGTCTGAGTGCGTCGATGGCTGCCGGGTCCGCCACCTCTGGCAGTGTGATGCCTGCGGGACATCGTTCGAGACGTCCGTCCGCTTCGAAGTGGCGTAAGAGCTGCATACAATCCGAGCTGGAGAATATCTGCGCAAGGCGGGGCGCCGATCCCGGCATTTTTCACGGAATTTTGCGCAGGTGGCGGCGGAACGGCAGGCTATAGTGCCGCCCATGATCAACCGCCGATATTGTCTGCTTCTCGGAGGGGCCGCGCTGACAGGCCTCCATCCGCGATCTGCCGGCGCAACAACCGCAATGAGCCGCGTTACCGCCTATGCGTTCTCCTTCAAAGGCCTCGACGGCGGAGACATTTCGCTTTCCACTTATGCAGGCCATCCGCTGCTCGTGGTCAACACCGCTTCGCTCTGCGGCTATACCCCGCAATACGCTGGGCTACAGGCGCTGTGGACGCGATACCGCGACAAGGGGCTGGTGGTTCTCGGCGTGCCTTCCAACGATTTTGGCGGCCAGGAGCCGGGAGGCGTAAGTGACATCCACGCCACCGCCCAAGGCCAATACCACGTCACCTTTCCGATCACGGAAAAGGTGGCCGTGAAGGGCAAGGACGCCCACCCGTTTTACAGATGGGCGGCAGGTGAACGGCCGCTCGAGGGGCCCCGCTGGAATTTCCACAAGTACCTGATCGGGCGCGACGGCTACCTGAAGGCGGGCTTCAGTTCGGCGGTCGAGCCGACCGATCCACTTGTTATCGCCGCGGTCGAAAGAGAGTTGGCCGGGGCGTAAAGCATCCGCAAGGCACCCTCCCCCTCGCCTGTCACATTTCTGAAAAATTCGATTGACGAATCAGTCCGCCCATGACGGATTGACGACACGATATACGGTCACGTGGGCCGGCAGTCTTAAAAAGCCGACCCTTACGAGGTTCCTCCCGCGTGGCGTTTTAACTGGGCGGCCGCAAGGCCGCCCCTTTTATTTCCCCACGATTCGTCATGGACTTACGCCGAGGTCTTCAGGCGTTCACCGGACACCGCCGCGGTGGAATCGGCGGCGGCAGGCTGCAGCGGATCGATCGCTTCGACGAGCTGAAGAAAAGAGCTTCCCGGCAGCGGTGGCGCAAACACGTAGCCCTGAGCGGATCGTACGCCGAGCGCGCGCAGGTGCATGACCTGCTCGAAATTCTCCACGCCTTCCGCCACCACGTCCATGCGCATGTTGCGCGCCAGATCGACCAGCGTCTCGACGATCGTGGTCGAGTTGCGGTCGGTGCCGATGGCATCCACGAAAATCTTGTCGATCTTGATGATATCGACGCCAAGCTTGAGCATATAGGAAAGGCCGCTGTGGCCGGTGCCGACGTCGTCGATGGCGATCCGCACGCCCAGTCCCTGCAGGGCAGCAATGATCTGCCGGGTTTCCGTAAAGTTCTCGATGGGGTCGCGCTCGGTCACCTCCAGCACCACTTGTGAAAACTTGATCGGTGAATCTACAAAGATATTCCGCACGTCCTTCACAATCGTCGGCTCTCTGAAGAGTTTGCCGGCGAAATTGAACGAGATCTTCAGATCGGGGCGGCGCCCGAGTGTGGGACCTGCCTCGACACAAACCCTTCGCATCAGATTGCGGGTCAGATCAAGGATGAGGTCGCTCGATTCCATGAGCGGGATGAAGGCACCGGGCAATACCAGCGTGCCGTCCGATTTGCGCCAGCGCACCAGAACTTCCGCCCCGCGCAGCTGGCCGGTACGGATATCGACAATGGGTTGATAGTAAGGAACGAACTCTCCGGCCTCGAGCGCCTGCGCGATCTCGTCCATGGGATTGCGCGATGATCGCTGCGGAATGAGCACGACGAAACCGGTGGCGACTATCATGATCACGCCGGCAGCGAAGAAGGCGAACCATTGGAGATCGGCGTGCTCGGCCGCTATGCGGGCGCGCGATGACAGGATTTCAACGTCAAAGCCAAACTTGTCCGATTTGATACTGGCCGCAAAATTCTGAGCGACGTCATCGTGTGGGCGCGCCCCGAGTTCGCCGATGACGGTGCCCTGCCGGGTCATGATGCGCGCATAGCCGCTGAACGGACCGCCGCGCGTAGAAACCTGTGGAAGGAACAGCGTTGTCGGCACAAGCGCAGCAATGCCGTTGGGGCCGGGACCAACCTGCCGACGTAACCGCACCATGCGCTCGCCGGCCGGTAATTTAATGATGTCAAACCAGTAGCCGGCCGAGCCGACCAGCAGTTCGGAGGAGAGCATCATGCGCTCTCCGAGCGGCAGGCCGAGATCCGTGCACAGCGTCTCCGCGTCAGGTCCGACAACTGACACTTCCTTGACCGGAATCGTGTTGAAGGCGGCATAGCGCATCGCCTCGAGCTGAACAGGCTCGCAGGAATCGACGCCGCGCGATGCCAGACTGTCGAGCGCTCCGACCGTGTCTTTGACGCGCGTCTCGACGAGCGCGATTGCACGCTTGGCGGAGGTGCCGACCTCCGCCTCGCCCTGCCGGTCGATCAGACCTTCAAGCCAGAAATTAAAGGCGGCCAAAGGAGCGCCGGCCAGTACTGCGCCGACGATGATCGCAAAAATATTCCGGCGCGATATTGCGCGCACAAAAAACCCCACTGCCAGGGCCCCCTTCCTGGTGCCGCACAGTGAGCCATGACGCCGTAAAGACCTCCTTAAGCTTAAGGTCCGGTAAGCCCGGCTCTGGCGGCAAGGGCCTCAAGCGCGTCACTATGGTTAGCGATGGGTTAAGGTGGAAACCCGGTGGCAAATGGGGAGATGAAATGAGAGTACGCGCACAGTGGACGACGACGCTCCCGGTCACACTGACTGGCATATTGGGGGTATTGTTGTTCTGGGCATCCGGCGCCAGCCCGCAGGAGCGCCTGACAATTTTCGACGCTCACCTGCACTACAACCAGGAGCCGGCACCGTTCTATTCGCTCGACCAGCTACGCGAAGTTTTCCGCCGCAACGGCATTGTCGGCATTGTGGCCACCAGCCGGCCGAACAAGGGCACGCACGAGCTTATGGATGCCAAATGGCCCGAGCTAAAAGTGGTGCCGTTTATCAGACCTTACCGGGTGCGCAGCGACATACAGACCTGGTTCAACGATCCGGCAATCTTCGAACTGATCAAGAGCGAATACGCGCGCGGCTACTACCGCGGCATCGGCGAATTCCATATTTACGGAAAGTCGGCGGAAACCGAGTGGGTCAAGAAGATGGTGAATTTCGCGGTCGAGCGGAATCTGTATCTGCACGCTCATTGTGACGAAGAGGCGCTCCTCATCCTGTTCAGTCACAATCCCAAGGCTCGCATCATCTGGGCGCATACCGGATTCGCGGTCGCGCCCGTGCGCGTCGCAGAACTTCTCGACCAGCACAAAGATACGCTTTGGGGCGAATTGTCCTATCGCAGTGGTATCATCGGCGGTGACGGAAAGTTGACCGCGGATTGGCGCAGCCTGTTCGATCGCCATTCCGATCGCTTCCTCCTGGGTTCCGATACCTGGATCAACGAGCGATGGTTCGGCTACGATACTATATTCAAGGAATATCGCGGTTGGCTTGCGCAGCTTCCCCCCGAGCAGGCACGCCGTATCGCAACAGACAATGCGCTGCGCCTTTTCGATACGGTGGCGCGGAACTGACAAGACGAAAGAGAAGACGAAGGAGCAGAGTCATGAGTTTCTTTCCCGGCAAGGACCCCGTCGCGGGCGATGCATATCAGTGCGATGCCATCGCCCAGGTGATCGTGCCGCGCACGGTGGATCTCGGCGACTTCGCGGTGCGGCGTGCATTGCCCTCGGCGCGTACGCGCATGGTGGGGCCATTCATCTTTTTCGATCATTTCGGGCCGGCTGAATTCCGCGCCGGCAACGGCCTCGACGTGCGGCCTCATCCGCATATCGGACTTGCCACCGTCACCTACCTGTTTGACGGCGAAATCATGCACCGCGACAGCCTGGGCACCGCGGTTGCAATCAGGCCAGGCGAAGTGAACTGGATGACCGCGGGCCGTGGCATCGTGCACTCCGAGCGCACGCGGCCGGAACGCCGCGTGGATCACGAACCGATTCACGGGCTGCAGATGTGGGTCGCGCTGCCGGAGGCGAAAGAGGAAATGGAGGCAGGCTTCGCACATCACGAAACCGCTGAATTCCCGGTCGTCAAGGACAACGGCAAGACGATACGCATCGTTGTCGGCTCACTTTACGGCGCGCGTTCGCCAGTGCCGACGGTGCATGAGACCATATTCGGCGATGTGCAGCTCAAGGCCGGCGCTGCGGTCCCGCTCGATGCGGGCCACGAAGAGCGCGCTATCTACATCATTGACGGAGTTGTCGACATTTCCGGCGACAAATTCGAGGCCGGCCGTTTGCTCGTGTTCAAACCAGGCGATACGGTGACGATCACAGCATCAACCGATACGCATTTTGTCATCGTGGGTGGCGCACCCATGGATGGCCCACGGCACATCTGGTGGAATTTCGTTTCGTCCAGGAAGGACCGCATCGAACAGGCCAAAGCCGAATGGAAGGCCGGCCATTTCGGCAAAGTGCCGGGCGACGAGATCGAGTTCATCCCGCTGCCCGATAAGTGACGCGGATCACGCTCGGATTAGCCCGCCACCGTTCCCCACTTTGAGACGAGTTGCTCCGCACCGCGCTGCGATACCGCAAAGATCGTGTAGGTCGGGTTCGAAGCACCCTCGGTCGGAAACAGGCCTGGTCCCGCGACCCACAAGTTTGGAATTTCGTGGGTCTGACCGTAGCTGTCGGTGACCGAGTCACCTGCCCCGGCTCCCATGATGGTGCCGCCGAACAAATGAATGGTCGGTTGGTTACCGCGCGCGGACCAGAATTCCTTGGCGCCGGTTGCCTTGGCAATTGCGAGTCCCTCTTCAAAGTTGGCGTTCCATAGCGCCACTGCATCCTGATCGAAACTGTGAACGATGCGCGCAAGCGGCATGCCGAACTCGTCCTTGCCGTCGGCAAGCTCGATGCGGTTCTCGACATTCGGCATTTCCTCGCCGAAGGCAGTGAGCCGCGTGATGCCGCGCTTGGCTCGCTGCATGAAGTCAGCAAGCGGCTGACCGAACAGATCGAGCCGCGCATTGGCGAAGCCGCCAAGATCGGAGGTTTTGAGCGCGGTACCGGCGACGATATAGGTGCTGCCGAATGCACCCTTCTTGCTGGTCTTGTCGTAGCGGTCGTACGACATGTATTGCGCGCCGACGGTGCCCATGTGTGGTTCGACGTCTTCGTCGAACAGCGCCCAGGTGCCGGATGCGTAATGCGCCATCATGTATTTTCCGAGCAGCCCGCTCGAATTCGCGAGCCCCTTCGGGTGCTTGTCGGTCGCCGAAATCATCATCAGGCGCGGATTTTGTGCCGACCAGGCGGCGAGAATGACGACACTCGCCTCCTGCACCTGCTTTTCTTTCCTGGCGTCGTAGTATTCGACGCCAGTCACCTTGTTGCCGGCGTCGTTCGTAAGGACGCGCGTGACCGTGGATAAAGCCCGGACCTCGGCGCCCGCTTTGCGGGCGTCGGCGAGGTAAGTCACGACCGGGTTGGCGAGCGCGCCGATCGGGCAACCGACATGGCACCAGCCGTCGTACAGACAAGCCGGCCGGCCCTTGAATTCGGTCGAGTTCATGCCGACTGCCGCCGGGACCATCCGGATCCCGACCGACTCGAGGCCCTTCAGCCAGGCCTGGCCGTTGCGGAAGGTTTTCATCGGCGGCATCGGATAAGGCTCGCCCTTGGGCCGCCAGATTTCTTCCGCTTTGGCATCCCCGGAAACGCCGATTTCCTGCGCGACCTTGTCATAGTACGGCGCGAGATCGGCATAGCTGACCGGCCAGTCTAGGCCGCGGTTGTGCTCGCTTTTGACTTTAAAGTCGTTCGGCAAGTAGCGGGGAAAATTAGCAAAATAGTGGAGCGCCGCGCCGCCGACACCCCAGCCGGCTTGGTAGGCGTAGCCGTAAGGGTTCTTCCCTTCGAGCAGGAACGGAATGCCGGCGGGCTTCACGCGCCTGCCCCAGAAATCGGAGCTGATCAGATCGGACATTTGCCAGTCCGGTCCTGACTCAAGCAGAACGACCTTCTTGCCGGCTTTTGCCAACACCGAAGCGAACAACGAACCGGATGCACCAGCACCGACGATGACGACGTCGACTTTTTCAAGGGTGGCCATGTCACCACCTCTTCGTTGGTTCGATGTGGGCCATGTAGGGCACACCAAGCGCGGCATATCCGTCCATCGTGCCGTAGACCACATCGACGGCATCGCTGCGCATGACCAGATAGACAAAAGGTCCAGGCGGGCCTTGCCAGCCGGCGACCTTGTTCTGGCGCATCTGATCGACGAAATCGCGCCGCTCATTCGCGCTGATCTTTGCAAAGGCCCGGTTGTCGTTGTTGGCATAGCTGGCGCGGTCGATCGCGCCGAGCGCCGCGCGGTAGAAATTCGCGTAAGGCGGCCGGATGTTGAGAATGCGTGCCTCCAGCAACGCTTCCTCAGGGGGAATCGAGAGTTGTTGATCGACAAAATGCGAAATGCCGGCAGCGGCTGCGCCGGGCACCAGTGTTTCACCCAGGGCTTCGAGAATTTCGACCTGTTCGGGTGACAGTGTCCGGTACGGAATATTCTGGGCGCGGGCCTGACGCGGTGAGAGCAAAACCTGGGCGCCGTCGATGCTGAAGGCAAGCGCGCTCAGGGCCGCACCCTTCATGAGGGCGCGCCGCTCGATCTCGGACATGATTTCCTCCCGAGTGCCAACTATTCTTGATTGTCGTTCTTGCGGCTTCTGGTGCGCGTGTTGCCGTCTCTGGAACGCGACTAAATCCAATCCTAAATTGAATTATGAATCAAGGAGGCCAACCCGCGATGCGGGACGCGCAGGCAGAGCGACGGTCGCAGAATTGTTCCCGCTTATGCGGGCATCAGCTGATGTGGCTAACCTATGAAATTACTTCTTCGGTAGATCCAGCCGGATGCTCAATTCCTTGAGCTGCTTGGCGGTCACCTCCGATGGCGCGCCCATCAGGAGATCCTCGGCGCGCTGGTTCATCGGGAACAGCACCACCTCGCGCAGATTCTCCTCGCCGGCGAGAAGCATCACAATACGGTCGATGCCAGGAGCGATACCGCCGTGCGGCGGCGCGCCGAGCGAGAGCGCGTGCAGCATTCCGCCAAATTTATTCTCCAGCACGTCTTCCGGATAGCCGGCGATGGCGAAGGCCTTTTTCATGATCTCGGGACGATGGTTTCGGATCGCCCCTGACGACAATTCGATACCGTTGCAGACGATGTCGTATTGGATCGCCTTGATCGACAGCAGCCTGTCGTTGTCCTTCGAATCGAGCGCGAGGAACTCCTCGACGGGCAAGTTCGGCAT
>DASSIJ010000284.1:0-7476 GCA_035692045.1 Pseudolabrys sp. | reverse complement strand
GGCCAGTTCGATCTGGTCGGCATTCCGCCGGCCCCGCGTGGCGTGCCGCAGATCGAAGTTACATTCGACATAGACGCCAACGGCATCGTCAACGTCCAGGCCAAGGACAAGGCGACCGGCAAGGAGCAGCAGATCCGCATTCAGGCCTCGGGCGGATTGTCCGAAGCCGATATCGAAAAGATGGTCAAGGATGCGGAGTCGCACGCCGAAGAGGACAAGAAGCGCAAGGCCGCGGTCGAGGCCAAGAACCACGCCGAAGCGCTTGTGCATTCCACGGAGAAGGCGCTGTCCGAACACGGTTCGAAAGTCGGCGACGCCGAACGGACTGCAATCGAGAACGCCATCGCCGATCTGAAAGAGGCGCTCAAAGGCGATGACTCTGCTGCCATTCAGGCCAAAACCAATACGTTGGCGCAGGCCTCGATGAAGCTCGGCGAGGCCATGTACAAGCAGCAGCAGGAAGCGCAGGGCGCTCCCGGCGCTGGTGGAGATGGCGCTGCTTCGGGCGAGAAGAAGGAAGATGTGGTCGACGCGGAGTTCACCGAGGTCGACGACGACAAAAAGAAGTCCGCCTGAGCGCAGGCCGAGAGCCATGCGCAGGTCTTCCGTCAAAAATGTCACCCCCGGGCACGCGTCCGGGGGTGCATCTTTGCAGGGACCTTGGGTGGCCGAATCAAGTACGGCTATCGCGGCGCGGTGAACTAGGGCGGAACCGGGATGTCCAAGCGCGACTACTACGAAGTCCTGGGTGTCACTCGCACCTGCACCGAGGTCGAACTCAAGACGGCCTTCCGCAAGCTTGCCATGCAGCATCATCCGGATCGCAATCCGGGCGATAAGGACTGCGAGCATCGTTTCAAGGAACTCAACGAGGCCTACGACGTGCTCAAGGACGGCGACAAACGCGCCGCCTATGACCGCTTCGGGCACGCTGCTTTCGAGCACGGCGGGATGGGCGGCCCCGGCTTCGGTGCCGATTTCGGATCGACGTTCGCCGACATCTTCGAGGGCATTTTTGGAATGGCGTCCGCGCGGGGGCGCGGATCAGGCCGCGAACGCGGTTCCGACCTCCGCTACAACATGGAAATAACCCTCGACGAAGCCTTTACAGGCAAAACCGCGCAGATCCGCATCCCGACGTCGGTGACATGCGAAGCGTGTTCGGGAAGTGGCGCCAAGGCCGGAACGAAGCCAAAACCCTGTTCGACCTGCGGCGGCGCCGGCAAAATCCGACATGCACAAGGTTTTTTCACACTCGAGCGCACCTGCCCAACCTGCCATGGGCGCGGCCAGGTCATCGACGATCCCTGTAAAGTCTGTGGCGGCGGTGGCCGGGTAACACGCGAACGTACGCTTTCAGTCAACATTCCGACCGGCGTAGAGGACGGAACCCGGATCCGGCTCGCTGGTGAAGGCGAGGCCGGCGTGCGTGGTGGCCCGCCGGGTGATCTCTATATTTTTCTGGAGGTTGCGCCACACGAATTCTTCCAGCGTGATGGCGCCGATCTGCATTGCCGAGTGCCGGTTTCGATGAGCAGCGCGGCATTGGGCGGGGAATTTGACGTCCCGGCGATCGATGGCAGCAAGGTGCGGGTCAAAGTGCCGGCTGGTACGCAGACCGGCCGCCGTTTCCGGCTGACGGGCAAGGGTATGCCGGTGCTGCGCGCGAAACAAACCGGCGACATGTACGTTCAGGTAGCGGTGGAAACGCCCCAAAACCTCACCAAACGGCAGCGCGAGCTGCTGACTGAGTTCGAAAAGTTGTCGTCGGAGCAGACCCAGCCGGAATCGGCTGGTTTCTTCAGTCGAGTCAAAGAGTTTCTTGATGGTCTTGGAAACCGCGGCAGCCAATCTGGTTAACCCACCTTGACCCTCTGCCTCGGGCCCTATACCCGTTAATGTTGCGGCGAGGCCCGCCGCCGTGTACGCGTGACCTCGTAGTAGCAATGCCATCACATTCAATCGCCCGCGTCGAAAAAAAGAGTCTTCGTCTCGACGACGAGGTGCAATTCATCCGCTCCTGGATAGAGAAACCGCTGTCGACTGGCGCCGTGATGCCGTCGAGCCGGGTGCTCGCGCGCGCCATGGCGCGCTATGTCGATCCGCAAGCTGCCGGTCCGGTGATTGAGCTTGGGCCGGGCACCGGTCCGGTCACCCAGGCGCTGGTCAAACAAGGCATCGATCCGGCGCGGCTCATCCTGGTCGAATTCAATCCCGATTTCTGCCGGCTGTTACGCTCGCGCTATCCGCAGGCGACGGTGGTGCAGGGCGACGCGTACCGGCTACGGCGTCTGCTGGAAACCTACGTCGATGAGCCGGTCGCCGCGATCGTGTCGGGTCTTCCGCTGGTGACGAAGCCGTTGCGCACACGTCTGCGTCTGATTTCCGATGCGATGACGCTGCTGGCGCCGGGTGCACCTTTCGTGCAATTCACCTACGCGATGCTGCCGCCGATTCCGAAAGAACTTTCCGGTGTGCGGGCGGAAGCCTCCGAGTTGATCTGGATGAACCTGCCGCCGGCGCGCGTGTGGGTCTATCGCGGCCGCTGATGGTGTGGTGTCATCGCCCGCGAAAGCGGAGCCGTTGATGCCAACCCCGAAAATTCTCGTCCTTCCCGGTTCGACCCGCACCGGATCGCACAATGTCCGCCTCGCGGCGCTGGCAGCAAAAGAGCTGACGCTGCTTGACGTCGACGTTACCCGGATCTCCCTTGCCGATTACCCGATGCCAATCTATGAGGCCGATCTCGACGCGCGGGGCGGCCAGCCTGCCAACGCGCTCAAGCTCAAACAGATGATCACAGCGCATCACGGCGTCTTCATCGCCAGCCCCGAATACAGCGCATCAGTAACGCCAATGCTCAAGAATGCCCTCGACTGGGTCTCGCGGGTGCGTGAACGGGGCGACCCGACCTATGCCGCCTTCAAGGGACGCGTGTTCGCGATTGCATCCGCTTCTCCCGGCCGCGCCGGCGGTCTCCGCTCGCTGATGGCGCTGCGCCAGATTCTCGAGCTCGGCTGCGGCGCGTTGGTGATTCCCGAGCAGGTCGCGATCCAGCGCGCGGACACCGCCTTCGATGAGATGGACAATATCGCCGACACCGGCATTGCCAACCTCTTTCGTGCGCAGCTCGAACGGCTGGTGGAGATGTCGCGGCTGATCGTGCGTGGAGGATAACGTGTCGTTAGACGCGCGAGAACGTCTGATCGTAGCTCTCGACGTGCCCGCGGTGAAAGCGGCCGAGGCAATGGCCGCGCGCCTCGGCGATTCGGTTTGGTTCTATAAGATCGGCTATCAGCTCGCTTTCGCCGGCGGCTTGTCGCTTGCGGCGGAATTGATTGCGGCGGGCAAGCAGGTCTTTCTCGACCTCAAGCTGCACGACATCGGCAATACGGTCACCAAGGGCGTTGAGAGCATCGCCCAGCTCGGCGCGACCTTCGTCACCGTGCATGCTTATCCGCAAACCATGAAGGCCGCGGTCGAAGGCAAGCGCGGATCCACGCTCCGCATTCTCGCGGTCACAGTGCTGACATCGTACGACGATGCCGATCTTGCCGCCGCGGGCTACGAGATGAACGTCAATGAGCTGGCCGCCGCGCGCGCGGCGCAGGCGCGCGACATTGGCATCGATGGACTCGTTTGTTCAGCGGAAGAGGCGGCGACCCTGCGCAGCATTGCGGGTGCCCGCATGGTGCTGGTAACTCCCGGCATCCGGCCGGCCGGCAGCGCCGCCGGCGATCAGAAGCGGATCATGACGCCGGCGCGGGCGATCGAGGCTGGCGCCGACTTTCTGGTGGTCGGCCGGCCAGTGCTCGAAGCGGGTGATCCGAAAGTGGCGGCGGATGCGATTGTCGCCGAAATCGAAAAAGCAAGCCAAAGGAGAACGTGAGAATGCCGAAAGGCTACTGGATCGGTCGGGTCGATGTGAAGAACGACGAGGGCTACAAACCCTACGCCGCGGCCAATGGGGCGATCTTCAGGAAGTTTGGCGGTCGTTTCGTCGTGCGCGCCGGCAAGTTCGAATGCCCCGAGGGCGCCGCTCGATCGCGCAACGTGGTGATCGAGTTTCCTGATTATGCCAGCGCGCTCGCGTGCTACCGCTCGCCGGAATATCAGGCAAACATCAAGGTGCGGCAGCCGCATTCGACAGCCGATATCGTTATTATTGAAGGCTACGACGGCCCGCAACCGTAGTGCCTTTTGGGCGGTGTCGCGCTATATCCACGCCACGTTCCGGGAGTTGAACCTATGGCCGAAATGCGGCTTGTGATTGCCGGCGCCGGCGGGCGAATGGGCCGCACGCTGGTCAAGGCGATCGCCGACAGCAAGGAATTCGCGCTTGCGGGCGCGTTGGAAGACGCGCGTTCTCCATTGATCGGATGGGATGCGGGCGTGCTGGCCGGCCTCCCTGAAAACGGCATCAAGCTGACCGGAGATGCCGGGCCCCTGTTGTCGAAGGCCGATGGCATCATTGATTTCACGGCGCCGGCCGCAACCGTTGTGTTCGCTGCGCTCGCGGCCAAGGCCGGAAAGGTGCACATTTTAGGCACGACCGGGTTAAGCGCGGCCGATGAAACCAGGATCAAGGAGGCCGCAAAGAGCGCGGTGATCGTCAAGTCCGGCAATATGAGCCTCGGAGTCAATTTGCTTGCGGCACTTACCAAGCGGGTGGCCAGGACGCTCGATACTTCGTTCGATATTGAAATCCTGGAGATGCATCACAATCAAAAAATCGATGCGCCGTCAGGCACGGCACTGATGCTCGGTCGCGCAGCGGCGGAAGGTCGCGGTATCGACCTCGACAGAAATTCGGTGCGCAGCCGAGACGGCAATACTGGCGCACGCCATGCCGGCGATATCGGATTTGCAGCTCTGCGCGGCGGCACTGTCGTCGGCGAGCACAGCGTCATGTTCGCCGGCCCGGCCGAACGTTTGGAGCTGACACATAAAGCCGAGGACCGCATGATCTTCGCTCGCGGTGCGTTGCATGCGGCGCTGTGGGCGCGCAACCAGAAGCCGGGACTCTATTCGATGATGGACGTTCTCGGATTAAAGGATTTCTGAGAAAAGCGATGACCGACCGTCTTCTCGTACTCGTGCGCCATGGCCAGAGCGACTGGAATCTGAAGAACCTGTTCACCGGATGGCGTGACGTCGACCTGACCGAAAAAGGTGTCGCAGAAGCGCGCGAAGCCGGCCGCAAGCTCAAGGTGCAGGGAATCAAATTCGATGTCGCCTTTACGTCGGTGCTCAAGCGGGCACAGCGCACGCTCGACCTGATGCTCACAGAATTGGGCCAGACAACAATTCCGGTGTTCAAGGATCAGGCGCTCAACGAACGCGACTATGGCGATCTCGTCGGGCTGAACAAGGACGATGCGCGCAAGAAATGGGGCGAGGAGCAGGTCCATATCTGGCGTCGCTCTTACGACGTGGCGCCACCCGGTGGCGAATCCCTGCGCGATACCGCCGCGCGCGTCCTGCCTTATTACATCCGGGAAATCCTGCCGCGTGTGCTGCGTGGCGATCGCGTTCTGGTGTCTGCGCACGGCAACTCATTGCGTGCGCTGGTGATGGTGCTTGACAAGCACACGCCGGAGACGATCACCAAGCTCAATCTGGAAACCGGCATACCGATGATCTACCGGCTCAATGCCGATTCGACCGTGGCTTCGAAGCTCGATCTGGCGGCGTAATCAGGCCGCTGCCGCCATCCCGGCTTCCCAACCGAGCATCGCGCGTTTGCGGGTAATGCCCCAGTGATAGCCGGTAAGGTCGCCACTCTTGCCGATGACGCGGTGACACGGCACCACGAAACAGATCGGATTCTTGCCAACCGCGGCGCCGACGGCGCGCGCGCCTTTTGGTGAACCTGCCCGCGCGGCGAGATCCGAATAGGTAGTGAGACCACCCATCGGAATTTCGAGCAGTTTTTCCCAGACCCGCACTTCGAAGTCGGTGCCGATCAAGACGACGCGCAACGGCTGATTCTTTCGCCAAAGCGCAGGGTCGAATATCCGCCGGGCTGTCGCGGCGGTGGCCGCGAAATCTTCCACGTAGCGGGCACTCGGCCATCGTGACCGCATGTCTTTGAGCGCCGCGCGTTCCTTGCCCGCGTCAGCGAGCGCGAGCCCGGCGAGCCCGCGCGGTGTCGTCATAACCAAAGCCATGCCGAACGGGCAGGGATGAAATCCGTAGGTGATCGTCAGGCCTTCGCCGCCTGCCTTCCATTCGCCCGGCGACATCGCCTCATGGGTGACGAATAGATCATGGAGCCGGCCGGGGCCGGACAGACCGACTTCGTAGGCGGTATCCAGCACGCTTGCCGATGAGCGCAACAGTTCGCGCGCACTGTTAAGTGTGAGCGCTTGCAGGAAGGCTTTCGGCGTGAGGCCGCACCAGCGTCGGAACAAGTGGTGCAAATCGGTCGCGGATACGCCTGCCGCGTCGGCAATGGCGTCGATTTCCGGCTGCGTGCGCCAATTTCCACGGATATGGGCGATGGCGCGCCGCACGACGTCATAGTCGGCCGCCGCGGTCGGCAACGGAGCAAGCTCCGGGAAGTGGTCGGCGAAAGTTGATTTTGCTGAGGTCATGTCCATGTCCACAATCTAGGGACAGCGACGGCGTCAAACCACCCGATTTCTGGCTAGTCAAACACCGTTCTTGTGGGCCCGCGCCGGGCCTCGCTCAGGGCTTTGGCAAGTTCCTTCGCGAAGCTTGCCTTTTCATCGGGGCCCAGAAAGCTTGCGATCGTCAGCGTTCCGCCGCGCGAAATCAGAAAAAGCCGGTCGATCCCGAACTCATCCAGTTCGACCTTGTCGAGCCGAACCCACAGCGGATTGAGCGCCCACTCACGCGCACGGCCGAGATGACTCACCTTGCGAACCTTGAGCACGGACGGCGTAACGATGACTTCCTCGTAAGCCTCCGCGTGCCAATAGTTGAGCCGGAATGCCAGATACAGCAACAAAACGTCGAGACCGAAGAAGCCAAGCACGGGCCAGGCACCGATCACCAGAAACAGCATGCCCGTCACGAAACTTATGCCACCGAACAGCAGCATCAGAATCAGAAATCCCGCGCGGCCGAGCGACCGGTGCGGCGTCAGTGTCGCCGAAAAGATCGTGGGCTCAAGTTCGCTGCCGTTGTCGGGGATCATCACGCCCACTATACCGGAATCATGCGAAAAAAGTCCCCTGGCAAAGCTTCGGCAAAGGCACGCGACCGGAAGGCGCGCAAGCCCAAGCATGCCAAGGTGAAGTCCGCGCCCAAGCGGGCGGCGGCCGACGCCAGGGCCGCTGCCGGTGCGCTGCCGCAATGGACGACGGCGCAGATCGAGGAGGCGTTCCGCCGTTTCAAAAACGCCAATCCGGAGCCGAAGGGCGAGCTCCGGCATATCAATCCATTCACGCTGCTGGTTGCGGTCGTGCTTTCGGCGCAGGCGACCGATGCCGGCGTCAACAAGGCAACGCC
>DASSIJ010000283.1:0-2284 GCA_035692045.1 Pseudolabrys sp. | reverse complement strand
GTCGGTCGGCTGCGCGAGCGCCGCCGCGGACGGCCAGATTTAGAGCATCGTCCATGAGATGAAACTTTATCGTGCGTCGCGCGCGAGCTCAGTCGCGGACAAGCCTTGCGAGAAGAAACATTATCGATAAACGAAAGCCGTTCCGACGGCGGCTCGAAAAGCTGCCCCCTACAGCATCGAAAAGGCCGGCGCCGGGTTGAGCAACGTCGCACGGCTTTAAGGCGCCTCGAGCGGCCTTGGCGAACGGCTGGCGCGTCAAGCAAAAATACGTCCCAATCTGGGCGGAAGTTTCCATCGATCGGCCAGGATTGGTTGCGCGATTGACATCCAGTGTCGCAAAATGCTGCAGCACACTTTGTCTGCTAATGGCACAAAGCGGACATGCCAATTGCGCCGAGCAATGTCTGCTTTTGGGGCGAACCGGACACGCCGGGATGGCGGGAACGACGCGAATGACCCAAAGCGGACATCGGGCCTGATTCAGAACAATTCAGGCCGACCCCAAGGACTTGCCGCCCACTCTGCGGCACGTTGACCGTGAGGTAGACTGACCGGCGACGCCAAGCGCGGAGGAAGCCGGATGCTCGACGTGAGACGGCGTGAGTTGATCGCCCTGCTCGGCGGCGCGGCTGCGGCGTGGCCGCTCGCGGCGCGGGCGCAGCAATCGGCGATGCCGGTGATCGGGTATCTTGGCTCCTCCTCGTTTGAGAGATCGGCCGGAGGTTCGCTCCTCAACTTCAAGAGAGGTTTGGCCGAGACCGGTTATGTCGAGGGCCGCAACGTTACGATCGAATACCGTTGGGCGGATGACCAGTACGAACGACTACCAGCTCTCGCCGTTGAACTCGTTCAACGCCGCGTGGCGGTGCTGGTTGCGGCCGGCAGCCCGACGGCCTTGCCGGCAAAGGCGGCGACGACTGTCATTCCCACGGTCTTCATGGTCGCCTCAGACCCGGTTGAGCTTGGTCTAGTGGCAAGCCTTAACCGTCCGGGCGGCAATCTCACCGGCGTCGCCTATCTTAATGCCGAGGTGGCTCCAAAACGCTTGGAATTTCTGCACGAATTTATCCCCTCAGCTAAGTCCATCGCGCTACTGGTCAATCCAACCAATCCTATTGCGACAGAGCAGCAAGCAAAGGAATTGGAGGCCCCGGTCCGTACGCTTGGCATACACCTGTCGCTGGTGAAGGCAAGCAACGCGATCGAGCTAGAGGATGCTTTCTCAGCCCTTGCGCGCGATCGAGTTGAGGGCCTGCAAGTGGGCGTCGACCCTTTGTTTGGCAACCACATTGATCAACTTGTCGCTCTCGCGACGCGCCATAAGGTGCCGACTATCTACCCGTGGCGCGAATTCACGGCGGCGGGCGGCCTCATGAATTACGGAGCGAGCATCCCTGATGCGTTCCATCAGGTCGGCGTCTACACCGGGCAGATTTTGAAAGGCGCAAAACCTAGCGATCTTCCGGTACAGCGACCCACCAAATTGCGACTTGTACTCAATCTCAAGGCCGCCAAAGCAATTGGAGTCGAATTTCCCGCAAAGTTGCTCGCGCTCGCGGACGAGGTGATCGAATAGCGCGACTGTTTTGCTGCAATTGCTCACAGCCGCTTTTGGCACAAAGCGGACATAGTGAGACTCGCCGCTATTTGTCCGCTTTTGGGGGCAAAGCAGACGTGAATGGGCTGGCTTCGACCATCTCGGTCGTGTCAAGCGGTTAATGCGTCAAACTTAATACTCGTCGAACATGCGCTGAATGTCGTCCGTGTCCGATGTCTTAGTCAGGGCCAGCGAAAGCAGGATCGCAGCCTTCTGCGGGCTTAGGTTATCAGCGGCCACCATGCCAGATCCGTACCAGTTGTTGTTGCGCACGACGCGCCCTTCGCCAACCCGCGAGCTCTGCACCACCACAGCACTGCGTTGTTTTAGTATATCCTCGAACTCCTTATCGAGGCTGCCGGGAGAGCCGGCGCCGACGCTGGCAATGACGATCCCTTTGGCCCCAAGCCCGACTAATGCATTGGCGAGGCCTGGACGCGTGCCGGTGTGGATGTAGGCGACCTCGACGTAAGGCAAGCTCTGCACGCTGGCGAGGCTGAACTCGCTGTTTACTGTGTGGCGCCGGTGCGGTGTGCGATAATACTCGATCTTGTCGGGATCGATGTATCCGAGCAGGCCAAGATCGCGCGTGCGGAAAGTCTGCAGGTGATAGGTGTTGGTCTTGGTCACGTCGCGTGCGGCGTTGATCTCGCCGTTGAACGCCACCAGCGCGCCCTTGCCGCGAGA
>DASSIJ010000282.1:0-21421 GCA_035692045.1 Pseudolabrys sp. | reverse complement strand
GCCGCCAGACTGCGTCTGGTTCGCATTCGGCATTTCGTTGCACCAATTCCCGATTGCGGCGCAGACCGTGCTGCTTGGCGGCCACGTACGGGTCGGACTGGAAGACAATCTCTATTTGGAGAAGGGCAAGCTCACGCCGAGCAACGCGGCGCTGGTGGAGAAGGCAGCAAAGATCATCGAGATTCTAGGTGATCACGTTGCCACGCCGGCCGAGGCGCGGCAGATGTTAGCAATCGGAAGCAGTTAAATTAGAGCGCGTACACAACGAGAGACTTGGCGCACGAAGCTGCCGTCGGATTGTAGCGATAATGAAAGAAACGTAGATGAATAAAAGCTGCAATCTGCGACTTCGCGAAATATTGAGCAAGCGAGAAGCGGTGCTGCTACCAGGGGCATCGAACGCCCTCACCGCGCGCATTATCGAAGATCTCGGTTTCAAGGCAATTTATGTCACCGGCGCCGGCGTCACCAACACATTTCTTGGCGTGCCGGATATCGGCCTCATCTCAATGACGGAACTCGCCAACCACGTCAGCGCCATGCGCGATGTTGTCGCTCTGCCGTTGATCGTCGATGCAGACACCGGTTTCGGCAACCCACTCAATGTTGCACGCACCATCCGCGTGCTCGAACGCAGTGGGGCCAATGCCATTCAGCTCGAGGATCAGGAATTTCCAAAGCGGTGCGGACATTTCTCCGGAAAGGACGTCGTCGCCTCTACCGACATGGTTCAGAAAATTCGGGCAGCCGTCGACGCGCGGATTGATCCGAATCTCGTCATTGTTGCGCGCACTGATGCCATCGCTACCCATGGCTTCGAAGACGCGATGGAACGCGCGGCCGCCTATATCGAAGCTGGCGCCGATATGACATTTGTTGAGGCGCCACGGACCAAGGAACAGATTGTTGAGATTCCCAGGCGCCTGAAGGCGCCGCAGTTCATCAACATTGTCGCCGGCGGCCTAACGCCCATGATTGCTTTCGATGAGCTCAAGAACATGGAATACTCCATGATCCTCTACGCCAATGCAGCACTGCAGGCGTCAGTTGCCGGCATGCAGAAGGTGCTGAAGCACCTCAAAGCGCATGGGTCGCTGGACGGAGTTACAGCTGAGGTCACGAGTTTCGAGGAACGTCAGCGGCTCGTCGGTAAACCGCAATTCGACGCGCTCGAAAAGAAATATTCGTGACCCGATCGGGTCGGCCGGACATTTTTCATGTCAGACTCAGGTCACAATCCACATACCCGGGCTATCGCCCAATTTATTTCGCAGATTAGCTACGAAGCCATTCCTGACGACGTCATCGGCCGCATCAAGTTATTAATCCTGGATTCGTTGGGGTGCGCGCTATACGGAAGCGCGCTCGAATGGAGCCGGATCCTGCGGTCAACGCTTGTCGGGCTCGACGCCACAAAAGCCTGCCGCGTGTGGGGAACGCCGGAACGCCTGTCCGCGCCGCATGCCGCGCTGGTCAATGGCACCCTCATTCAAAGCTTCGAGCTCGATGATGTTCATCGTCAGGGCGTGCTGCACGTTGGTGCGGTCACTCTTCCGCCGCTGATTGCGATCACGGAGCTTCGCCCTGGTCTGAGCGGCCGCGATTTCTTGCGATCGGCCGTTGCCGGCTACGAGATCGGGCCGCGCGTCGGCAAATGCATGGGACCGCAACATATCGGACAAGGTTGGCATTCGGGGGCGACTGTCGGAGTATTTTCCGCCGTGTCCGGCGCAGCCGCCGCGTTGCGCCTCTCTACCGAGCAAGCTGTGCATGCCCTCGGCATCGCCGGCACCCAATCGTCGGGGCTGATGGCCGCGCAATACGGCGCGATGGTCAAGCGCATGCATGCCGGGCGCGCCGCGCAGAGCGGCCTTTATGGCGCGCTGCTCGCGGAAGCCGGATTCACCGGCATCGTCAATGTCTTTGAATCCCCCTATGGCGGTTTTTGCTCGACGTTCTCGCGTTCAAATGATCGGTTCAACCTCGACGAGCTGTCATGGGAGCTCGGCCGTGCGTGGGAAACCATGCGCATTTCGCTAAAGTTCTATTCCTGCGTCGGCAGCAACCACACGACGCTTGATGCCCTCAAAGGCCTGCAAGGTAAGACACCCTTCGGCCCGGACGATGTTACATCGATTGAGGTGCATGGATCGCAGGTGACCGTTGAGCACGTTGGCTGGCCCTATCAGCCGCAGGGCGTCGTCTCGGCCCAATTGAATTTGCCATACTGCGTCGCGACGCTGCTGCTTGAAGGGGATGTCTTCGTCGAACAGTTCACCGAAGAAGCCGTCAGCGACAAGCGGCGGATCGCGTTGTCGAAAAAGATCTCGGTCCTGCACGACCCATCAATCACGGCGCGTGGCTCAAACTACCGGCACATGGTGCGGGTTGCGGTGCATCTGAAAAACGGCGCAAAGCTTGAGCAGACCGTCGAGGCCCCGCGCGGCAGCGAAACCAGTTTCGCGTCGGAGGCCGACATCGTGCAAAAGTTCAAGAAGCTCGCAACGCCTATGGTCGGCGATGCCAAAGCGGACGAACTCGTCAATCTCGTGCTCGGGGCCGAAAAGCTTACGAAGGCCGAGCAGATTGCCCAAGCTTTGGCCAACGGCTGACGCTACCTTTCTTTGGTGACCTTGATCTTGGCAGCAAGATCGCTGAGCCGCTGCCGCTCGGTCTTGGTGAAATTAACGAAATCCGCAACCGAACCGCCGGCCGGCTCGATGCCGGTCGGAATCAACTTGTTCCGCACCTCGTCGGTCTTCAGCGCTGCCTGCAGTTCCGCATTCATACGTTGAATGATCGGTTCCGGCGTGCCGCGCGGCGCATAAAGGCCCGCCCAATGGCCAATTTGGACGGTCGGGAAACCTTGCTCCGCCGTGGTCGTGATCGAAGGATAGGCGCTGATGCGTTTCTCGTAGGTCGTTGCGATCGCCTTCAGCAATCCGGCCTGGATCTTGGGCAGCACGACAATGCTCGCTTCCGACGTCGCTGAAACATTGTTCGCCAGAACGGCATTCACGCCGTCGCCTCCGCTCTTGTAAGGGACGATGGTGAAGGAGACGCCGGTCGCCTCCTTGATCATCTCTGCGACGAATTCAGGCGTGCTTCCATTGCCGGCGGTCGCCCAGTTGACACCTTTGTCGCCCTGCGCTTTTGCCCAGGCGATGAACTCGGCCATGTTATTCGCCGGCACACTTGGATGAACGATAATGGTCGAAGGGGCAACGGCGATCATGCCGACCGGCACGAGATCAGAATCTGCATAGGGCAGATCTTTTAGCATCAGGCTGTTGGTGATGGTGCTCGCCGCGCCGACCAGGAAGGTGTAGCCGTCGGGTGCCGAATGGGCGACGAACGCCGTCGCGATCACCGCGCCGGCACCGGGCCGGTTTTCAATGACGATCGTTTGCCCGAGCCGCTTGCTCACGCCCTCGGCCGCAAAACGGCCGATCAAGTCGTTCGCGCCACCCGGGCCAAAGCCCACGATCCAGCGGATGGGACGGTCCGGCCATTCCGCGCGGGCCGAGGGTGCAGGAACCGCACAAACCAGCAGACAAGCAGCGAAAATTACGAACCGGTTTATCATCGCCTTCTTCTCCGATCGGGAGCGTACCTGGTTCCAAGCTTACATCGAATAAACAGAAAGTCCTCCGCTGCGGGAAATTACTTCCGACAATTTATCAGAACCAGAGTAAGCCCCTCTGCTCGATCGGATTGGCCGCTATGAGGTGCGGTACCGACCGCAGCTCAACTGCCAGCGAGCTCGTGCGTTTCCGGCATATACATGTCCTTCCACGACGAAGGTAGCCGTTTCATTGTGCCAACAGTGCGCATGAATGTGGCGTATTTCATCGACTGTTGTGGTGTGGTCGTCCACACATTGTCAGTATCGGAAATGAACTTAGTCATCTCGTCCAAGCTGCTGCGCTTCTCATTGGTGGTCTTGATGTAAATCTGAGCGGCCTCGCCGGCGCTTTTATTGATGAACTCCTCCGCCTCGCTGAGCGCGGCGAAAACCGCGCCCGTCACCTTCGGGTTCGCGTCGCGGAATTTCTTCGTCATCAGCATCACGCCATTGGTCGTCGGCCCGCCGAGGGTGTCGTACGATTTAAGCACGCTGTGTACACCGGCCGCCGCCAGCTCGTAGTAATAATATGGCGCGACGGAGTAGTGGCTATTAACCTCGGTGGCTTTCGAGATCACCGATACCGCTGCATCCGGATGGGGTCGGTTGATCGTGAATGGATCGAGTCTGGCGTATTGATCCTGCCCCCACTCCTTGGCGGCTGCCATCTGCAGGCAGATCGCCTGGTTTGAGACTTTGATCGCGGGCACCGCGATCTTGTCCTGGTCTGTGAATTCCTTGATCGTTTTGATCGACCCGCGGTTGGTCACCAGCATGAATGGCATCGACTGCACGGCGGAGAGCGCCCGCACTTCGTTCGCCGTGCCGGCAGTTTTGTCCCACAACGTCGCCAAGCCAGGCACGCCGGTGACGCCGAAATGCATCTGTCCGCTCAACAGGGCGTCGATCAGCGACTGCGTGCCTCCCAGGGTTTTGTACTCAGCTTTGAGCGCAAAGACTCCCGCCTTGGTGGCATGCTTTTCGACCAGCTTGAGCGTGTCCATCACCATCAACGGCAAATACGGCAGACCGTGCTGGCTTACGATCACGATGCTTGCCACTTCGTCGGCGAAGGCCGAGCGCAGAGACGCCGGCGTCGCAAGAATGGGAGCGGCCGAGAGCGCTTTGCAGAAAGCACGTCTGTGAAGCATAAACGCCTCCCGTTGACTAAGCCGGATTCAGGGCAACCAGGATTGCGTGCCCAGATCCGGACGGACATCAATTAGCGCCACATAGCAGTCGTTAGTAGGCGCGGTTGGCGCGCTCGCAATGGATCTCAGCGGACTTCGAGCACCAGCTTGCCCTGCAGATGGCGCGCTTCACTGACCCGGTGAGCCTGCGCGGCGTCGGCAAGTTTATAACAAGCGATTGTGGGCGGGCGAACCGCACCGGCATCGAGAAGAGCCAGCATTCGCTCGAGATGGGCGCGATCGCGAATGACGTTGGGGCGTAGGGTCTGGACATCGTTGCGGGTTGGAGAAAACCCCTCCGGCGCCGGAGCGATCCACACCAGTTTGCCGCCGGGCCTGAGAACCGCATAAGAGCCTGCGCGAACACCACCACCCACAGTGTCGAATACCACGTCGCAGACCGGACCGATCTCGGTGAAATCCTGGGCGTTGTAATCGATGACTTGGTCAGCACCGAGGCTGCGCACATAAGGATGATTGTTGGCGCTCGCCGTGGCTATCACCGTCGCGCCAAGGTGTTTGGCGAGTTGCACACCAAATCCCGCGACGCCGCCGGCGCCCCCTTGAATTAGAATATTCTGGCCCGCTTCAAGTTGCGCCGTATCTTCAATTGCAGTGAGCGCGGTCAGGCTAGTAAGCGCCAAAGCAGCGGCTTCGGCATGGCCGAGGTGATCGGGCTTTTTGGCGATGATCGCGGCCTTAATGGCAATCCTTTCGGCATAAGCGCCTTCAATGCCTTGGTCGGTCACCCCAAACACAGCGTCCCCAACGGAAAAATCTGTAACGCCTGTTCCGACATTGCTGACGATCCCAGAGAAATCCCGGCCAAGGATATGGGGGAACCGGCTCAGACTGTATCGCCCTCCTCCCCGGCGCACCTTGTAATCGGCTCCGTTTACGCTAGCCGCATGAATGTCGACTATGACTTCGCCGTGGCCAGCGGTCGGATCGGGTGTCTCGCCATAGCGCAGCATCTCCGGCCCGCCATGATTTGTTAGGAGCATCGCATTCATCACGTTCCTCTACTCACAATTTGGCAGATGCCCCTCCCGCTGCGGATCTGAAGCGACACTAACGCGAAAATCTGAATCTATCAGATAAAATTGTTTGTTTTTCGCCGCCGAAAATTTCCGGCCTGACTTTTACAAACGTTAGATGCGTCCCTGGCAGATCTGAAATCCGCATGACAAATAAATTAGCGACATACTTCGCGTGCACCGGAATTGCTGCGCTGTTGGTCGTTGTCTTTCCCGGCGTCGTGCTAATTGGCCTTTTTGCGGGCGTGGTTCCCGGAATTCTTCTTGGATTGGCGCCATCTGTTTTTATGTATTCTTTGCTTTTGTGGGGGCTTTACGCACTCATTCGTAAATCCGTGCCGCTCGTTGCAACGACCACCACAAATGACACAACAAGACGACCAATCGGCAGGAGTGTTGTCGTCATCGCGGCACTGGTCCTAGCCGCATTCGCGGTAGTGATACCCTATACAGTCAACGTGCGGTTCGACCCTCTTATCGCGGAATTGCGAGCAGACGATAAGGACGCGGCGACCATTTCAAATTTGCCGCCGGTCATTTCCGTGCTCGACCGCGACAGCTTCGGCAAAGAAAATTACTGCAACTCATTGTGCCTGCGGCTTCTTTATAACGGTGCAGTATCGCGGGTGGTCGTTGCCAACGGACGCAAAACTACCACTCCGGCCGCATTTTGGATCGAACGCCGCGATAATTGCCCGGAGCCGGCGATCAAATCGCATCGGTATGAAGTTTGGCCGGGAGATTTGAGCAGTCAGCGGCCCAACCACATCGAGGGTCGCGTACTCGCCCGTATCAGCGCCGGCGAATGTCTCTTGCAGGGAACTGGCGACATAAATGAAGCCGGAGCAGTCATCTCAATCGGAAAGGTAAGAAACGGGGCCAATATCTTCGGGCATCCCTGGGCGCTTTGGCTCGACACGATAACGGCAACGAGGATGGAGATTGTGCAAAGCGATGGCCGTCTACTCTATCGACGCACCGAGGTTGTAAGCAATCCGCTGATCATGCCTCTTGTTGTTGAGACCCGCGCTGGACTGCTTACGTCGGTCACATATGCGGGCTGGGGGCGTTCGGAGCAGAAGCTCAGTCCGATTGGAATCAAAGGCAGGAACGCACTTTCTGATCTTCTTGGAAGCCAAGCGCGTCTGCCTGATTTACCTAAACTTTAATTCGCCGCCGGGTGTCATACGTCCGTTATTGGCACTTCACGGCCAATCAAACCGCACCCACGTTATCGAAAGACGGCTTTGATCAATCTTTCACGTCCTGCGCCGCCCGGCCGACCCATCGGATCGAGGCCTACAGACCCTTGTCGCTTTAGACCAATCAAAAGACGCTCCCGTCCAAGTTTACGCCGGGTGGTTCGACTAACGTTCTCCACCGAATGTTAGGCAGGAGGCATCCGTGCACACATTCATGGTCGTCGGCATCGACATCGCCTTCATTGTCGCAGTTTTTAGCGCCCCATTTTTGGTGGGACCTGACCTCCATATAGAGAATGGCCGATCGCTGCTTGAGTTTCGCGACCCTTTGTCGCTTAGGCCTAAGACAGAAGTTGTTAGTGCAGATGAAAATTCTAAAAATGATGAGAAGAATCGCTGAGGCCTGTCGGCGCTATCCCCGAAAGCGGACATTTATCGCTGGCCCCCAGATGCCCGCCAGGTGCCAATAGCGGACAAACTCAAAGCCTCAATACAACGGACGTCCTAAACCAGCTATTCAATGATCTTATCGGCGCGCAGCGCGAGACCAGTGGGGACGGAAAAGTTGATCGCCTTGGCCGTCTTTAAATTGATGACGAGTTTGAACTTACTCGGTTGCTCGATCGGCAAATCGCTAGGCTTGGCACCGCGAAGAATTTTAACAATCATTCCAGCCCGCTGGCGGTAAATTTCGATAAAACTCGGACCATAACCAATCAGACCACCCTCTTCGGCTGTTTCAGGCCATTGATAGATCGCAGGCAATCGCAGCTCGCCCGCACGTTCGATGATCGCGCGACGATTTCCCTGCAACATCGGCGAGCCCAACACATTGAGTGCGACGGCGCCCCGCGCGCTTGCATCATTCATGACAGGTATCAGTTCGTTAGCGTTTGACGCGCGAACCACCAGGAGTTCAGCCCCACGTGCCCGCGCTGAGTTCTCCAAAGCCTGGAGGTGTCCCAATGTCGCCACATTGGAATCTGCGAGCACGGCAATGCGGCGAGCACCGGGGACTGCTTCGATCAAGATATCCAGTCGCTTGCCGTCAAGATCGGGGGACATCAAGCTAATGCCAGTGATATTGCTGCCGGGCCGGGCCAATGAGGTCGCAAATCCAGCCGCAATCATATCCTCGGTCATGACAACGAGCGGTATGGATTGGGTGGCTTTTTTGAGCGCACGCGCAATCACATCGCCTCCGGTCACAATCGCATCTGGTGCAGCTTGAAGTATAGCCGGCACCACTGTAGCGATTTGCTCATTAGTGGTCGGTGAGCCCCCAATGATCACGAGATTCTTGCCTTCAATAAAGCCCTGGATGCGTAACTCATCGAGAAATGCAAGGCCCGCCGGCTCGTCTCGCCCAACAGGTAACACGAGTGCAACACGATAAACACGGTCTGGCTCCTGCGCACGCACCGCAAATGGCCACGCCACCGCGGCACCGCTCAAGAGCGTGATGAAGTCTCGTCGTTGCATTTTCCCCCCTGACATAACACAGCCTAGCACTTTGAGGCCGGGCGGTAGGGAGAAATGACAGGGGCTCCAATAGCGGACAAACGCGGGTGTGGATTGTCCGCTTTGAGCCAAAAGCAGACACACGGTTAGGCGTTCTTGGATTGACCCTCAATCAAGCCAATCATTGACACGATTGCTGACATCGTCAGGAAGCACGAGGCCAATTTGCTTTAAGGCTGAACGGCTAACGCTGAAATCAACGGATTTGGTCGGTGCAACGGGCAGTTCGGCAGGATTTGCACCCCGCAATATCATGTCCACATATTTGGCCGCTCCGTAATAGCCTTCTTGATGACCGGGACCGATCGACATGAGACCGCCCGCGAGGACGTATTCTTTATCCGTGTATATCATCGGCAGCTTGTGCTGTGCTGCGAGCATTGCCAGCGCAAAGCGTTGCGAGTTTACGAAACTGTCAACTGCGTTGAACAGTCCATTGGCACCGAATTCTTTTGCTCTTTGAAATTCCGATTCAACATCGGCAGGTTTGCGTATGTCGAGTTGTTGCGCCTGAATGCCGAGCGCTTGAGCTTCGGTGTTCAACACAATGAATTGGGCTTTGTTGTTCGCATTATTCCCATTCGTGATCATTGACACTTTGCGAAGACCAGGGACAATTTTATGAAGGGTTCGCAATCGCTCCGCGATTAAATGCGGCGCGTACATCGTTGTGCCGGTCACATTCGTGCCCGGTCGCTCCAGGCTATTGACGAGGCCTAAGCTGACCGGGTCGTTAACCGCACCCATCACAATGGGAATAGTGCGCGTCGCATTGCGCGCAGCAACCGCTGCGGGCGCATTGGAAGCCAGGATGAGGCTGACCTTCAAGGCAACCAGTTCATCCATAATCGGTACATATTCGCTGTCCAGTTTCGCCCGCCGATATTCAATCTTGATGTTCTTTCCATCAACGTAGCCGAGCTCGGTGAGACCTTGCTGAAAGATCGCAAGCCGTTCCGGATTCGCGGTCTCGTTGGCCACCCAAGCTATGACCGGCACTGTCTGCGCGGAGCTTTCCGATAAGCAAAGCCCAGCAAGGTTGAAGATGACAATCGCCACCTGCGTTGCACACCTCATGGATTTCTCCCTGGACGACAGCTAGCCAAAGACAATGGAAAGTTTGGTATCTGCGAAAAGAGCTTCAAACAAACATGACCCGCTACAAGGCTGACAAAGCACGAAGGCTGCCGAGCGATATAATCCAGGAACATAAAGGAAGCGGGGACGTTCGCGTCAGTGACCGTTCCAGGAGGGGTGCCCCCCTTTACCTGGGGAGGCGCAGGGACCGCGAAGCCACAACGCGGTCCCTACTTTTCATTGCGATTCCAAATAAATTACCGGCTCATTTCGTATGTAAATTTACATAGACCAAGACGGCAATTTTTCCGGCTAGTGTTGCGTTGCGGCCATAGGGTCGTCTGGGCCTAAGCATTATATTGGGGTTGAGCGGGCTGGGGTCCTCTTCCCGCTTTGAGCGGCCTTGGTCGAGCAGACGCCACAACTGCTTGACTTAGGCCGCTTAGTTTTCGAGCGCTACCGAGCGCAGTCGAAGAACGGTGGAGAATTGTGACTTTCGTCCCCACCCCCACCGTTCCCCGCCACAAAGCCAACGCCCTAAGGCATCAGCTATGGATGCCAACTACATGGTCATCCACGGTGGTAATTTGATCCTGGATAGCTAACGTTCGGTTAGTGGCCTTCCGCTTCCCTCTCCACCCGAGCCGGCCCAATGCGCCGACGTACGCTCTTCCACCAAAAGCAGGCATCACTCATCTCGCGCGGATCCGGTTTGGGCCATAAGCGGACATCAACATGGCTGGTTGGATTAAATAATCTACCGTGGCGGCGGTGCCATCTGCCTTTCTCTTTTCCCAGATCGCAGATCAACTAAAGCCGTTACAGCATCTTTTTGCGCATCGAGGACCGCTATATTTGCCGCTGGAGCAACCGTACTTCTATCGACATCAGGCTGTAGCATAACGATATAATTAGACAGTGAAGTGAAAAAGTTATTCCGTTCCTCGGGGCAAGCTCGTTTCACGAGCACAGAAAATTCTTGTACTGACATGCTTGTCGGTACCACTCTGACGATTTCAGTAGCGAGGCACTTCCAATACGCGTCTTTGAAGAACTCCTTCGTGTTTTTAGCTTTTTCTAGCTCAGCCTGAGTAAACCCAGACAACAAGAGCATGGCCGCTACAGGTATTACAAAACGTATTGTCATGCCGAGTTCCCCAATCATAGGCGTTGGCACTTGCGCGGTGAGCAGCACATCTGCTTTGTGCCAATACGGACATTCGCAAAAGTAAAATTCCTAGCGGAGTAAAGCTTGAGCGTCGTCCCACAATCTTTTGACGACATCACCTGCGGCGACCGGTTTTGCCATGCCGGCAGATTGGCCAGCCCACGCCCAGATACCCTCAATGTCGTTCGCTTTTATGGCAGCCTCGCGCATGGCCCGCGTGAGACCCCATTGTATTGGAAACGGAGCCGGGGCTGGAGCGGCGGGATCTGCTGTGGCGCGGACGTAGTCTGTGGCGACGCTGCGGCCCGGACGACCCGAAAACCATTTCGTGATCATCGTCTCTTCCGGAAGCGTCCGGCCAACAGCATCCGCCCAGGCGCCGGCAATTTTGGCCTCAGGGCATCGCAGGAGCGCTGTTCCGATCTGGACGGCAGAAGCGCCCAGCAAAAGCGCGGCCGCGAGCCCGCGCCCATCGCCAATTCCACCCGCCGCTACCACGGGGACTTTTACGGCATCCGCAACGGCGGGGAGTAAACTGAAAAGGCCGACCAGGCACCCTTCTGCCTTCGTTGCATCAAACGCGCCGCGATGTCCGCCCGCCTCCATTCCTTGGGCAATAATCACGTCGGCGCCGGCGTCCTCGGCTTCCTTTGCCTCAGTGACGGTCGTTGCTGTTGCAAACCACTTGATGCCGTTCGCTTTCATTCGCGTCACGAAGTGATCCGGATAAAGCCCCATGATTGACGATATGATCGGTGGTCCCGCGTCCAGCACGGCTTCACATTGCGCGGTAAAGTCCGGCAGCGTGAAATTACCGGCTTCGCGTGCGACCTCTGGCCCCCAATTACGCAGAAAATCCCGGACAGCATCCTCAGCAGCCAAATTGCGTTTGGGAGCTGGATCCGGGATCCAAAGGTTGAGCTGAAATCCGCCATTGCTACCGGCACGCATATCTGATGCCCAAGATCTGATCGCATCGGGTTGCATCACCACCGCACCGCAGCCTCCCAACCCGCCGGCATTGGCGACTGCAATTGCCAGCGAAGTTGGGGAAACGCTTCCCATTGGCGCCATCAAGATCGGGACGCGGAGATTGTATGTTTCGCAGAACGTGCCGGCGCGGGCGAGGGCTGGATGGTTGGGCATGTTGCAAAGACTGACACAAAACGGCTGGTTAGGAGAAGCAAGCAAACGTGGGTCGCGATGTCCGCTTTGGGTCAAAAGCAGACCTGACCACATCCCCCTGGAATGTCCGCGCTGTCTAGCGAAATACAAGATACAAATTGGATGAAAACGGTCCGAGCAATAAACCAGTATACCCGACGGCCGCCCTCTTTCTGATTGGCGCAGCAAGCCGCCAAAGCCGTTTTCGCGTCATCAAGATCAGATTTTCGTCGAGCGCCCATTCCGATTTTCCGGTAATCCGGCACGCTATTTGGAAGAGGTTGTCCTGGTAGTGAACAATCGGCAGCGCCGTATGATGCTCAATTGGAAAAAACCTGTTCGGCACGACAATAAAGACGCGCCGGGCAACCCGGCAAAGCTCGTGCACAAAGAACGACTGATTTTCCAAGCTGCCGACATGTTCCAGGACAGCATTCGATGTCGCTACCTCAAAGGTATCGTCGTCAAACGGCAATCGGGCATTTGGCTCGATTTGGGTATAGCGAACGAGCGGAAAGGCCTTCTTAAATTGAACTCCAGCGCCTAATCCGCACGCAGTGATATTTTCCTGATGCGGATAACTTCGCTCCAACACATTTGCGCCGTCATTTATAACGTCAGACACACCGACATCCAAAACCTGGTCCGAATGCGACGGTTGTACATGCGCGCGAAAGTCCTGGAAAATACGATTCCGGGCAGAAATAAGGAGCTGCTCTGCCATGCTGCCAGGTGAAATTTCTCGATAGTATTTTTCATCTATCGGCAAATCGACACCCAGACCACGCGGCAACTCACGCAAAGTTCGCTTTGAATCAAAAGCGGACGTGATCCCGCTTCGCATTGAGCTCTGCTATTCTCCCGATAGCCGGCGACGCAGGCCGTGACGGCGTGCAGACGTCTGACGGCCGCGCTGGCGGATCCTGCGGCTGTGCTGCGGCGGCGAGCCTGTGCGCTGCGATGTCGCCTTCGAGAATATTTTTTATCGCGCCCCGTGCAGCCGCCAAATGCGAGGTCACGATACTAATCGACACGCCCTGCACCTCCGCGACTTCGCGGTAGGTGAGTCCTTCCAGAACGACAAGCAGCAATGCGGTGCGCTGATCGTCTACCAAAGCCGACAGGGCACTCTCGATGTCTCTACCTCCTGCGACCGGCTCCTTCACATCACAAGAAAGATCGCTCCGAGCGGGCGAGAACGTTGGCTGCTGCGCCGATAAACGTAGCCGGTCGCTGTTGAGATCGGTCAGGACGGCATACAGCCAGCCGAGCACGACACCGCCATGAAACTGATGCTTCGATCTGATGGCCTGCAGCAGTGTATTGTGAACGAGGTCGTCGGCGATTTCGGAATCCTGCGTGAGGGCCCGGGCATACCGGCGCAACGCCGGGATCGTCGCCTCAACACTCTTCTCAAACTTGGCCAACCCGGCCTCCTTCGTCACTCACGCAATGCGTTAGCCCAACGCTTTCTTCATGCCCTCTGACTTCACAGGCATTCCAGCGCAGTTGCCCGCCGGGAATGTCGAGAGACTAACGGACGTTGATGCTCGCTTCTACAGCTCTACTGTGAAGCTCGCGGATAATTGACCAGGCGGTATATATGAGGTGCGGCACCGAATTTATGCTCCAATATGAGAGCGGCCCCGCGCTGCGGACCTGTCTGCGTCACGTGTCGGCCAAGGCCAATACCGCGGCGGCGCAGTCCTTACAGCCCCTTGATCAGGCCGGCTTCTATCAGCAGCCGGTTGAAACGGCGAGCCTCGACGCCACCCGCGCAGCGGTAGAAAAGGCCGCGGCGGCGTTCCAGGATCCTCTTCTGCTCGGAAAACGTCGGATCAAGCGGAACTCCGGCCGCTTCCTGTATGACTAACGACAAATAAGAAACGCGGCGGGCACCCCGGCGTTTGGCCAACGAACGCTCGAGCAATTGCATTCATCAAGCGATCATGTTCTGATTCCGCACGATCACCAAAAGATCACCAATTCGACAACGAAAATTCCAGCAGGGAACAGTTTTCAGTTTGACGACAGAAAAGGCGATATCTGCCGAAGTGGAACGCGGCCGTTTCGAACCGTACAAAGTCGCGGTGCTGGTGCCTTGCTACAATGAAGAGGCGACGGTCGCCAAAGTTGTAGAAGATTTTCGCGCCGCGCTACCGGCCGCCGAAATTTTCGTTTTCGACAACAACTCAACGGACAATACCGGATCCGTTGCCAGTGCTTCCGGCGCAGCCGTGTTTCTGGAGAAGCACCGAGGCAAAGGCTTCGTCGTGCGTCGTATGTTCTCCGATGTAGAAGCAGACGTCTACGTTTTGGTCGACGGAGATGCGACGTACGACGCACCGAGCGTCCGGCTGATGGTAAAACGGTTGCTCGAGGGTCGGCTTGACATGGTGGTCGGCAGCCGCGTTGAAAGCGAACAGGCGGCCTATCGGGCCGGCCACCGCACCGGCAACAAGTTGCTGTGCGCGTTCGTCGCTTTGGTGTTTGATTCCCCTCTCACCGATGTCCTTTCGGGCTATCGAGTGTTTTCGCGACGGTTCGTAAAGTCGTTTCCAGTTTTATCGGGCGGTTTTGAGATCGAGACTGAACTTACGATCCATGCACTTCAACTGGGCCTGGCGATCGATGAAATACCCACACCCTATTGTGCGCGGCCGACGGGATCCGTCTCAAAACTCAATACCTGGCGCGACGGCTTCCGCATTCTTCTTACTCTTTTCAACCTCTACCGCGCCGAGCGCCCGCTGGCATTCTATACCTGCGTTGGTGCAGCGGCCGCGGTCACCTCGATCGCTTTCGCGATCCCGATCGTGGTGACCTATTGGGAGACCGGTCTGGTGCCGAGGCTGCCCACCGCCGTGCTCGCGACTGGGCTCATGCTGTCGGCGCTTTTGTGCATGGCCGTGGGCCTCGTCCTTGACACGGTGACGCGTGGCCGCCGCGAAATGAAGCTACTGGCCTATCTTTCACATCGCGCGCCGGGTCAGGAAAGCCGGCAGGCCTGAGTTGTCTTTGATTTAGCAATGGGCTTTCGCAGACAGTTATCATTGTCTGCAATTGGAACTGAGGCACCGTCGAGCGAATTGCCCACAGACGAGCACATCGGAGACGAATATGCGTATTCTTGCGGTGGTCGGCGCGCTTGCGATAATTGTCGGCATCAGCGCTGCGATATTCTTCTTCGGCGGCTTTTATAGTGTCGCCGGCACTGTCGAGGACCCGGCAATCGTCCGTTGGGCGCTGATCCAGGTTCGGACGGCGTCGATCGACCGCCATGCGCAGGATCGCCCCCCCGCCTCCATCAACGATTCTGCCAGCGTGCAAGCGGGTGCCAAGGCATTCGCCGCACATAACTGCACGAATTGCCACGGCGCGCCGGGCGTCAGTTGGGCGAAGTTTTCGGAAGGGCTGCACCCTGATCCGCCGGATCTTAAGGAAGTCGTCGATCATCGCTCGCCGTCCCAGTTGTTCTGGGTGATCAAGAATGGCATCAACATGACCGGCATGCCGAGCTTCGCATTGGCGGGCGCGAAGGACGATGAGATTTGGTCAATCGTCGCCTTCCTGAAAAAACTGCCGAACGTTTCCGAGGCCGACTACAAGGTGTGGACTGCTCCTCCGGCGGCCGCACCGGTGGCCACGCCAGCGCCGCCGCCCGTCGCGCCCGTACCCAACCCACCCGCGGAGAGCAAATAAGACGAGAAGCGGCTACAATCCGTTCCATGGGTTTTCTGCACATCTACGCTCAGGGACTCGCAAAACTTGGCCGGGACAGCCGTCTGGGCTGGCTTCTGGCGCTCGCCAATGTGGCGGTGGCTGTCGCGCTATTCGCTGAGCCGGTACTTTTCGGCCGTGTCATCAATGTGCTCGCTGGCGCGCAGGCGAATACCGAATCCACCGACTGGACGAGACTCTGGTTGCTGCTCTTTGCCTGGGCCGGTTTTGGCCTGTTCACGATCTTCTGCGGAACGCTGATCGCGCTCTTTGCCGACCGGCTGGCGCATCGCTGCCGCCTTGCGGTGCTGACAAGCTATTTCGAACATGTCCTGCAGTTGCCGCTCGCCTATCATGGCGAAACCCACTCCGGTCGGCTGATGAAGATCATGTTGCAGGGCACCGACGCTCTGTGGGCATTTTGGCTCGGATTTTTCCGCGAGCATCTCGCAGCCTTCGTGTCGCTAGTCCTCCTCGTCCCGCTGGCGCTTTTCCTCAACTGGCGAATGGCGATTCTGCTGATCGTTCTCTGCGTCCTGTTTGCCGCGCTGACTGCGCTGGTGTTGCGCAAGACCGAAGCGCTGCAAAGCACGGTACAGGCTCATCACTCCGATCTCGCCGAAAGGGCTTCCGACGCGCTCGGCAATATCGCATTGGTGCACAGCTTTGTACGGGTTGAATCGGAGGTCACCGCGCTCAAATCGGTGAGCGAACGTTTGCTGGCCGCACAGTATCCGGTGCTCTCATGGTGGGCGGTTGCGACAGTGCTTACGCGTGCTTCGACAACGCTGACAATTCTATCCATCATCGCCCTTGGCACCTGGCTGTTCCGGCAGGGCCTGATCACGGTCGGCGAGATCGCGACCTTTATGGCGCTCGCCGGTATGGTGATCGCACGTCTCGAGCAGGCGGTCAGTTTCGCCAACCGCATGACACTCGATGCAGCCCGCCTGCGCGAATTCTTCAACGTACTCGACACTATCCCAGCGATGCACGACCGGCCCAGCGCCGTTGATCCCGGCCGCTTAACCGGTCGAATAGAGTTTGACGGCGTCTCATTTGCCTACGATGGCGCACGTCCAGCAGTTTCTGGCCTGAGCTTTACCGCCCTCCCAGGAGAGACGGTGGCCCTTGTCGGTGCGACCGGTGCCGGCAAGTCGACCGCGCTCATGTTGCTGCATCGCGCCTTTGATCCGCAGTCCGGATGCATCCGGATCGACGGAATCGACGTGCGCGATATTCAACTTGGCGCGCTTAGACACAATATCGGCGTGGTGTTCCAGGAAGCGCTGTTGTTCAATCGCTCGATTGCGGAAAACCTGCGCGTCGGCAAACCCGACGCAACCGACGAACAGATGCGTACGGCCGCGGCCAGAGCGCAAGCGCTCGAGTTTATCGAATACAATGTCGAGGGCTTTGACGCGAAAGTTGGCGAACGCGGACGCTCGCTATCGGGTGGCGAACGCCAGCGGCTGTCCATCGCGCGGGCGTTGCTCAAGGATCCGCCGATCCTGATTCTCGACGAAGCGACGAGCGCGCTCGACGCTGCGACCGAAACCCACGTGTTGGCGGCGCTCGACGAGGTCATGAAGAACCGCACCACTTTCGTGATCGCCCACCGGCTCGCCACCATTAGGAATGCGACACGTATCCTGGTGTTCGACCACGGCCGCATCGTGGAAATGGGCACCTTCGAAGAACTGCAAAAGCTGGGCGGGCGTTTTGCAGAGCTCACCAAGGCACAGTTCACGCCGATCGAGGCCTAGGCACCAGCGCTGCTACGCAGCCTGCGATCGTGGCGAGTACCGCAAAATACCCGTAACGAAAGTCCGAGGCGACGCCAACAGCAAAGAAGGTAGCTGTATAGATTGCGGCCGTTCCACAGATGCCGATGGCAAAGGCGCCTTCGGGGGTTCCGCGTCGCCGCCAGGCGAGACCGCATACGGCGATACAGCCGAGCAGCCAGGCGCCGGCGCGGAACAACGGCGTCGGTTTCAGGACGTCATGAACGTGTTTCAGTGTGACAAAGGCGATGCGATCCGCAAACACTTCCTTTTCCGGCCGTTCGACGTCGGCCACCCACATGGTCAGATTCGATCCTGCGAGGAAATTCCACATGAAGCCAGCGCGGTGTTCAAGATAGGCGATGGGGTGGCGAAAGACGGCGTAAGTCCAGGCATTTTGAATTGCAGGCGTGCCGAAAAGTTTTTCGTCCCTTTCGAGCTTGTGCATGACGAATTCGCACGGCTCGAGCCGCCAGTAGATGTCCCACTCCGTCGGCCGGTAGCAGCCGTTCAAAAGCAGCGCCGACTCGGACGAACTCCAGGTAACAGGAAACTGGTTCTGCCTGGTGAAGTGGCTGATACCGCCGAGGTCGAACACCATGATCGCTTGCAATGGATGCTGCCGCGTGGCCCCCAGCGCGCCGTAATAGACGAGCTGGATCAGCACAAAGAATAGAGCCATGGCCGGCACGAAGGTGACCGCCGCCCGCTTCCAATAAAACGCTGTTGGCCACGCAATGTAAGCGCCGAGGATCGGCGCTGCGATCAGCGCATTCGGGCGCAACAAGACACCGAAGGCGCAGAGCACGGTCGCCGCCACCTGCACCGCCAGACGCAACCTCCCACCGCAACCGGCGGCCGCGAAAGCCATGACAGCGGCGAGCAGCCAACACGTTGCGAACAGCATGTCACGCCAGATCATGCCGACAAAGACGAAGGCCGGTGGTGCCAGCGCCAGAATAGGCACGAGCGCCGCAAGCCAGACCGATCGGCGCGCTATTGTAAAAGCCAGTAAGCCGAAACCCATCCAATAGGTCGTCGCGATCAGCAGGAACATGCTGCCCGACCCCGGCGCAACCGGATCGATCAGCGCCCACAGCACAGTCATCGCCGGAGATTGCCAATCACCGAGCGTGTGCTTGGCAATGTCACCGTAAACGAATTTCGCATCGTAGGTCATGACGCCCGGGTAGAAGACCAGAAACGTCAGGCCGTAGCCGGCAGCGATCAGGATGGCGACCGCCAGATACGAGCGCCGCAACGCCACCTGAGCGGGTTCAGGCGAGCGCGGCATAGATATCACCGGAGTTGGCCGCATGCGGCAGTGCAGTTAACCAGGCAGCGATGTCCACGCTGCCAACCCAGCCAGAGTGCACAAGCGTCTGACTCTCGCCAAGCGCGGCATTGAAATGCCTGAGACCAAGCGCGACACAGCGCTCCACACAATCAAGTGCGAGGTTGCGTTGGATCGTGGTGAATTCAAACGACAGCGCCTTGACCGGACCCGATAGCCCAGCCAACACCTCATGTTCGAAGCCTTCGACGTCGATCTTGATGAAAGCCGGTATGCCATGGCGAGCAATCAAGGAATCAAGTGTGGTGACCGGTACGCGAATCGTCCGGGTCCAGCGCTGTGACTCCCACCCGGGAGCATCGCGCGCTGCGCGGACGATTTCATGGGACGCTGTTGAAACAGTCGGATTGTCCGGGTTGACCATCAGGCTGATGGTTCCAGCAGCGCGGCCGACCGCTACCGGTTCAATGGTGACATCCGAGTTGCGCCCGTAAAACAACCTGAGCACTTTGACCGCGGCGGGCTGCGGTTCGGCCGCCACAACCCGTGCGCCCAGCCGTTGAAAGGAGGCAACGCGGTCGCCAACATGCGCGCCGATATCAAACACTAAATCGCCGGGCTGCACGAACCGGCCGTAGAGCCGATCCATGGCCACGGCACGGCTCCGATCGCCATAGTAGATACGAAGCGACCGGACGATACCGCGCGCGGTCCTTAATGCCTGGAGCACCGCGTCAGACCGAATTTGGCTGTGGCAACGGCGCCGCCATCTCTAACGCGGGCAGCGCCAGGGCCTGCAGTGCGGCCGGCGCGATCGTCTCCTCTGGTAGCCGACCAATTCCGATACGGGCCGACAGATCGCCAAGGGAAGGCCACGCGGTCATCATTGCGAATGGGATCGCCAGCGCAGGCCCCCCAGCCAGAAACAGCACATATGGGATTGCGCCCGGGTGCGTCGCCGCCAGGATTCCAAGGGTGGCACAGCCGAGCAGCGTGTGCGGCCACAGACTCCGCAGCGCAAGGGTAAAGGGAACCGCGTGATCGTCGCGTATCTGACCGATCCAGCCGATTTCCCGACCGAAAAGCAGGCCAGCCAGGAAGATCGTGTGGCCGAACCAGAGAATTGGACACAGCAGGATCGAGTACACGGTTTCGATGGCGAAGTTGACAAGCAAGCGGCTGGGGCCGCCGAACTCGCGACAAAACTTCGGTCGAAGCAGAATGTCGATCACGCTTGCAATCTTCGGCGAGAACCACATCACTAACACGCAGACGAACAGCGCTATGCCCGCGTCCGTTCGGATAAAATTTGCGGGCGCGTCAGCAGCGACCAGTGACAGCGTGCCGAGCACCAGCATGCCAATCCATGCCGGCGACCCGATGAACATCACGATCGCAAGCGCAAGCTGATAGCGGCTGACCGGTCTAAGGCCGGGCAGACCGAGGAAGCGCCAATACTGCATGTTGCCCTGGCACCAGCGCAGATCGCGTCTGATGAATTCGAGCAAGGTTGGCGGGTTTTCTTCCCAACCGAGCCCCTCCTCCGGCAGGACGCGCACAGCATAGCCGGCGGCGCGCATCAGCGCGGCCTCGATTTGATCATGGCTGAGAACGTGGCGGTCTTCCGTTCCGTCCTTCGACAATACGGGAAGCGAGCAGTGCGCGATGAATGGACCGAGACGCAACACCGCGTTGTGGCCCCAATAAGGACCGCAATCACCCTGCCACCAGGCGCTGCCGATGGTGTAGGAGCGCATCCCGAGACGCATGCCGAACTGAAAGATGCGCGCAAAGACGCTGGTAGACGGCAATCCGACGACAAGTCCTTGCAGGATCCCGAGCTTGGGATCCGCTTCCATGATCCGGACCAGACGCAAGATGGCTTCGGCGGTCATAAAACTATCGGCATCGAGCGTCACCGCTAGTTCGTGCTGGTCGCCCCACTGTTCGCAGAAATCGCGGATGTTGCCCGCCTTATACCCGGTGTTGACGGTGCGCCGGCGGTAAGTCACCGCGATGCGGCCCCTCCATTGCTCGGCCAGTGCGATGAAACGCTCCTTCTCGATAGCCGCGATGTGTGGGTCGCTGGTGTCGCTCAGCACATATAAATGGAAAGAGGCACCGAACCCGGACTTCTCGATGCCGGCCAGCATCGGCTGGAGGTTGCGAAGCATCCGCTCAGGCAATTCGTTGCGGATACAGAGCAATATCGCTGTCGATGCAGAGATCGGCGCATCGCCGCGGATGCGCGACGCCTGCGGGATCACTGCTGCGATCGAATCCGATGAAAAACGCAAAATCAAGAACCCGATTATGGCGTTCCAAAACCCGGCCACCATCCAGGGCAACGTGATCGCGAACAACACGATCAGTATGATGTCGATTGCGCTGAAACCGGCAGGCGACAGCGCCAGCGCCGCAAGCGCTATAGATCCGGCCATGGTACCGGCCATCAGAGCAGCAAACAGGACGCGCCTCCCGGCCATGGCGTTTCCGGTGGCATCGGCTTGTGCGGATTGGAGTGGCGAGCGCTCTAACACGCGGTTACGACTTCTAATCCCGGAGGGACCGTGCAAACTTGATGATATAACACAGCAAATGTACCAATAGTCCAATAGGGACCCGATATCGTGGCGACC
>DASSIJ010000281.1:0-4589 GCA_035692045.1 Pseudolabrys sp. | reverse complement strand
AGATCGCGCGCGATCTTCGGTCCGACTACGTCCTGCCGTGTCGCGAGAAACTGGCCGAGCTTGACGTAGGTGGGTCCGAGCCTGGTCAGTGCCGCAGACAGCCTGCTTTCACCGCCTTTTGTGCTGGGCCGCTCAAAAAGGCGGGCGAACGCGATTGCAGTCTTGGCAGGCAACGGCAAAGGCCGCGTATCGACCAACGCAAATACGCCCTCGCGCGCGAACACGAAGCCGGCGCGCGCAAGACGGAGCAAATGCGAGATGGCAGCGATCACAATCGCCAGCCCGAGTGAAGCGCGACCACGCCGCCCGTCATGGGCGTGAATGACACCCGGCGGAAGCCAGAGGCTTCGATCATTGTCGCGAAGAGTTTCGGTTTGGGAAACTTCCGGATGGATTCAACCAGATATTGGTATGCGTCGCGGTCGCCGGCTACGGCGTCTCCAATGCGCGGAATCACCTGAAATGAATAAAGCTCGTAAAGCGCGTCGAGACCCGGCACGTCGACCGACGAAAATTCCAGACACAGGAATCGGCCGCCAAGCTTGAGCACGCGATGGGCTTGCGCAAGCGCCCGCTCGATACGCGGCACGTTTCGGATACCGAAGGCTATGGTCACGCAATCGAAGCTGCGATCAGGATAAGCGAGCTCTTCGGCGTTGCCTTGCTCGAAGGTGACAACGCCATCAAGGCCACGCTCGGCCGCGCGTTCCTGACCCACGGCAAGCATATCGGGATTGATATCGCACACGACGATGCGTGTCCCGGGGCCGCCGGCCTGGGCAATCCGGAAGGCGACATCGCCGGTGCCACCAGCCAGATCGAGCACCGCAAATTCGCGCGCGCTTTTCGGCGGGTTGACTGCCGTCACCAGGGCGTCCTTCCACCCCCGGTGCAGGCCGCCGGACATCAGGTCGTTCATCAAGTCATAACGGCGTGCGACCGACCGGAAGACGTCATCGACCAGCCCCTGCTTGTCTGCCAGCGGAACTTCGCGAAAGCCGAAATCGGCCTGTTTTTTCGTCACCTTAGCCATCATTGGTCCTGCTGGGCCGACGATAGCGTGCCATGCAGTGGGGCGCTACAAAGGCCGTGTGGCTTGGGTTAACGAGGGATATGGGGGGAAGGGCTCGTCATGACAGTTCAATTCGGTCGCGTTGTCCCCGTCTTCCGCATCTTTTCGCTGGATAAGGCGCGAGAATTCTACCTCGATTTTCTCGGTTTCAAGGTCGATTGGGAGCACCGTTTCGAGCCGGACCTCCCGGTCTATATGCAGGTTTCGCGAGCCGGGCTCGCTTTTCACCTCAGCGAGCATCACGGTGACGGCACGCCCGGTTCGGTCGCCTATGTGTATATGAATGGCGTCGAAGACCTGCATCGCGAACTCAATGCCAAGAACTACCGATACAACCGACCCGGCCTGCAAAAGCAGGAGTGGGGTATGACCGAATTGGCCGTGGTGGATCCCTTCAACAACCGCATCACGTTCGCCGAGCCGCTGGAAAAATCCACCGCATGAGCGCGACGAGCTGAAATGCCCGAACTGCCGGAAGTCGAGACCGTGCGCCGTGGCCTGGCGCCCGTCATGGAAGGTCAACGCTTTGCGAACGTCGAGGTGCGGCGTGGCGATCTGCGCTGGCCGCTGCCGAAGGGGTTCGCCCGGAGGCTGCACGGCAAGACGGTCGAGGGGCTGGGGCGCCGCGCAAAGTATCTGCTGGCGGATCTCTCGTCAGGCGACGTGCTGCTGATGCATCTGGGTATGTCCGGATCATTTCGTGTCGGCAAGGACAGTGCGCCCGGCAAATATTATCACGAGCGCTCCAAGAGCACCGCGCACGATCATGTGGTTTTTCATATGTCGAATGGCGCGACGGTCACATTCAACGATCCGCGCCGCTTTGGTTCCATGAAGCTCGTGCGACGTTCCGAACTCGCGGATGAGCCGTTGCTGCGCGCGCTCGGGCCGGAGCCATTGGGAAATGAGTTCGACGCGGCGATGCTGGCAAAGGCCTGCGCGGGCAAAAAAACATCTCTCAAGGCGGCGCTGAGCGATCAACGTGTTGTTGCAGGTCTCGGCAACATTTATGTCTGCGAGGCGCTGTTTCGCGCCGGGCTTTCACCGAAACGGCAGGCCTCGACCGTTGCCGATCGTCAAGGCAAGCCCAACGAACGCGCCCGGAGACTGGTCGATGCCATCAGGGCGGTGCTCATGGATGCAATTGAAGCGGGGGGCTCGTCATTGCGGGATCATCGCCGGGCCGACGGATCACTCGGCGATTTCCAGCACAAATTCCAGGTTTATGATCGCGAGGGCGCCCCTTGTCCGTCCTGCAAGGGCAGGATCAAACGCATTGTGCAGGCCGGCCGTTCGACCTTCTATTGCCCCTCATGCCAGAAGTAGGCCACGTTGTATCCCCTGAACGCCGGGATTGATGACATGCGCAAGCTTGGCCTGATTGTTGTGACGCTCGCCGCTATGGTGGCCGCCGCTTCAGCCGCCGATTATCCCGACCGTCCAATCCGCTTCATCGTCCCGCAAGCCGCAGGCAGCGCTACCGATACCGTCGCCCGCATCCTCGCTGCCGAACTGACGAAGGAATTTGGCCAGCAGGTTATCGTCGACGACCGCCCGGGCGGCGCGCTCACCATCGGTCTCGACCTGGTCGCGAAGTCGCCGCCCGACGGCTACACCATCGGGATGGGTCCGATCGGCGCGCTCGCCATTACCCGGCACATGGTGACGAAACTGCCCTACAGCATTGAACGCGACTTTCAGCCGATCGCACTGATCGCGCGCGGACATCTGTTGCTCGCGGTATCGCCGAAATTGCCGGTCAATTCGGTGAAGGAGCTGGTTGACTACGCCAGAAAGAACCCCGGCAAGCTCACAAACGCCTCATCCAGCAACGGTTCGCCCGGCCACGTCGGCGGGGAATTGTTCAAATACATGACCGCGACTGAAATCGTGCACGTGCCGTATCGCGGGGGTGCACCGGCGATCACCGATCTGATCGCCGGTCATGTCGATCTCATGTTTGAAAGCCTGCAGTCGATCGCGCCTTTCGCGCGCGATGGCAAGGTGCGCGCGCTGGGTGTCAGCGGCGCGGCGCGCTCGCCGGCGTTTCCGGAGCTTCCGACAATTGCCGAAGCTGGTGTGCCCGGATATCTGGCGCCAACCTGGACCGGCGTGATTGCGCCGGCCGGCATACCGCGGCCGATCGTGGACAGACTCAACGCTGCGATCAACAAGGCACTGGCATCGGAAGCATTCAAGGAGAAATTTGCCAAAATCGGTGACGAGCCGGCGGGAGGAACGCCGGAGGAATTTGCCGCGACCATCAAAGCCGATTCAGCCAAATGGGAAGAAGTCGTGCGACGTTCCGGCGCAAGGCTCGATTGATCCAGACCAATCCAGGGACCTGCTCATGACGTACCAGAATATTCTTGTCGAAACGCAGGGCCGGGTCGGCATTATCCGCCTTAACCGCCCTCAGGCACTCAACGCGCTCAACAAGGCACTGATCGCCGAGCTCACGCAGGCGATCGAGACCTTTGATGCCGATGAAAAGATCGGCTGCATGCTCATCACCGGCAACGACAAGGCTTTCGCCGCGGGCGCCGACATCAAGGAAATGGCGGACAAGCCGTTTATCGATGCCTATCTCGGTGATTTTGTTTCAAACTGGAATGTCGCGGCCCGTGCGCGCAAGCCGATCGTGGCAGCTGTTGCAGGCTTTGCGCTTGGCGGTGGCTGCGAACTGGCGATGCAGTGCGACATCGTGATTGCCGCAGATACGGCCAAGTTCGGTCAGCCGGAGATCAAGCTTGGCGTCATTCCCGGCATCGGCGGCACGCAGCGGCTCGCGCGTGCGGTGGGCAAGGCCAAGGCCATGGATTTGATCTTGACCGGACGGATGATGGATGCAGCGGAAGCCGAGAAATCCGGTCTGGTGGCACGCCTGGTATCGCCCGAGAAGTTGATGGACGAAGCCATGAAAGTCGCTGAAACCATCGCCAACATGTCGCTGCCATCAGTGCTCGCGGGCAAGGAAGCCGTCAACCGCGCATTCGAAGGCGGGCTCTCGGAAGGCATGGCCTTCGAGCGGCGCATTTTTCATTCGCTGTTCGCGACGGAAGATCAGAAGGAAGGCATGAAGGCGTTTATTGAGAAGCGGACGCCGAAATGGAAAAACAAATAGCTATTTCCGTACGCAAATAACTCTCACGACCGCCGCTCTGGCATCGCTGCCGTCCGTCGCGGGCTCAACATCGTGCGCAGCGAGAAAGCCGCGGATGGTCGTCGCGGTGACGAGCCGCACCGGCTGTGCGATCGACTCGGTACTGGCAAGCACGAAATTCTGCATCTGCATCATGCCGAGGAATCGTCCTTGCGCATCGACCGCGGCCGCGCCGGAAAAGCCTGCCATGGGTACCGGCTGCCGCAGTTCGATCGCATTGCTTTCGGCGAGCCGCGCCTTGATCTCGGTCAGTTTCTTGGCGCCGTTCTGTTCTTTTGGGTCCGGAATGCCGACAAGGGTCACTTCACCCTTCTTGAACGCATCGGCAGCGAGCGCGAGCGGAGACACGTTATG
>DASSIJ010000280.1:0-7148 GCA_035692045.1 Pseudolabrys sp. | reverse complement strand
GACATTTCAGGTGCCGGCGCTACCTTCCCTTATCCGATTTATGCCAAGTGGGCCGATGAATACAAAAAGGTCACCGGTAACGGACTGAACTACCAGTCGATTGGCTCGGGTGGCGGGATCAAACAGATCAAAGCCAAGACCGTGACCTTCGGCGCCAGCGATGCGCCATTGCCCGGCAAGGAGCTCGACGAGGCCGGTCTCGCCCAGTTCCCGATGGTGATGGGCGGCATCGTACCGGTCGTCAATCTCGATGGCGTGAAGCCGGGAGAACTGACCATCGATGGCCCGACTCTCGCCAAGATCTTTCTCGGCGACATTAAAACCTGGGATGATCCCGCGATCAAAAAGCTGAATGCGGGCGTGAAGCTGCCAAGCCAGGCGATTGCGATCGTGCACCGGTCCGACGGCTCCGGCACCACGTTCAACTTCGCTTACTACCTCGCCGACGTTAGTCCCGACTGGAAGTCGAAAGTCGGCGTCAACACTTCGGTGCAATGGCCGAGCGGGATCGGCGCCAAGGGCAATGAAGGCGTTGCCAACAATGTAGGCAACACCAAAGGCTCGATCGGCTATGTCGAGTATGCCTACGCCAAGCAGAACAAGCTGACCTTCACCAAGATGGTCAACAAAGCCGGCAAGACGGTCGCGCCAACCTCGGAAGCATTCCAGGCCGCGGCGGCAAATGCCGACTGGAAGTCGCAGCCTGGTTACGGCGTGATTCTCGCCAATCAATCTGGCGACAACTCGTGGCCGATGACAGCGGCGACCTGGATCCTCGTCTACAAGCAGCCAAGTGATATCGCTGCCACCGGTGAGGCACTCAAGTTCTTCGCCTGGGCCTACAAGAACGGCAACAAGGCGGCCGAAGATCTCGACTACGTCCCGATGCCCGCCAATGTCGTCAAGGACGTCGAGAAGACCTGGACGAATGAGATCAAGGACGCGAGCGGCAAGCCCGTCTTTGCGATGACGAATTGATCAAAAAGTGGGGAAAGGGCGCCGCATGGCGCCCTTTCCTTGTTTCCCACCGCCCGCTGACAGGCGGCTTGTGCTGCGGACGGCGGGCGGCTTGAGTAACTCTCCGCAGTGGCGAAGAGCCCAAGGGGAGCCGGATGCTATCGACGGGGAGGCGACCGGTGGTTGACGTGGCGTTGCAGGGTACGGGGATGTCGGCCGTCGACCAGGTCGACCGCGCCAGGGTTTTGCAGCGCCTGCGCTTTGGTGACATCGCATTCCGCCACATTACCCGCGCTGCCGCGCTCGCAGTCCTCATCATCCTGGGCGGCATTATCGTTTCGCTGGTCTGGGGATCATTGCCGGCGCTGCGTACCTTCGGCGTGAGCTTCCTTTACGAAGAAGTCTGGAATCCGGTCACCGAGAAATTCGGGGCGATCGCGCCGATCTACGGCACCGTCGTTACTTCATTGATTGCGATGCTGATCGCCGTCCCGGTCGGCCTGTTCATCGCATTGTTCCTGACCGAACTGTGCCCGATGTGGTTGCGTCGTCCGATCGGCATTGCAATCGAATTGCTGGCAGGTATTCCCAGCATCATCTACGGCATCTGGGGCCTGTTCGTGTTTGCCCCGTTCCTGCAGCAATATGTGCAGCCGTTCCTGATCGAACTGTTCGGCAACATTCCGCTCTTCTCGATCCTGTTCGCTGGCCCACCCTATGGCATCGGCATCTTCACAGCGGGCCTGATCCTCGCAATCATGGTGCTGCCCTTCATCACCTCCATCTCGCGCGATGTGTTCGAAGCGGTGCCGCCGGTGCTCAAGGAAGCGGCCTACGGGCTCGGCTGTACGACCTGGGAGGTCGCGCGCTACGTCGTGTTGCCTTACACCCGCGTCGGCGTGATCGGCGGGATTATGCTCGGTCTCGGCCGCGCTCTCGGCGAAACCATGGCGGTCACTTTTGTGATCGGCAATGCGCACCGAATCTCAGGATCGCTGTTGGCTCCCGGCACCACCATCTCCGCCACCATTGCCAACGAATTCACCGAAGCGGTCGGCGACCTCTATACGTCGGCCTTGATCGCGCTCGGCCTCATCCTGTTCGTGATCACCTTCATCGTGCTCGCTATCGCGCGGCTGTTGCTGATGCGACTGAACGCACGGGTCGGAGGCTGACCATGAATTCCTCGCTGCAAACAAAGCGCCGCCGCCGCAACGTGATCACCATGGCTCTCGCCTACGCTGCGACGGGTTTCGGCCTGTCGTGGCTGGTTGTCATTCTGGCTGTACTGTTGTGGGAGGGCTTCAGCGGCCTGTCGCTTGCGGTGTTCACCGAGATGACGCCGCCGCCCGGTTCCGCCGGCGGCCTGCTCAATCCGATTGCCGGCAGCCTGGTAATGACAACAATTGCGGTGCTGATAGGCACTCCGCTCGGCATGTTGGCCGGCACCTATATGGCTGAGTACGGCCGCTACGACAAATTGACGACGGTCGTGCGTTTCATCAACGACATTCTGCTCAGCGCGCCCTCGATCGTGGTCGGACTCTTCATCTACGAAGTCATGGTCGCGCAGATGGGGCATTTCTCCGGCTGGGCCGGAGCGGTGTCGCTGGCAGTCATCGTGGTGCCCGTTGTTGTGCGCACCACCGAAGACATGCTCACGCTCGTACCCGACACCCTGCGCGAAGCCGCGGCCTCGATTGGACTGCCCCGATCCCTCATGATTCAGAAGGTCGCCTATCGTGCGGCCCGTGCCGGCATGGTCACCGGTGTTTTGCTCGCGGTCGCACGAATTTCGGGCGAGACCGCGCCCTTGCTGTTCACCGCATTGAACAATCAGTTCTGGAGCACAAATATGAATGCTCCGGTCGCCAGCCTTCCGGTCGTCATCTTCCAGTTTGCGCTCAGTCCCTATCATGACTGGCAAAAGCTGGCCTGGACCGGAGCACTCATCATCACTTTGGCGGTGCTTGCACTGAGCATCATCGCCCGGATTCTTGCCGCCCAGAGAAGGTCGTCATGAGCGTAGCAACCATCACTGTACCAACCGTTACCCACGCGCCGGGAAATGCGGACGATCTTTCCGAGAAGATCTCTATCCGCGATCTCAATTTCTTTTACGGCGACCATCGCGCGCTGAAGAATATTTCAGTGCCCCTGTATCAGGGCAAGGTGACCGCGTTTATCGGTCCGTCTGGATGTGGCAAGTCGACGCTGCTGCGCATTCTCAATCGGATGTACGATCTTTATCCCAACCAGCGCGCCACCGGTCACGTGCGGCTCGACAATGATGACATCCTTTCGCCGTCACAGGATCTGAATCTGCTGCGCGCGAAAGTCGGCATGGTGTTCCAGAAACCGACGCCGTTCCCGATGACCATCTTCGAGAACATCGCCTTCGGCATCAGATTGTATGAGCGGCTCGCGAAGGCGGAGCTGGAAGACCGGGTCAGGCACGCGTTGGAACGCGCGGCGCTGTGGGAAGAAGTCAAGGACAAGCTCGGCGCCAATGGACTTTCGCTTTCCGGCGGTCAGCAGCAGCGCCTGTGCATCGCCCGCACCGTCGCTGTGCGGCCGGAAGTGATCTTGTTTGACGAGCCATGCTCCGCGCTCGATCCTATATCGACCGCCAAGATCGAAGAACTGATCGACGAACTCAAGGACGACTACACGATTGCAATCGTGACCCACAATATGCAGCAGGCTGCGCGCGTATCGGATTTCACGGCTTTCATGTATCTCGGTGATCTTGTCGAGTTCGGTGAGACGACCCGGATCTTTACGAGTCCAAATGACCGCCGCACGCAGGATTACATCACTGGCCGCTTCGGCTAGCGCATGATCGCCTGCCAACGTACATGAGCGAAAGATGAACACGATGTCCGACCACACTATGAAGGCGTTCGACACGGACCTGCAGGATCTCGCGCGCATGGTTGCCGAGATGGGCGGTCTTGCCGAGAAACAGGTCGCAGAGTCGGTCGATGCCCTGGCGAAGCGCGATACTACGCTGGCGCAGCGCGTAACCACGGGGGATGCGAACATCGATGCATTGCAGCGCGAAATCGAAGAAAAGGCGGTGCTCACCATCGCCCGCCGCCAGCCGATGGCGGTCGATCTGCGCGAAGTTGTCGGCGCGCTGCGCCTTGCGAATGATCTTGAACGCATCGGCGACCTGGCCAAGAACATCGCCAAGCGCGTGGTTGCGCTCAACGGCGAATTTCCGCCGCCCAAGCTTATCCGCGGTGTTGAGCATATGACGGATCTTGTGCTTGAGCAGATGAAGCTGGTGCTCGATGCCTACGGCCAACGCGACGTCAGCAAGGCAATGATGGTATGGCGCGGCGACGAGGAAATTGATGCGGTCTGCACCTCGGTTTTCCGCGAACTGCTTACGTATATGATGGAAGATCCGCGCAACATCACCTTCTGCATCCATCTGATGTTTTGCGCGAAGAACATTGAACGCATGGGCGACCACGCGACCAATATTGCTGAGTCTGTGCACTACATTATCGAGGGACGTCCGATTGCCGACCAGCGGCCGAAAGGCGATACCACGACGATTGCTGCGGTGCGCACTGCTGGTGACAGGTAATGGAAATGCACATGAACGCGCGCATCTTGATCGTCGAAGACGAGGAACCGCTGACGATGTTGCTTCGCTACAACCTCGAAGCCGAAGGCTACGAGGTTGAAACATCGGCCCGCGGCGATGAGGCCGACACCCGGCTGAAAGAAAGCACGCCCGACCTGGTTGTGCTCGACTGGATGTTGCCCGGTCTTTCCGGCATCGAGCTGTGCCGCCGGCTGCGTGCGCGGCCCGAGACGCGGCAATTGCCGATCATCATGCTGACTGCGCGTGGGGAGGAAAGCGAAAAGGTGCGCGGCCTTGCCACGGGCGCAGACGATTACATCGTCAAGCCATTTTCGGTGCCGGAACTGCTGGCGCGCGTGCGGGCATTGCTGCGCCGAGCAAACCCCGAACGGGTCGCCACCGTCCTCAGCATCGGCGACATCGAGTTGGACCGAGAGAAGAAAAGAGTGTCCCGCAACGGACGTGCGGTTGATCTCGGACCAACCGAATACCGCCTGCTTGAGTTTCTGATGGAGCGCCCGGGCCGGGTGTTCTCACGCGAACAATTGCTCGACGGGGTCTGGGGATCGGACATCTATATCGACGAGCGCACCGTTGATGTGCATGTCGGCCGGCTGCGAAAGGCGATCAATCGTGGCCAAATGGCGGATCCCATCCGCACGGTTCGGGGTGCCGGGTACGCGCTCGATGACCGCTTTGGTCAGATGAACTGACGTTTCAGCGCTTATTCCCCAATTCGGCACTGAACACCGCTGTTTGATCTGGATCAAACACTGCCGAAATTTGCCTGATTGAATGGAGCTGCCGATATCGGCGTCTCGCTTGCACAAGCGAGGGCGCGTAATATTGCCCAAGGCCCAATGGCCGAGACCGCGACATCATGTCGAGCGCACCGCAAAATATCGACAATGCGTCGCACAAGCGGCGAATGGAAATATATGCATTCCTCATCGTCACCGCTTTGGTAATGCCATTTCTCGCGGTCGCGACGGTCGGCACCTGGGGCCTTACAGTGTGGATATACCAGGCGATCAATGGTCCGCCCGGTCCGCCGTCAAAGTGAGGTGCGCCGTGACCGAAACACCGTTCGTGCGCGACGTAAACCGCCGCAAATTCATCAACGGCCGCTGGACGACCAGGGCTGGCGATAACACGCCGGGCTCCGTGGAGATTGCGAGTATTCTTGTTCAGGCACGGCCCGAACGACTCGACGCGGCCGCGCGTGCAATCGAAGCCTTGCCCGACACACAGATCTACAGCCGCGATCCGAGGGGCAAGCTCGTCGTCGTGATCGAAACGGCGGATGTCGGTGCAATCGGCGCCACGCTCAACACGATCTCGATGATGCCGGACGTGCTAACGGCAGCACTGGTGTTTCACGGCACGGATGGGGGATGAGTTCGACGATGGAAAAATAGTTGCGGTAGCAAGGAGATGACCATATGGGTCAGAAACGAGTGGACCGCCGTGAGTTCCTGAAACTGGAAGCTGCTGCGATGGCAGCAGTGGCGGGCGGGATGCCGGCGCCTGTGGCGGCGCAAAATCTTATTACCGACCGGTCTTTCACCGAACTGAAGTGGAATAAGGCGCCCTGCCGATTTTGCGGCACCGGTTGCGGAGTCATGGTCGCAACCAAAGACGGCCGGGTTGTAGCGACGCATGGTGACACCAAGGCCGAGGTCAATCGCGGACTTAATTGCGTCAAAGGATATTTCCTCTCCAAAGTAATGTACGGCGATGATCGTTTGACGCAGCCGCTTCTGCGCAAGAAGAACGGCAAATACGACAAGGACGGTGAATTCACGCCGGTGTCCTGGGGTGAAGCCTTCGACGTGATGGCGCAGCAATTCAAGGGCGCGCTCGCGAAAAAGGGGCCGACCAGTGTTGGGATGTTCGGGTCGGGCCAATGGACGATCTGGGAAGGCTACGCGGCGAACAAGCTGTTCAAAGCCGGCTTTCGATCCAACAATCTCGATCCTAACGCGCGCCACTGCATGGCGTCTGCTGTTATGGGCTTCATGCGGACGTTCGGCATGGACGAGCCGATGGGCTGCTACGACGACTTCGAGGTCGCAGATGCATTTGTGCTGTGGGGCTCGAACATGGCGGAGATGCACCCGATCCTCTGGAGCCGCGTCACGGATCGCAGACTGAGCGCACCGCATGTGCGCGTCGCGGTTCTTTCAACATTCGAGCATCGCTCATTTGATCTTGCCGACATTCCGATGGTCTTCACGCCGCAAACCGATCTTGCAATTCTGAATGCCATCGCCAATCACATCATCACGACCAATCGCGTCAACAAGGACTTCGTCGACAAGCACACAATCTTCAAGCGCGGCCAGACCGACATCGGCTATGGGCTTCGCCCCGAGCATCCGCTCGAGCAGAAGGCGAAGGGCCGCACCAAGGCCGGCGACGCGACCGACATCACGTTCGACGAGTACGCGAAGTTCGTCTCCGACTACACGCTGCAAAAGGCCGCTGAGATGTCGGGCGTGCCGCTGAACCGGATCGAGGCGCTGGCCGAACTCTATGCCGACCCGAAGACCAAGGTCGTCAGCTTCTGGACCATGGGCTTCAACCAGCACAC
>DASSIJ010000279.1:0-15885 GCA_035692045.1 Pseudolabrys sp. | reverse complement strand
TGAAGCTGTAGACCGCCTTGTCATCGGCGATGCCGGTGCCGACCGCGTTGGCGAGCGTGACATTGCCGGCCTGGGATGCCGACATCAGCCCCGCAACCCCCAAGGCGGAATCAGGACGGAAGGTGAGAGGATCGAGAAAATCGTCATCGATACGGCGGTAGATCACGTCAACTCGTTGGGGACCCTGCGTTGTGCGCATGTAAACGATCTCGTCCTTGACGAAGAGATCGCGGCCCTCGACCAGCTCGACGCCGAGCTTGTCGGCGAGAAATGAATGTTCGTAGTACGCGGAGTTGAACACGCCGGGCGTGAGCAGCACGACATTCGGATCGCGCGGCGCGGACGATGGTGCCACCGAGGTCAGCGTGGCGAGCAATTCGTCCGGGTAATTTTCAACCGGCGCGATGCGGTGGCGCGAAAACAGTTCCGGAAATAACCGCATCATGATTTCGCGGTTCTCCAACATGTAGGAGACGCCGGACGGCGTACGCGCATTGTCTTCAAGGACATAAAACGTTTCGGCATCGACGCGCACGATGTCGATGCCGGCGACGTGCACGTAAATATCGTGCGGAACCTTCTGTCCGCTCATCTCGGGACGGAAAGCCGGGTTGCGGAACACGAGATCGTCCGGCACCACGTCGGCACGCAGGATGTCGCGCGCGCCGTAGATATCCCTGATGAAGGCGTTGAGTGCGTTGACGCGTTGGATGAGGCCTTTTTCCACGAGGCGCCATTCGGCGCCAGACATGATTCGTGGAATGACATCGAACGGAATCAGGCGTTCCTGCGCGTCCGCCTCGCCGTAAACGGCAAACGTGATGCCGATGCGCCGGAAGATCAGTTCGGCCTCACGCCGCCGGTAATCGAGAACGTCGGGCGGCACTTCTTGAAGCCAACGCGACAGCTCGCCATAGGCCGGTCGCACGCCGCCGTCGTGGCCCGACATTTCATCGAAGGCTGCAATCATCCCGGTCCCCCACCGCACCGCCGGTTACGCAAAGCTTGTTCCTGCCTTTCGTCCGGAAGCTTTCCACAGATCGGCGTAGCAAGCTTCAGGCCACACAAAATCGTAGCGAAAACCGCAGGTTAGGTGGGCGGCATGAAATCGGATGCAGCCGCTGCCCAATAAATGAGCGGCAAAACAGAACCCTGGCTTGAGCGGGTGCCGACGTCACGCTACGTCATTGGACCTCCGGTAAGGACAACGCCATGAGTGCCAAGCCCGACATCATCACCGCTGCCGTGCTGGTGATTGGCGACGAAATCCTCTCGGGTCGCACCAAGGACAAGAACATCGGCTATATCGCCGATTACCTCACTGCCATCGGCATCGACCTGAAGGAGGTCCGCGTCGTTTCCGATGACCGCGCGGCGATCGTGGAAGCGCTCAACGGTTTGCGCGCGAAATGCACCTATGTGTTCACCACCGGCGGCATCGGGCCGACGCATGACGACATCACCGCGGATTGCGTGGCGGAGGCCTTCGGTGTCACCCTGGAACTTCACCCCGAGGCGGTTGCGATCCTCAGGGAACGGCTGGCCAAGACCGGTGGCGAGCTCAACGAGGCGCGCTTGCGCATGGCCCGCATCCCGCACGGTGCCGCGCTCGTTGCAAACAAGGTATCCGGCGCACCGGGGTTCTGGATCGGCAATGTCATCACGATGGCCGGCATACCGGCAGTGATGCAGGCGATGCTCGACGAGGTTGCACCGAAGCTCAAGACAGGCACGAAATTGCTGTCCGAGACGATCCGCGCGGACGCCAAGGAAGGCGATGTCGGCACCGAGCTCGGCGCCATCGCCAAGGCGCATCCGGAGGCGATCATCGGCAGCTATCCCTTCATCGACGAACAGCACGGGCCAAATACGAATATCGTGGTCCGCTCGCGCGACGCACAGAAACTTGCGGTGGTGAAAGCGGAAGTGGAAGGCATGCTGAAAAAGGTGAAAGCGCAGCTGGGAGTGCCTCACTAGGTATGTCCATGGCTGACCCAACTGCCGAAAAATCGCCCCGTCCCGAAAAAATCTTTCCGGTGTCCTGGGACCAATTTCACCGTGACTCGCGCGCGCTCGCATGGCGCCTGCACGAGGCCGGGCCTTTCGAGGCAATCGTGTGCATTACGCGCGGGGGGCTGGTGCCGGCTGCGATCGTCGCACGCGAACTCAACGTGCGGATGATCGAAACCGTGAGCGTATTGAGCTATCGGGACTACAAGAACCAGGGCGATGTTTCGGTGCTCAAGGGCATCGCGCCCGAAGTGCACGCACTGCATTCGCAGGGCAAGCGCGTGTTGATTGTCGATGATCTGGTCGACACCGGCAAAACCGCGCGCGTGGTGCGCGACCTGCTGCCGAACGCGCATTTCGCGACGGTCTACGCAAAGCCGATGGGCCGGCCGCTGGTCGACACGTTTATTACCGAAGTCTCGCAGGACACCTGGATCTATTTCCCTTGGGACACCGGGCTCGCTTTCGTGCCACCAATCCGCGAAGGCGGCGACTGACAATAATCCCTGGGAGGACCCGCAATGCTGACACGACGTCATCTGCTCGCCGGCGCTGCGGCGCTCGCCGCAGGCGTGCCCGAAGCAGGCGCACAATCGCCTTATGCGAGCCAGCCAGTCCACATTCTTGTCGGTTACGCGGCGGGCGGTGGCGTCGATATCGTTGCGCGCCTGTTGCAAGAGCCGATGAAGTCGGCACTGGGACAACCGATTGTCATTGAAAATCGGACCGGAGCGAGCGCGATGCTGGCGACCGGGGTGGTCGCAAAAGCGCAGCCCGATGGCTACACGCTGCTCGCGTGTGCTTCCGGGGAAGTCGCGATCAATCATTTCCTCTTCAAGGGACGGATGTCGTACGATCCGGCCAAAGAGCTGGTGCCGATCGCACTGATCGGGATCGTGCCCTGCGTGGTCGTCGTTGCCGCTGCAACGCCCGTGCACAATCCGAAAGAACTGATCGATTACGCCAGGGCGAACCCCGGCAAGCTCTCATTTTCCTCCTCGGGCATCGGCAACCCCCAGCAGCTTGCCGGTGAACTGATGAACAGCATGGCGGGAATTCAGGTGTTGCATGTGCCCTATCGCGGTTCGGCGCCGGCGGTGACGGATGTCGCAACGGGCGCTGTCACGATGAGCTTCTCGAGCCTCGCGGCCGCATTGCCGCTGATTTCGGCGGGCAATCTGCGTGCGGTCGCGGTGACGTCGCGCGAGCGCATGCCGCAACTGCCTGAAGTCGCGCCGCTCAGCGAAGGCGCGCCCGGTCTTGCCGATTACGAATTGCTCAACTGGTTTGCGATGTTCGGCACCGCCGGCACGCCGCCCGAAATCGTCGAGCGCCTCAACGGCATCGTGAATACTGCGCTCAAGGATCCGGCGATAGCCGACAAATTGCTGCCGCAGGGCATCGTGCCGAAGCCGATGAAGGTTGCGGAGTTCAAGGCGTTTGTGGATTCCGAACGCACGAAATTCGGGAAGATCGTCGAGCAGGCCAATATCAAATTGAGCAACTGATCCCGTTTCGGTGTATCATCAATCAACGCTAGAAAATGCTCCGCCGGGAGGACACCATGAACGTCAAGCCGAATACCCAGGACGCCAAGCCGGTAGGCGACAAGCGCTCGCACCACGTGCGCCCGCAGGATCTGCCGTGGGAGAAAATGCGTTTTCCCGGTTGTCAGACCAAGACGCTTTTGTTTGACCCCAAGAGCGGCCTCGCGACCGTGCTGATCAAGATGGAGCCGGGTGCGGCCTTGCCCGATCACGAACATGTCCTGATCGAGCAGACCTATGTTCTGGAAGGCTCGCTGGTCGATAAGGCAGGGCCGGACGCCGGGCTGGAAGTTGGCCCCGGCGAGTTCGTCTGGCGTCCGGCTGGCAGCCGGCACGAGGCGTGGTGCCCGAAGGGCGGCACCATGATCGCGATGTTCCAGGTGCCCAATAAATTCTTCGAGAAGGACGGCAAGGTGACCGACGCCGGCGGCAAGGACTGGCAGTCGGCCTGGGGACACGTGTTATCGGACTAGTTTGACGCCGTCGCGTGGGCTCACCGCCGCGCGCCGGCGCGGTGAGTGAAGTGCCACGCGGACGTGGCGGAATGGTAGACGCAAGGGACTTAAAATCCCTTGGGAGATTTCCCGTGAGGGTTCGAGTCCCTCCGTCCGCACCAATCAAATCAATGGCATAGCAAAATCGCCGGAAGGCGATTGAATGCTGGCGAACGAAGAATTCAAGTTCGGCCGTCCGACCCGACAATGATGCGCCCAACGGTGCGGCCTGCAAAAAACACGCGGCCAAAGGCGGCGCACATCCCCCGCTGACCGGACCTTCAGGGCTTCGGCCGTCGCGCAATGGTAAATTCGCCGGGCGGAACCCAGTCCGGCGACGATTGGCATCACTGCGCATTGGCCGTATGGTCTCCCCCGTCAACATCGGAGTTTGAGTATGGCCAAAGGCACTGTGAAGTGGTTCAACCCGACCAAAGGGTACGGATTTATTCAACCAGCAGGCGGAGGCGGGAAAGACGTTTTCGTACATATCTCGGCCGTCGAAAAAGCCGGTCTAAGCACCCTCAATGAGGGGCAAACCGTCGAGTACGAAGAAGTACCGAACAAAGGCAAGACATCGGCCGAGAACCTGAAGGTTGTGTGACCGGCAAGAACGACGGTCAGACAAGCCTCACTCGATCATCTCGCCGGCGCGGCCGATCAACGGACAGCGCCGGTCCCTAAAATTTTGTAATGGATAAATCCCTGAAAATTGCGCTCGGCAGCCTGGGGGTCAGCCTTGTGGTGCTGGCCGTCAAGTTCACCGCCTATCTTATTACCGGAAGTCTGGCTCTCTATTCCGATGCCCTGGAAAGCATCATCAACGTGGCGACGTCGATCGCGGCCATCATCGCGATCAGGATAGCGGCTCGCCCGCCCGACGCAGAGCACCCTTATGGCTACCACAAGGCGCTGGTTATCGCGTGAACGAACAGGTCTTGCTCATGCGGATGACGATCAACTGCGACATGGGCGAGGGCTTCGGCCTCTATCGGCTCGGTGACGATACGGCAATGATGCCGCACATCGATCTGGCAAATGTCGCCTGCGGGTTCCATGCGTCCGACCCGACGACGATGCGCGCAACGGTGCGTCTTGCGAAAATGCATGGTGTCAAAGTCGGCGCCCATCCCTCGCTGCCTGATCTCCAGGGCTTCGGCCGCAGAGCCATGGTGATTTCGCCGGCGGAAGTGACCGACCTGGTGACGTACCAGGTCGGCGCGCTCAAGGCGTTTCTTGATGCCGAAGACGTCCCCCTCAACCACGTCAAACCGCATGGTGCACTGTATGGCATGGCTGCGCGCGATGAAAAAATTGCGGCAGCGATAGCAGACGCCGTGCTGCCGTTCGGCGTCCCCATACTCGGGATGGCATTTACGGCACACGAAACCGCGTACCGCGACAAAGGCGTTGAGCTTGTCCCGGAGTTCTATGCTGATCTTGAATACGACGGCGAGGGCAACTTGATTCTCAGCCGCGTGCACGATGCGGTCGATCCGGCCAAAGCGGCGGCGCGTGTGTTGCGAGTGATGAAGGATCACGCCGTCACGACGACGACTGGCAAAGATATCCCCGTAAAAGCGACGACGGTCTGTGTGCATTCCGACACGCCGTCGGCCGTTGCCATTGCCGCTGAACTGGATCGGGTTCTTCGACGATAGGCATGCGTTTGGAGGTATTTTGCACCACTGCAATGCCAGAATCGCGTTCTAGCAGCATGGCGATGAATTGGACTTTTCGCATAGAAATGACCGCAATCGCGGCCCTGATGCTGTCCGGCTGTGCGTCCGAAACCGCCAGCCGTTTTCTGGTCGAGCCGGACCGATATGTTCTGTACAGCTGCAAGGAGCTTGCGGCGCAGGCGCAAGGCAACGCTGCTCGCCAACACGATCTTGAGTTGCTGATAGCGAAGGCCGGCTCGGGCGTCGCGAGCGCCATGGCCTATCAGCCGGAGTACCTGCAATTGCGCGGCGAGATGACCCAGCTGCGCAAGGCCGCCGTCGACAAGAACTGCAGCCCCTTGCCATCAGCCCCAGGGCAACCGCCGACGGCTGGCGGGCGCAGTGATCAGGCGGTCCGCTAACAAAGCACCGCATGTGCGTGGAACTTTTTCCAAGCGCGGAACTTATTGGCGTGGAACCCGCCACAGCCGTGGCCTGACATGGGGGCAAGCATGGGCATTTTAATCAGTATTCTCATAACGTTCCTGGTCATTGTTCTAGTTCTTTATCTGATCAATATGTTGCCGATTGACGGGCGGGCAAAGCAGATCGTGCGCGTGATCGTCATTGTCATCGGTGTCCTGTCGCTGCTGAAATACGTAGCGGTGTTCTAGCGGACTAAAGCGTCACGCGTCGCAATCTCAATGCGTTGCCGATGACGCTGACCGACGACAGCGCCATCGCGGCGGCTGCGATGATTGGCGAAAGCAGCAAGCCGAACACGGGATAGAGCACGCCGGCTGCGACCGGCACGCCGAGCGCGTTGTAGACGAAAGCAAAGAACAAATTCTGCCGGATATTGCGCATGACCGCTGCTGAAAGGATGCGCGCTTTCACGATGCCGGTGAGATCGCCCCTGAGAAGGGTAATGCCGGCGCTTTCGATCGCGACATCGGAGCCGGTGCTCATGGCGATGCCGACTTCGGCGGCGGCGAGGGCAGGTGCGTCATTGACGCCGTCACCCGCCATGGCGACCGCGCGGCCTTCGCGCCGCAGTTTTTCGACAACTGCATTCTTCTGATCAGGCAGCACTTCCGCCTCGACCTCGGCGATGCCCAGTTTCCGCGCGACGGCCTGCGCGGTGGTGCGGTTGTCGCCGGTGAGCATCACCACGCGAACGCCGTCGGCGGCCAGCGCCCGCAACGCATCAGGCGTTGTCTTTTTGATCGGATCGGCGACGGCAATGACGCAGGCGGCCTTTCCGTCGACAGCGAGGAAAACGGCGGTCGCACCGTCGCCACGCAGGCGCTCGGCTTCGGGCGAGAGCGCGGAGGTGTCGATATTCATTTCACCAAGAAACCTGGCGTTGCCCAGTGCGAGCCGCTTGTTGTCGACGATGCCAGTCACGCCTTTGCCGGCTGGCGCGTCAAAGTCGCGAACCGGCAGCAATTCAAGTTTCCGCTCGGCCGCGGCAGTGACGATGGCAGCCGCCAGAGGATGCTCACTGCCACGCTCGATGCTCGCGGCAAGCTGGAGCACATGCGTTTCATCGAAGCCTGATGCGGGCGCAACCGCCACCACCTTCGGTTTGCCTTCCGTCAGTGTGCCGGTCTTGTCGATGACAAGGGTGTCGATCCTTTCCATACGTTCGAGTGTCTCGGCGTTCTTGATCAACACGCCGGCCCGCGCGCCGCGGCCGACGCCCACCATGATCGCCATCGGTGTCGCGAGGCCGAGCGCGCAGGGGCAGGCGATGATCAGCACGCTGACCGCTGCCACAAGGCCATAGGTAAAACGCGGCTCAGGGCCGAAAGTCGCCCACGCAGCGAAGGCAACAAGAGCGACCGCGATGACCGCCGGCACGAACCAGGCGGACACCTGATCGGCCAGGCGCTGGATCGGCGCGCGGCTGCGCTGCGCGCTCGCAACCATCTGCACGATCTGGGACAGAAGCGTGTCGCGGCCAACCTTGTCGGCGCGCATGACGAAACTTCCGCTCGTGTTGAGCGAGCCGCCGATTACGCGCGAATCCTTTTCCTTGGTGACCGGTATGGATTCGCCGGTGACCATGGACTCATCGAGCGCGGACCGGCCTTCGAGCACGGTGCCATCGACCGGAACCTTGTCACCGGGACGCACGCGCAGGCGGTCGCCGACCTGTACGGCATCGAGCGACACGTCTTCATCGCCGTCACCCTTGATGCGCCGCGCAGTCTTCGGCGCAAGGTCGAGGAGTGCCCGGATTGCGCCGGACGTCGCCTCGCGTGCGCGCAGCTCCAATACCTGGCCCATCAACACCAGCACGGTGATGACGCTGGCCGCTTCGAAATAGACGGCCGGTGCGCCGCCGTGGCCGCGGAACGCCTCGGGGAAAATTCCAGGCACGAACGTCGCGGCCAGGCTGTAGACATAGGCAATGCCGGTGCCCATGGCGATCAGCGTGAACATGTTGAGATTGCGCGTAACGAGCGACTGCCATCCGCGCACGAAAAACGGCCAGCCGGCCCACAGCACCACCGGGGTCGCGAAAGCGAATTGAACGTAATTCGATGGCGTTGGCTCGACCCAACTGTGCGCGCCAGCAATGTGCGCACCCATTTCCAGGATGAAGACGGGAAGGGTGAGCACCAGGCCGATCCAGAACCGGCGCATCATGTCGACGAGTTCGGGATTGGGTCCAGTGTCGGGACCGGCAATCTCGGGCTCCAGGGCCATGCCGCAGATCGGACACGAGCCGGGACCGATCTGCCGGATCTCGGGATGCATCGGGCAGGTGTAGACGGTGCCTTCCGGCATCGATTCAGGTTGGCGCCCGCCCAGATATTTTTGCGGATCGGCAACGAATTTGGCGCGGCAGCCTGCGCAACAGAAATAGTAGGCGCGGCCGCCGTGGTCGGCGCGATGCTTTGCACTGTGCGGATCGACCGTCATGCCGCACACGGGGTCGATCGCGCTGTGTGCGGACACCCCGAGGTGATCGTGCTGATGATGCTGATGCTCTGCCGTCACGCCTGCACCTTGCCCGCGATACCCCTAGGGGGTATATAGACGCCATGGCAAAGGACAGCAAGGCAGCCACGCTCAAGCGGCTCAACCGCATCGAAGGCCAGGTGAGGGGGCTCGCCCGCATGGTCGAGGACGACCGGTATTGCATCGACATCGTGACGCAGATCGGCGCCGTTCGCGCCGCCTTGCGCCGGGCCGAGGAGGAAATCCTGCGCGATCACGTGGCACACTGCGTCGACCACGCGATCAAGAGCGGCGACAAGGCCGACCAGCGGCGCAAGGTCGCCGAGCTGATGGACGTGATGGGCCGGGCAGCGCGATAACCTTCCTTGTCGTCACCGGACTTGTCCCGGTAACGACCCGCTTAAGAAGGCAAGGCCCTCTGAGCGAGATGGCTAGGACAAGCCCAACCATGACAACCCTGCAAAGCGCACGATAAAACTATCCGCTCATGCCCGCGAAAGAAAACTATCCGCTCATGCCCCGCGAAAGCGGGCATCCAGAAGTAGGCTCACATATTTTATTTTACGCGCTGGGTCCCGCTTTCGCGGGGACGAGCGGAGAGAATTATCCGTACTTCTTCCTTGCCAGCGCCACACCTTGACCGAGCGCGACCAGTTTTGCGTCGGCGATGTCGCGCCGCATCGGTGCCATGCCGCAATTGGTGCATGCGACGATTTTTTCTTTCGGCACGAATTTCATCACCTCGCCGATGACCTGCGCCACCTGCTGCGGCGTCTCGACCTTGTCGGTCGCCACGTCGATCACGCCGATCAGGATGTCTTTGCCGTCAAGCAACGACAGCAGTTTGAGTGGAACGTGCGAATTGATGCACTCGACCGAGACCTGGTCGATGCGGCTTTTGGCGAGCGCCGGAAATATCTCCTCGTATTGCCGCCATTCGCTGCCGAGCGAGTTCTTCCAGTCAATATTGGCCTTGATGCCGTAGCCGTAGCAGATGTGCACGGCGGTGGTGCATCTGAGCCCATCGATTGCGCGATGCAGCGCTTCGATGCCCCAGCCGGCAACTTCGCCCATGAACACATTGAAGGCCGGCTCGTCGAACTGGATGACGTCGACGCCGTCCTTTTCGAGCGCGCGTGCTTCCTGATTGAGTAGATCGGCGAAAGCCATCGCCATCCTGATCTTGTCGCCGTAATGCGCGTCGGCGATCGTGTCGGAAATTGTCATCGGCCCCGGCAACGTGATCTTGAGCTTGCGATGGGTATGCGCGCGCGCGTAACGCGCTTCCGCCTGATGCACGCGCCCTTTGAGTCTCAGCTCGCCACGCACCACCGGCACCATCGCTTTATAACGATCGGCGCGGATTCCCATTTCGACCTTGTGCGCGAAGTCGATGCCGTCGACGAATTCCAGAAAGCCATGGACGAAGTGCTGCCGGGACATTTCGCCGTCGCACACGATGTCGATCCCGGCATCCTCCTGCCATTTGAGCGCAAGCAACGTTGCATCGAGCTTGGCCGAGGCCAGTTCATCGCCTTGCTGCCGCCATTGCGGCCACAGCTTGTTCGGCTCGGCGAGCCAGGATGGTTTCGGAAGGCTGCCGGCGACGGTCGAAGGAAACATCATGCCCGAATGGTCTCGTAACGTTGTGGCGGGCGCCAACTATAAAGCCAATCGTAGCGCGCGCGCAGTTTTTCTCCGCCCATGGCCCGCATCGCGAGGTTACGTGCGAACGCTTCAGGGCCCGTCAGCCCATAAATGCGACTCTGGCGCCGGGAGAATTGCTGGGCACGCGCGGTCCGATGCCAGCGCGCGCCCTCATAGGCCCGCAACGCGTCCGCTGGATCATCGAGATGTTTGTCCAGCATGTCGGCGACCACCACTGCGTCTTCGATCGCCATGCTGGCGCCCTGGGCAAGAAACGGAAGCATCGGGTGGGCGGCATCCCCGATCAGCGTGACGGGGACTTTTGCACCGCGGAACGGTTCCCTGCGGTCGTAGAGCGCCCATTTGAGCCACCGCTCCGGAATCGCGATGAGCGCGCGTGCCTTCTCCGACCAGGCCCAGCGGGCAAAATGGCGAAGGATTTCGTTGCGATCGCCGGCCGCCGTCCAGCCTGTCTCGTTCCACTCATCGTGAACGATGCCGACGATGTTGATCAGGCTGCCGGCTCTCACCGGATAGTGCACGAGATGCGCGTCCATGCCGAGCCAGAGATGCACGAGGGGCTGGCGGAATTCCGCCGGCACGGCATCGGCAGGGACAAGCGCACGCCAGGCCGTGCGGTGGCGGAATGTCGGCGGTGGCTGCCTGCGCAACCCCGCAGCGACGGTCGACCAGATGCCATCAGCGCCGATCAGCGCGATGCCGCGCTCGTCGAGCACCTGCGAGCCGCGTCTCCCCAGCACGCTGACGCCGTTGCCATGGGCGGCGAACTCCTCGAGCCGGGCGCCGAGTTCCAGCACAACGTCCCGTTCCTTTCGTACGGCTTCGGCGAGGGCAGATTGCAGGTCACCGCGATGGATCGACCAATAGGGTGCGCCGTAGCGGCGCTCCATCTCGTCGCCCAGCGGAATACGCACAATCTCGCGGGCAGAGCCGCCCGCCATCACCCGGATTGCCTGCGGCGCGACCGCGACCGACGCCAGACGCGCGCGCAATCCGAGCGCGATCAATACCCTGCTGGCATTCGGCGAAAGCTGGAGCCCGGCGCCGGTCTCCTCGAGTTTCGCTGCCTGTTCGAACACGGTGACGCGCATGCCGGCGCGTGCCAGCGTCAGCGCGGCCGTCAGCCCGGCAATGCCGGCTCCGGCGACGATGACATGTCGCGCGGCCATGGCGAGGGGCTCCGAAAAGGATTCAGGCGGCAGCGGAAAGCGGCAACGCGCACTCTGGCGGTTTGGCCGCGTGCGAATCCAGCCTGGGATTGAAGCGATAGAGGGTCGAACAGTAGGGACAGATGATCTCTTTGTCCTCGCCCATGTCGAGGAACACGTGAGGGTGGTCGTACGGTGGTGTCGCGCCCACGCACATGAATTCCGTAGCGCCGATCTCAATGACCGGGACGCCAGGGTCGTTGTGGAAATGGGGGACAACGTGTTCCGCCATGGAAACTCCTCGGGTTGCCGGCTCTGTACGGCAAAATTTCAGGCGCACCATAGCGAGGCGGAACCGCGATGCCTAGTTCAATCGCGAAAGCGAAACCGCCATTGCCGCTGAAACGCCTTGGTTGCGGGCCACAGCACTATGACTGAGGCTCGCGGGCAAGACCGATTCGTCAACCGCTATTCAAGACATAACGGAACCAGGACTTGGAACCATCGCAGCAAAGCATAATGCGCGTCCCGCGGATCGGACCTACGCTGGTCGCTGTTGCCTTGCTCGCGGCGGCTGCAGCCTACGCGGTCCCGCGCGCGGCGGACGCGCTTGACGGTCTCGACGATCCCACGCGAATTGCCAACCATGCGCTGGAAGACAAATTCGATGCCGCGGTCGCGCAGAGGGAAATCGAAGCGGCCCTGGCTGCCAATGATGCCGACCTGGCTCGGAGCTTCGTTGATCTTGCGGCCGGCCGGCATGTGACGCTCGATCCGGCGCTGGTTGAGAAAGTCAAAGCGGCGAGTGCCGAGGCGGCCACCACGCGTCACAAAGCCCAAAGCTTCGCGCGCGGTTTCATCACCGGCGAACCGGACGACATGGCTGCACTTGCGGGCACCACGGTCGGCGATCTGTTCGTGTTCGGCGATATTCGCGATGCGCTGCGCGAAGGAACGCGGCTGGCGATGGGGCAGAAAGCCGATGAGCTGGTGCTCGGTCTGGCTTCCGCCGGAATCGCGATCACCGCAGCCACCTACGTGACGTTTGGAACGGCCGCCCCCGCGCGTGCCGGGCTGACAGTGATGAAGGTCGCCCGCAAGACCGGTAGCCTTGGCAGCGAGCTTGCAGGCAGCCTCGGCCGCACGGTGCGGCAGGCCGGGTTCTCAGAACCCGCAGTGGCGGCACGCGCCGGACGGGATGCCGTGAAGGTGGAGCGCGCCGGCGGATTGCTGAATTTTGCGCGCGACGTCGGCCGCGTCCAGCAGGCAGCAGGCGGCCGCGCGGCATTCGACGGCCTGAAGATCGCAAAAGAACCACGTGACGTGACCCGTGTCGCCAAACTGGCCGAGAAGGAAGGAAGCCGTACCCGCGCCATCCTGAAGATTGCCGGTCGAGGAGCGATCATGGCCGCCGCACTTGCTCTCGATGCAAGCGTCTGGCTGCTGGGTGCTTTGTTTGCACTGTTCGGTTTTGTATCCGCGCTCAAGAGTGCCACCGAGCGGGTGGCGTTTCGGTTCTTTCGTCGCCGCGGGGAGAAGCGCCGACGCGCGCAGATGCAGCCGATTGCCGTCGCGCTTGCGCACAGCTAGAAATCCTTATGCCAGCTTTCAGGAATGGCGAGGTCGAGATCGCCTATCTCGACGAGGGTGAGGGCGACCCGATCGTGCTGATCCATGGCTTCGCCTCCACCAAGGAGACGAACTGGGTCCTGCCAGGGTGGGTGACGACGCTCACGCGCGCCGGCCGGCGTGCGATTGCGCTCGATAACCGCGGGCACGGCGCTTCCAGCAAGCTCTATGATCCGTCCGCCTATCACAGCGTCACAATGGCCGAGGACGTCCGCGCTCTGCTCGATCATCTGACAATCGAACGTGCCGACGTCATGGGGTATTCAATGGGCGCGCGCATCGCGGCATTTCTCGCCGTCAAACATCCGGCACGCATGCGGTCGGCGATTTTCGGCGGTCTCGGCATCCGGCTCGTCGACGGCGTCGGCCTGCCGGAAAGCATCGCAGAAGCGCTGGAGGCGCCATCGCTAGCCGATGTACAGAATCCCACCGGTCACTTGTTTCGTAGTTTTGCAGAACAGACGAAATCGGACCTGCGCGCCTTGGCCGCCTGTATTCGCGGATCGCGCCAGACAATGAGCCGCGCGGAGGTCGCCGGAATCCACCTACCGGTGCTGGTCGCCGTCGGAACGAAGGATCAGATCGCCGGAAATGGCCATGAACTGGCCGCGCTCATTCCAGGCGCCCGTGCGCTCGATATCCCGGACCGGGACCACATGTTGGCCGTGGGCGACAAGGTCTACAAGGCCGGCGTTATTGACTTCCTTAACCAACGCAAATGAGCCATGCGCCGGGTGCCTGCTGCGCTCTCTTTGCGACTTCGAAATTGTGATAAAAGACCTATGTAGGGGTCCGAGAGGTGTCGGGAGATCCTGAGTATGGCTCAATTTCAGACGCGGCCCGCACGGGCCCTCGATAAAGTCGATCCGGTCTGGGCGCGCATCCGCATTGAAGCGGAGGACATCGCGCGCCGGGAGCCGGAGCTCGCGACTTTCATCTACGAGAACATTCTCCATCACGACTCGCTTGAAGCGGCCATCGCGCATCGCGTCAGCCAGCGGCTCGCCCATGCTGATGTGTCAGCCGATATGATCCGTCAGGCCTATGACGACGCGCTCGAAGACCAGCCCGCTCTCGGCGAATCCTTCCGCGCCGATATCGTCGCAACCGTCGATCGCGATCCCGCGACCAGCCGGTTCATCGAGCCGGTGCTTTATTACAAAGGGTTCCACGCGATCCAGACGCATCGTCTCGCGCATTGGCTCCTCGGCAAGGGCCGCAAGGATTTCGCGCTCTATCTGCAGAGCCGCGCGTCATCTGTGTTTCAATGCGATATCAATCCGGCGGCGAAAATCGGCCGCGGAATTTTCCTCGACCACGCCACAGGCTTGGTGGTCGGTGAGACCGCAGTCATCGAGGACGACGTTTCGATCCTGCACGATGTCACGCTCGGCGGGACCGGCAAGGAGCACGAAGACCGCCATCCAAAAATCCGCCGCGGCGTGATGATCGGCGCCGGCGCCAAGATTCTCGGCAATATCGAGGTCGGTCATTGCGCGCGCATTGCTGCGGGCTCGGTTGTCATCAAGGCGGTGCCGAACAATGTCACGGTCGCCGGCGTGCCAGCGAAAGTGGTAGGCGAAGCGGGTTGCCCGGAGCCTTCGCGTGCCATGGATCAGATGCTCTACGGGATCATGCTCGACGGCTGATCGGGTTTGCGTTGGACTAGCGCTTGCGCCGGGCCGCCCGATCGGGCAAGGAGACGTGGTCTTAAGACAGGAGCGGCCCGTTGGACGTCCAGGAAGTCAGAAAGCTCGACGGCTACCTGAAGAAGCTGTTCGGCAATACGCAAATTCGTGTGGTACCGAAAGGCTCCGATACCGCCGAGATTTTCGTCGCGGAGGACGATCTCGGCGAGCTTACGGTCGACGATGAGGACGGCGAGCGCTCTTACAATTTCCGGATGGTCATTCAGGTCGGCAACGACCCCAGCATTCAGCCGGTGCCGACACTCAACGCTTATCTCCGCCGCAAATTCGACAACGAAAATATCCGGGTGGTGACGCGTCCGAAGAAAACCGATTCACTGGAAGTCTATATCGGCGAGGAATTCATCGCCGTGTTGTTTCTGGAAATCGAAAAAGGCCGCCGGTCCTACATTCTCGAACTGCCGATCCTCGACGTCGATCTGGTGGATTAGCCGGAGCAACGATCAAGATTTCGTCATGCCCGGCCTTGTGCCGAGCATTCACGTCTTGCCTTAGCTGGCACTCATAAACACGTGGATGGCCGGGACATAGGCGTACAAAAGCACGCCGTCCTTCGGACGGCTATGCCTGGCCATGACAAGCTCACGGTTGCGGATGCAGCCTCGCAATAAGCTTATCGATCCCGCTCGCGACATTCTGCCAATCGGTCAACCAGTCGCGCGGAAAGCGCAAGGTGATATCGGCATTGTCGATCCGGCGCTCCAGCAGGCAGATGCCCGAATTGGTGACGCCTGTGCGCGAGCAGCGCGCCAGAAAATGCTCGGGCGCACTCGACTCAAAAACGAGATCGTCGCCTTCGTACGGCGTATCGTTGCGAAAGCCGCGAAACGTGAGGCCGGGTGGACCGGTGACGGGCTCTGCCACGAGGTACCGCGGATAGATCGTCTGCACGCGCTCCATCAACGGCAGTGTGGCGTCTCCAGACGCTATCGTGACGAACAGGCGTTCATTCGGATCGATCGGGGCGCCGACCGTGGGCTTGATGGCGGGATCCGGCGGCACGAGGCTCGGCCACAGATAGGAAAGGTCGATGCGTTCATGCGCGCCGG
>DASSIJ010000278.1:0-16507 GCA_035692045.1 Pseudolabrys sp. | reverse complement strand
GCGGGCGATATCGCCGGCGGCGTAAATTCCGGGCGCGCTGGTTTCCATGTATTTGTTGACAATCACGCCCTTGTCGATCGAGAGCCCGGCCTTTTCGGCGAGCGCCAGGCGTGGACGCACTCCGACTCCGATCACCACCAGATCGGCGTCGAGCGCGCCTCCGCTCTTGAGCGTCACACGCTTGCCGTCAATTGCACTCACGCTATCCTCGAGATGGAATTTGACGCCATGCTCTTCATGCAGCGTGCGGATGAAGTCTCCAAGCTGAGGCCCGAATACCCGCTCGAGCGGGCGTTTTTCCGGCGCCACGACATGAACCTCGATGTCGCGAGCGCGCAACGCAGCCGCCGACTCCAAACCGATGAAGCTTGCGCCGATCACCACGGCTCGCTTGGCGTCTTTCGCCTGCGCAATGATCGCGCGGCAATCGTTCAACGAGCGTAAGGTGTGGACGTGCTTCTGATCGGCGCCAGGAATATCGAGCTTGACGGGTTCAGCCCCGGTCGCCAGCAGCAATTTGTCAAACTTGATCTTGCTTCCGTCTCCTAACACCAGCTCTTTCGATTTTGCATCGACGGCGGTGACCTCTGTCTTGAGGTTAAGATCGATTTTGTTCTCGGCGTACCAATCATCCCCGCGCAGGGGCACCCAATCTTCCGATGCGCTGCCGGCGAGATAATCTTTCGATAAATTGGGCCGGTCAACGGGCGCGGCCGTGTCGTTGGACAGCATCGTGATACTGCCGTTGAAGCCACGGCGCCGTAAAATCTCCACCGCCGCGAAACCTGCGGCGCCTCCGCCGACGATGACGATGCGCCCGCCCGCCGATGCAGCGGTCTTTGGCGCGGACGGCCCCTTTTTGCCCTTTACGACAATTGTGCCGTCACGCTCTTCGATCTGCCAGCACGTCAGCGGACTCAACGCCGGCGCGGCCACGGCTTCGCCCGTCTGCAGGCTGAAGCGTGCATGATGCCATGGGCAGCGGACTGTCTCGCCGACAAGGAGGCCCTCGGCGAGCGGCCCATGGTAGTGGGTGCAATGGGCTGACACCGCAAACAGCTTGCCGCCCTGGCGCGCCAGCATCACCTCGTCGTCACCAACGTGACCGGTCAGCATGGCCCCTTCGGCGAGATCGGTCGCCGGAATGCCCTTGGTGAAGTCGGGTCCGCTCGGCTTATTGTCCCCACTTGCCATTTTTGCTCTCCGTCCATGGCCGACTGCCTGAGAGATTAGATGCTTTAGCAGCCGGAAAATTCCGGCATGTGTCATAAATCTCCGACAGGGCCTGACCGGTTGCGGCGCTCCGGGCCCGCTTGCTAAGCCGGAGGCAGCAGGGTGGGCCATCCATGGATTTCGAGCTGTCCGAGGAACAACGCGCATTCCAGGCCACGGCGAGGCAGTTCGCGCGCGATGAGATGATGCCGCAGGCGCGCGACTGGGACGAAGGTGAGATTTTCCCGGTCGAAAGCATGCGCAAGGCGGCCACCCTCGGCTTCGGTGGTATTTACGTGAAGGACGATGTCGGCGGCTCGGGGCTCAGCCGCCTCGATGCCGCGCTGATCTTCGAGGAACTGGCACAGGGGTGCACGTCGACCGCCGCCTACATCTCGATACACAACATGGCCGCGTGGATGATCGATGCCTACGGCGCCGCCGATGCCCGCAGAAAGTTTCTGCCGAAACTGTGCACCATGCAGCATTTCGCGAGTTACTGTTTGACGGAGCCGGGCTCGGGCTCTGATGCGGCGAGCCTGAGCACACGAGCGCGGCGCGAGGGAGAGCATTATGTGCTCGACGGCGCAAAAGCATTCATCTCCGGCGGAGGCGTCTCGGATATCTATGTTGTCATGGCCCGAACCGGAGAAGCCGGTCCGCGCGGAATATCCTGCATCGTGGTGGAGAAGGGCACGCCAGGGCTGTCGTTTGGCGCACAGGAAAAGAAACTTGGTTGGAAAACGCAACCCACCACGATGGTGATGTTCGAGAATTGCCGCGTACCGATAGCGAACCGGATTGGCGCCGAGGGGCAGGGCTTCAGGATCGCGATGGCGGGTCTCGACGGAGGCCGCCTGAACATAAGTGCCTGTTCCATCGGCGGGGCGCAGTTCTGTCTCGATCGGACAATCGAATACATGAAGGAGCGCAAGCAGTTCGGTTCGCGGCTTGCCGATTTCCAGGCACTGCAGTTCCGCGTCGCGGACTACGCGACGGAACTGGATGCCGCGCGCCTGCTTCTGCATCGCGCCGCGGTAGCAGTAGGCGAAGGCGAGCCGGCCGCGACGCGTCTGGCTGCGCAGGCCAAGCGACTTGCCACCGATACGGGTTTCGAGGTGGTCAATGGATGCCTGCAGTTGCATGGTGGGTACGGCTACCTGCGCGATCATCCGATCGAACGCGTCTTGCGCGACGTGCGCGTGCATCAAATACTGGAGGGGACCAATGAAATCATGCGCGTGATTATCAGCCGCGCTATGCTGGGTAATTAAAGCCACAGATGTAACAGGAGGGAGAGGTCACCATGGAACAGCTTCCACGCCTTTATCTGTCACGCGAGGAAATGCAAAAGCGCATCGCGCGCTTCAAGGATCTCAAAGGTTTTGATGGCGGCTTGCCGGACAGCAAGATGCCCGGTTGCGAGCGCACATTGTTCAACGTCATCGGCTTTCAGCCGCCGGAAGGTTCGGGCGGTGCCGTGACATCGCCGGTCGGAGAGCAGGCGGCGCAACTTGCCGCAATCAAGATCAGCGAAGGCTTCAATCTCGGATACTGCAAAGCGAAGCCCGGCCACGGCCCTGAGATGCACAATCACGACACCAACGAGACCTTCATTCCGATGACCGGGACCTGGCGCGCGAGCTGGGAAAACGAAAAGGGCGAAGTGGAATTTGTCGATCTCGGGCCGCTTGATGTGGTGTCATTCCCTCCTGGTATGGTCCGCCGTTTTGAGAATGTGACGAAGGGCGACCCCAACGTTGAATCGATCCTGATGTTTGTGATTGGCGGTGACGGTCCGCGCGCCGAGTTCACGGATCAGGCGATGGATCGCCTCGAGAAGGCCGGTGTTTGGTCGCCACAACGCGCGTAGGCGGAGGTCAGCATGAGCGCTGCGATGTGGACCGGTGAGCTGGCACTGGCGACGGCCGGGATTTTCGCAGGGGCTGCGGTCTATGTCAGCGTGGCCGAACAGCCGGCGCGGCTGAAGCTCGATACCCAGGCTCTGTTGACCCAGTGGCAGCCGAGTTACGAGCGCGGCGCCATCATGCAGGCCAGCCTCGCAATCCTGTCCGGCCTGCTCGGTGTCGCAGCGTTTCTTTTCACTTATGACTGGCGCTGGCTCCTTGGTGCGGCGCTGATCCTCGCGCCATGGCCCTACACGATGTTCATCATCATGCCGACCAATCGCGTACTGAAGGCAACGCCGCCGGCGCAGGCCACAGAGCAAACACGTGGTCTGGTCATGCAATGGGGGCGGCTGCATTGGGGCCGCAGCGCGCTCGGCCTGCTCGCGGTTTCTGCTTATCTGTCGGCGCTCAATTGAGGCGGCCGTGAGCGAGATGGAAATTTTGTTCGAGCGGCGCGGAGCCGCCGGCATCGTCACGCTCAATCGCCCCAAGGCGCTCAATGCTGTCACGCACGCCATGGTGCTTGCTCTGCGCGCCCAGCTCGATCGCTGGGCCGATGACGCAGCGATTACACGTGTCGTCATCACCGCCGCCGGCGACCGCGCCTTCTCGGCCGGGGGTGATATCCGCGCGCTTTATGATCTTGGCAAGGCGGGCCGCCACGATGAAGCGTTGCAATTCTGGCGTGATGAATATCCGCTCAACGCGACGATCAAGAATTACCGCAAGCCGTACGTGGCGCTGATCGACGGAATCGCAATGGGCGGGGGCGTTGGCGTGTCGGTCCACGGTTCACATCGTGTTGCAGGCGATCGCTTCTCCTTTGCCATGCCGGAGGTCGGCATTGGTTTTTTTCCGGATGTGGGTGCGACCTGGTTCCTGCCGCGCATGCCGGGCGAGCTCGGCACCTATACGGCGCTGACGGGTGAGCGGTTCGGAATCGCCGATGCGGCGGCTGGCGGGATCGTTACCCATCGCATTTCTTCCGCCCGTTTTGACGATCTACTCGATGGACTGAGTGGCACCGTGCCAGTCGATGCGGTGCTTGCCGCCTTCGCCGAACCGGCAGGCGAGGGACCCATCATGCAACGCAGGGCCGCGATCGACCGCCTCTTTGCTGGCGACATGGTGGAAAACATCCTGGCCGCGCTCGACAGCGAGGCCTTGAGCGGAAGCGCCGACGCCGAATGGGCTGCCAGGACGACTGCCATCATGCGTGCAAAATCGCCACTGAGCCTCAAGTTGGCGCTGGCGCAGGTACGCCGCGGCAAGACCTGGGATTTCGAGACGTGCATGCGCATGGAATTCCGCATAGTGTCACGCGTCATCCATGGGCATGATTTCTACGAAGGCGTGCGCGCAGTGATCGTCGACAAGGACAACAAGCCGCGCTGGCGGCCGGCCACGCTTCCCGATGTCGAGGAGGAGGACGTTGAGCGTCATTTCGCCCCGCTCGGCTCTTCCGAGCTGGTGCTGTCGTGAACGGACCGACTGCCGGCTCCGACGATTTTCGCACCTTGGAGCCCGTGCGAGAGCACGAGGGTGAACGTTCAGTCGGGCAATGGACCCGACGGCTCATTCTTTTTCTACGCGTCATGGCCGCGATATCGATGGTCAAGGGCCTCTATCACTGGGCGCAGGTATGCGGGATTGGTTTCGGTGAAACACAGCCGTTCGAAAGTCACTCGATTGCGTGGCAGACAGCGACGGTGTTCTTTGCCGTCATCGATCTGGTCGCCGCGGTCGGTCTTTGGCTGGCCGCCGCCTGGGGGGCGGTGATCTGGTTGACATCCGTTGCTTCCATGCTGGCCGTCGAAATATTTTTCCCCCAGGTGTTTGGCGGCGGCTGGTTGACCGGTCTTCTGGAGGGCGGACTGCTCGCGATTTATCTTTGGCTGGCATTGAAATCAGCGCAGGAACATCCGCAGTAAAAAGTCGGGAGGGCGCCATGGCGCGCATCGGATTTATCGGCCTCGGCAACATGGGATTGCCGATGGCGCAAAATCTGCTCAAGGCGGGCCACCAGGTCGAGGGCGTCGACGTCAATCCGGCGTCGGTCGAAAAACTCAGGGCCTCGGGAGGGGCGGGCGTCGAAACGGCAAAGAGCGCGGCGGCGCGCGGCGACGCCGTCATCACAATGCTGCCGTCGGGCAAGGAAGTGCGTGAGGTCTATCTCGGCTCTTCCGGCATTATCGAAAACGCCAATCCGGGGACGCTGCTGATCGACTGCTCGACGATCGATGTTGAAACCGCACGCGCGGTCGCAGCCGAAGCAGAGAAAAAAGGTCTGTTGATGCTCGATGCGCCGGTGTCGGGCGGCGTCGGCGGCGCGACTGCAGCGACCCTGACCTTCATGGTTGGCGGCAGCGCGCAGGCGTTTGCACGCGCGGAATCGATTTTGCAAAAGATGGGCAAAACGATCGTGCATGCCGGGGGAGCCGGCACCGGCCAGGCGGCCAAGATCTGCAACAATATGATCCTTGGTGTTTCGATGATCGCAGTCAGCGAAGCCTTCGTCCTCGCTGAAAAGCTCGGCCTCGATCACCAGAAGTTGTTCGACATTTCCTCAAAGTCGTCGGGCCAATGCTGGTCGTTGACGAGCTATTGTCCCGTTCCGGGACCTGTTCCGACATCGCCAGCCAACCGCGATTATCAGGCGGGATTTACCGCAGCGATGATGCTTAAGGATTTGAAACTGTCGCAGGACGCCGCAAAGGCGACAGGAATCAAGACAGAACTCGGCGCCGACGCAGCGCGCATCTACTCACAATATGTCGCGAGCGGCGAGGCTTCGCGCGACTTTTCCGGCATTATTCAATTCATCCGCGATTGATGCGGGTTTGTAGAGTGAACGAAGCCTTGCACGGTCTCGTAGAATTGTATGATCAAGAGATCGTTCACCGTTGCAAATAAACCTAATCTTTATGGTGTTATTTAAGCCGATTTTAGAATCGCCCTCATAAGGTGCGCCTCATCCGGAGCGGGGGAACAGGGCCTTTGCAACCGGGGACGTACAAATAAAACGCAAGGGGCGTTGAACATGAAAGCCGTCGCGAAGACGGTCGAGCCCGCCGGACGCGAGGCGCCGCTCGATCACATTAGGCCAGCCTATCTGGAGGCCTTGACGCTAGTCGAGCGGCTTCATCGCCGGCTGCTTGACGTTATCAAGGACGAATTCGATCGGCGCGGTCGCTCCGATATCAACTCGGTGCAGGCTCTGCTGCTTTACAATATCGGCGACAAGGAACTGACGGCCGGTGAGCTGCGCACGCGTGGCTATTATCTCGGCTCGAACGTTTCGTACAACCTCAAGAAGCTGGTGGAGATGGCGTTCCTCGATCACCAGCGATCGCGCGTTGACCGGCGCTCGGTCCGCATCAAGCTGACCGACAAGGGCCGCGAGGTGCGTGACATCATCGAGACGCTCTACCAGAAGCACGTACGAACGGTTGAGCAGGTCGGTGGAATCAATGCCGAGGAGTTCTCGACACTCAACAAGTCGTTGCACCGGCTCGAGCGTTTCTGGACCGACCAGATCCTCTACCGGCTCTAATTCGACTGCGGGTGGACTGACTTTGCCCCGGCCAGCTGGCCGGGGTTTTCTTTTGGCGTGTCGCAAAGGCTAGTCTGGGGCCCTAGATATGGGGTCGGCAGTCCTCCACAGCCCAATGCTTGGCGGGTGGCGGGCGATATGCTATTGCCGGACGCATCCCAGACCCAGTCAAAAATCGGCGCCGACCGCTCCCCGGCGCCAGGAGACCGTGATGTCGGCGACCTCGAGCCCCAAGCCAGCCAACGACGTGGAAGCATTGTTCTCGACCGGCTTGACCGAGGTTGATCCCGAAATTGACGACGCAATCAAGCTCGAACTTGGCCGCCAGCGCGACGAAATCGAACTGATCGCTTCGGAGAACTTCGTCTCCCGGGCGGTTCTCGAAGCGCAAGGCTCGGTACTCACCAACAAATATGCCGAAGGGCTGCCGGGCAAACGCTACTACGGCGGCTGTCAGTACGTGGATATCGTCGAACGGCTCGCAATCGAACGCGTCACAAAAATTTTCGGCTGCAAGTTCGCTAACGTACAGCCGCACTCGGGCGCGTCGGCGAACGCGGAAGTCTTCTTCGCACTTCTGCAGCCTGGCGATACTTTCATGGGACTCAATCTGGCTGCGGGCGGCCACCTTACGCATGGGTCGCCGGTCAACATGTCCGGCAAATGGTTCAAGCCCGTGCCCTATGGCGTGCGTCCCGACGATCACCGCATCGATATGGAGCAGGTCGCGCGCCTTGCACGTGAGCACAAACCGAAGCTGATTATCGCAGGAGGTTCTGCCTATCCGCGCATCATCGATTTCCGGGCGTTTCGCGAAATCTGCGACAGCGTCGGCGCGTCGCTCATGGTGGACATGGCTCATTTCGCCGGTCTTGTGGCGGCGGGCGTGCATCCTTCTCCTTTCCCGCATGCGCATGTCGTCACAACGACGACGCACAAGACTTTGCGCGGACCGCGCGGTGGCGTCATCCTTTCCGACAACGAGGAGATCGCGAGGAAACTCAACTCGGCGGTGTTTCCGGGCATGCAAGGCGGGCCGCTGATGCATGTGATTGCCGCCAAGGCTGTTGCGTTCGGCGAGGCGTTGCGGCCGAGCTTCCGCGCCTATGCGCGGAATGTATTGGAGAATGCCAGGGCGCTGGCCGAAACCCTGAAGTCGCACGGTCTCGATATCGTTTCCGGCGGTACCGATACGCATCTGATGCTGGTCGATCTGCGTCCAAAGCGGCTCACCGGCAAGGTGGCGGAAGCAGCCTTGGGCCGCGCCCACATCACCTGCAACAAGAATGGCATTCCATTTGATCCCGAAAAGCCGACGGTGACGTCCGGGATCCGGCTCGGCACCCCTGCCTGCACGACGCGCGGCTTCGGTATCGCCGAATTTCGTCAGGTCGGCGAAATGATCGTCGAGGTGCTCGACGTGTTGTCGCAGAAACAGGTCGAGGAAGATTCGCTTGTCGAAGCCGCGGTACGCGACAAGGTGAAAACATTGATTGGCCGATTTCCGATTTATCAGGACTGAGGATTGGGGGCGTTATGCGTTGCCCGGGTTGCGGAAGTCTCGATACGCAGGTGAAGGATTCGCGGCCGACTGAAGATTCAGCGGTCATCCGGCGTCGCCGTGTTTGTCTGACCTGCAATTTTCGCTTCACCACGTTCGAGCGTGTGCAACTGCGCGAGCTGACGGTCATCAAGCGCAATAGCCGGCGCGTGCCATTTGATCGCGATAAATTGATGCGTTCCGTGCAGATCGCGTTGCGCAAGCGTCCGGTCGATCCCGAACGCATCGAGCAAACGGTCTCAAAGATTGTTCGCGAACTGGAGAGTCAGGGCGAAAGTGAAATTTCCTCCGAAGCGATCGGCGAAATTGTGATGGAGCATTTGCGTGAGCTCGACGATGTTGCCTATGTGCGCTTCGCGTCCGTCTATCGCAATTTCCGCGAAGCCAAGGACTTCCGTGCCGCGCTCGACGAATTGTCGGGTGAGGACGACGGCCGGCCCGCGGCCAGCGCACGAAAATGAACGAACACGCCGCGCCTGTTTCCCAACCGGTCTCGGACGACGAGCGCTACATGCAGCTCGCATTTGCGCTCGGGCGGCGCAATCTTGGTCACACCTGGCCGAACCCCGCGGTCGGCGCGTTGATCGTCAAGGACGGCATCATTGTCGGTCGCGGCTGGACCCAGCAGGGCGGTCGGCCTCACGCTGAAGCCGAGGCACTGCGGCGCGCCAAAAAAGCGGCGCAAGGCGCCACCATGTATGTGACGCTTGAGCCATGCTCGCATCAGGGCAAAACGCCACCTTGTGCCGACGCAATTATCCGTGCCGGCATCGCACGCGTTGTCTCGGCGCTGGAAGATCCAAATCCGGACGTGGCGGGGCAGGGGCACGAGAAACTGCGCGCCAAAGGCGTGGTTGTCGATATCGGCCTGGGCGCCGACGAAGCGCGCCGCATCCACGCGGGTCACATCACCCGCGTTTCTCAGGGGCGGCCGCATGTGATGCTCAAGCTGGCGATCTCGGCCGACGGCAAGGCGGGGCTGGCCGGCCGAAAGCAGGCGTCGATCACCGGCGAGGCAGCGCGCGGGCGCGTGTTCCAGATGCGCGCGGCAAGCGATGCCATACTGGTCGGTATCGGCACGGTATTGACGGATGACCCGCAACTCACCTGCCGTTTGCCCGGCATGTTCGAGCGCTCACCTGTTCGCGTCGTCCTTGACGCACAATTGCGGCTGCCGCTGTCGACCTCGGTTGTTGCAACCGTGCGCGAAACGCCCACCTGGGTTTTCGCCTCGCACAAGGCATCCCCCATGGCCGGGGAGATCCTTCAGCAAAAAGGTTGCAAGGTTTTTCGTGTTGATGAAAGCGACGGCCGGCTGGATATTCAGCAGGTGTCGAAGACGCTTGCCGAGCAGGGCATCACGCGGCTGATGGTAGAAGGCGGTCCGACCGTTGCGGCCAGCTTCGTCGAAGCCGACCTTGTGGACGAAGCAGTCTTGCTGCGCGGCGAGAAGTCCCTTGGTGCAACGGGTATCGATCCGCTGGAAAAAATGCCACTCGAGGCATTGACCGGCCGGCTTGCAAGGCGCGGCAGTGAAAGGCTCGACGCCGATACAATTGAAAGTTTCGTGCGGGTTTAGGTCATGTTCACCGGCATTGTTACCGACGTGGGAGAGGTGCGTTCGGTCAACCCACGCTCGGGCAATTTGCACCGCATCACGATCTTTTGCGCCTATCCTCGCGCCGAAATCGTGCAGGGTGCATCGATCGCCTGTTCAGGCGTCTGTCTGACGGTGGTGGATGCGGGCGAGGAAGATGGGCGAGTCTGGTTCGCAGTCGATGCAGCGGCTGAAACCCTGCGTGTCACCACAGCGGGCCGCTGGCGTCATGGGTCAAAAATCAATCTCGAACGCCCGTTGAAATTCGGCGACGAGTTGGGCGGGCATCTGGTTGCAGGCCACGTGGATGGCATTGCCATCGTGACCGCGCGTGAAGACATGAAGGATATGGCGCGCATCGCGCTGCGTGCTCCCCCCGAGCTTGCGCGCTTCATTGCGCCCAAGGGCTCGGTCACCCTGGACGGCATCTCGCTTACGATCAATGCGGTGGACAATGATACATTTTCAGTGCTGGTCATTCCGCACACTTTGCAGGTGACCACGATCGGGGCATTGCGTAAGGACGACGGTGTCAATCTCGAAGTCGATACGATGGCGCGGTACGCTGCGCGGCTTGCGGAGATGAAGTAGAATGTTGTTTGGGCGTGGATCGCCTGCTACGACGCCCAGGGATGTTGATTATGGCCAAGAAAAAGCGCAGCGCGAAGAAACGCGACAGCCTGCATATGCTGATCGTGGAATCACGCTTTTATGACAATATTTCCGACGAACTTTTAGCCGGTGCAACGCGCGTGCTGGATGGCGCCGGCGCGCGATATGACCGCGTCACAGTGCCCGGCAGTCTGGAAATTCCTGCCGCCATTGTGATCGCCATGGAGGCCGCACGGCGCCGTCGGGCACCCTATGATGGTGTTGTTGCGCTCGGCTGCGTCATCCGCGGTGAGACCTACCATTTCGAGATCGTCGCAAACGAGTCGGCACGCGCATTAACGGACCTTGCTATGAAGGAGCGCCTTCCGATCGGCAACGGCATTCTCACTGTCGAGAGCGAGGCCCAGGCGCTCGCTCGCGCCCGCAGTGAAGAAGGCAACAAAGGTGGCGAGGCCGCCCGCGCCGCGCTCATGTTGGTCGCGCTCAAGCACACATTGGCCTGGCGCTGATGGCCGCGGGTCCCGCACGTGACGACAAGGATGCGCGCAAGGCGAACAAGCGCGGCGCTGCCCGGCTCGCAGCCGTGCAGGCGCTCTATCAGATGGACCTCGCCGGGACCGGTCTGAACGAGATCCTTGCCGAATTCGAAAGCCACTGGATCGGCCGCGAAGTCGAGGGTGCGCAATATCTGCCGGCCGAAGCGGCATTCTTTCGCGATATTGTTTCTGGTGTGGTTCACGAACAGCGAGAGCTGGACCCCCTGATTGATGAAGCCTTGTCGAAGGGCTGGCCGCTCAAGCGGATCGAAACAGTATTGCGGGCAGCGTTGCGGGCCGGCGCCTATGAGCTGATCCACCGGACCGACGTGCCCGCGCGGGTCGTGGTGGCCGAATATGCCGACGTCGTGGCCGCCTTTGTCGAGCGTGACGAGACCGGCATGGTCAACGCTGTGCTCGACCAGCTCGCGCGGCGTGTGCGAGCAGACGAATTCGGCCGCGCCGCCGGGTGACACGATGGCCCCGCACGACGACATCTCGCCCGAAGACCGTCTGATCGCGCGCTTCTTCAAACCGCTTGCGACGCATCCCGGGGCTCTCGGCTTGTCCGATGATGCGGCCTTTCTCACGCCGCCGGCGGGATTTGATCTGGTGCTCACAACCGACGCTATCGTCGGCGGGGTGCATTTTTTTCCCGAGGATGCCGCTCACACGGTGGCGGGCAGGGCGTTGCGCGTGAACTTGTCGGACCTCGCCGCGAAGGGTGCGCGACCGCTTGGTTTCCTGTTGTCGCTCGCTCTGCCCAGGGAGATCGGCGAGCAGTGGCTTGAGGGGTTTGCGCAAGGCCTGCGCGCGGACGCCGAGCTGTTCGGCTGTCCGCTGTTCGGTGGCGATACCGATCGCACACCGGGGCCGACCGTGGTTTCCGTTGCCATGTTTGGCACCGTTCCTGAAGGGACGATGGTACGGCGTGCCGGAGCCAAAGCCGGAGACCGCGTATTCCTCACCGGTACGATCGGCGATGCCGCGCTCGGCCTGATGATGCGTAACGGCAAGCGCTGGAAATTGGACGAGCCGCAGCGCCAGCATCTCCTTTCACGATATCTGGTGCCACAGCCGCGCAACGCACTGGCAGAAGCCGTGCGGATCCATGCTTCGGCGGCGATGGACATCTCGGACGGCCTGGCCGGCGATTTCGGCAAGCTGTGCCGGGTTTCCGGCGTCGCGGCTGATGTTGATGTTGCACGAGTGCCGCTCTCGGAAGCGGCCAGGGCCGTGATCGCTGCCAACCCGGACGAGATCGAATCCGTGCTTACGGGCGGCGACGACTACGAGATCGTCTGCACTGTGCCGCCGGCCAAAGCCGGAAGCTTCCATGCCGCGGCCAAGGCTGCCGACGTCGCGGTCAGCGAGATCGGCGAGATCAAGGGCGGTGAGGGAACACGCTTCATTGCTGCCGACGGCCGCGCACTGACCTTCAAGCGCGCCTCGTACAGCCATTTCTGAATGCCGAGAGTTTAGCGGGACGTAGCCATGCGGCGCAGCTATAATGCAACGACAAGAAACGGGAATTCGCTATGCACGATATGACGGCAAAGCAGGCGGCTGTGACGCCGGGCGGCCAGCATCCGAACTTTCAGAAGCATCATGCGCGGTTTCCGACCACGGCCTGGCTACGGCGGCAGGCCCCGCGCAACGTCCCGCTTTTCGCGTTCGAATATGGCGACACCGGTGCAGGCAACGACGTCGGCGTTGCGCGCAATTGGGCCGCGTTCGATGCCGTCGAAATCGTGCCGCGCTACGGCGTGATGCCGTCCTTGCCGCCGGTCGACGTCAAATTGTTTGGACGCAGCTACGCGGCGCCTATCGGCGTTGCCCCGATGGGCGGGCCGTCGCTGGTCTGGCCGGGGGCGGATCTGCTGATGGCCAAGGCTGCGCAACGCGCTCGCGTGCCCTACACGCTCAGTGTCGCAGGCGGCGCCACCATAGAACAGGCAGCGGAAGCCGCGCCGGATGTGTTCTGGCTGCAGCTCTATCGGTTCTGGCACGATGATCACAAGATCGGCTTCGATCTGGTGCGGCGCGCGCAGGCGGTCGATGCAAAGGTGCTCGCGCTCACGCTTGACGTTCCGGTCCGCACCACGCGGTCGCGCGAGACCTACGCCGGGCTCGCCCATCAATTTCGCCCGAACGCGCGGATGATCTACGAAATGATGATCCGTCCAAAATGGCTGCTCGCGCTCCTGCGCAATGGCTACCCGCGCTTTGCGACCATCAGCGACTACGCACCCCCCGGCGCCGGCACGAACGAGATTATTGCCTATGCGCGCTCGCGGATGGGCGGCGCCTTTTCCTGGGAAGAGGTCAAGCGCTATCGGGACGCATGGAAAGGGCCGATGGCGCTCAAGGGTATTATGCATCCGGAAGATGCCGAGAAGGCGGTCGCACTCGGCATCGACGGCATCTGGGTTTCCAACCATGGCGGGCGCCAGATCGAGGCGTTGACGCCTTCAATCGATGTCCTGCCGGCAATCGTTTCGGCAGTCGGAGAAAAGGCGACGGTTGTGATCGACAGCGGCGTGCGCAGCGGCCAGGACGTTATGCGCGCAGTGGCGCTAGGCGCCGATGCAGCCTTTGCGGGAAAGTCGTTCCTTTGGGCGGTTGCAGCACTCGGCGACGAAGGACCTGACTATCTGATTGACCTCTATATCGATGAATTGCGCGCTTCTCTAGGTCAGATCGGGGCCCGGTCGTTGGCGGAGGCGAGGGCGGCGACCATTCGTCATCCCGGCGCGGTCGCCTTCGAAAAAAGGACGCCAGTGTAGCGCGCGACGCAAGCGATAACGCGCGCTCGGCTTCAATCCTGCCCTGCGCGGCCGGCATTGGCGATTCGGCGGGATCATGTCTACAAGGGGCGGCTTTCCGGGAGCCCCTCTATGTCGGCGATTGCCGAGCCTTTCCAGCACGCCAAGCCCGATGACAATCTAGCGCGCCGCAATGCGATGGTGCTGGCAGTCGCGCAGGCGCTCGCCGGCGGCAACAACACCGTCATTGTGAGCACCGCCAGCATCGTCGGTGCCGTGCTCGCGCCCAATAAAGGGCTCGCGACTTTGCCCATCACCGCCATGGTGTTTGGCATGTGGTTCGGCACGCTGCCGCTTGGCGTTTTGGCACGTCACTTCGGCCGTCGCTTCGCGCTGCAATGCGGCTCGGCCTTTGGAATTCTTTCGGGTCTGATTTCCTGTACCGCGGTGATGAACGGCCATTTCTGGCTGCTGCTGGTCGGGACATTCTGTGGCGGGCTCTACGCTGCCGCGCATCAATCCTATCGGTTTGCCGCTGCCGATACCGCGAGCGACGCCTACCGGCCGAAAGTTGTTTCCTGGGTTCTTGCGGGCGGAATTTTCGCGGCGGTGATCGGCCCGCAGCTCGTCATCCACACAAAGGACTTGCTGTCGCCGCACTTGTTTGCCGCCAGCTATCTCGGGCAGTCGGCATGCGCCGTGTTGGCGGCCTTCGTGCTGCAGTTCGTCAAGGTTCCGCCGCTGGCGGCCGCCCGCCACAACACCGGTCGCCCGCTCGGCGAGATCGTACGCAATTCGCGTTTCATCGTCGCTGTCGCCTGCGGCATGGCGAGCTACGCGATGATGAATATGGTGATGACTTCGGCGCCGCTGGCCATGGTCGGATGCGGTCATTCGATCACGGATGCCGCGCTCGGCATTCAATGGCACGTCTTGGCGATGTATGCGCCGAGCTTCATTACAGGTTCGCTGATCGCGCGCTTTGGAGTCGAACGCATCACAGGCATTGGCCTCGGACTGATCGCTGCAGCCGCCGTTGTCAATATTGCCGGCCTTACCGTGGCGCACTTCTGGAGCGCATTGGTGCTGCTCGGCTGCGGCTGGAATCTGTCCTTCATTGGTGCCACCACACTGGTGACGCAGTGCCACCGGCCGCAAGAACGCAACAAGGTGCAGGCGTTCAACGACTTTCTCATTTTCGGCAGCATGGCGCTGAGCTCATTCTCGTCCGGTCAGTTGCTCGAGACAGTCGGCTGGACTGCCATCAACGAGGTCATTCTCCCGACCATCTTCGTCGCAGCTGCGTTACTCGTGTGGCTTGCGTTACGTCCACGTGCGGCCACCGTATAAGAACGCAGCACCTTCTTTTCAAAGACCGAACCCGGAAAATCGGAGCGGTCATTTGAGGTCGGTGCCGAGGTACCGACATGCGGGCGCAAGCGGTATTGCAGCACTGACGGACGCTTCAATTTTCGCGGACGCGCTTTCTCGGCGTTGCGGCCGGGCGTACGGTTCTGTGTGGCGCGGACGGCGTTGATTCAAACGCTGACGCATTGGCCGCGCCCTCAAGGGGAAACCAAGCTGAGGGAGACATGCGATGACGAGCACTCATGTTGAGCCCAGGCCGACTTCGCCACTTGGCGGCGCCGTACTGTTGCACGCGCTGGCGGATAACTGGTGGCTGCTGTTGCTGCGCGGTGTCGCGGCCATCATCTTTGGCGTACTCGCCTTCATGTGGCCGGTTCTCACACTGCTCACTCTGACGTTCCTGTGGGGCGCCTATGCAGTCGTTGATGGCGTACTCGCGCTGTGGGAAGCGATAGCCGGTCGAGGCGGCTATACGGGCTCGCGCTTCTGGCTTGCCATTGTCGGCATCGCCGGGATCATCGCGGGGCTGTTGGCGTTCGCGTGGCCCGGCCTCACGGCATTGGTGCTGTTGATGTTCATTGCCGTCTGGGCAATCGTCACCGGGTTGTTCGAGATCTGGGGCGCAATTCAGCTGCGCAAGGAAATTGAAGGCGAGTGGCTGCTGGTTCTCAGCGGCCTTCTCTCGGTTGCCTTCGGCGTCATTCTACTGGCTCGACCCGGCATCGGCGCGCTGGCGGTGGTCTGGCTGATTGGCTGGTACGCAATCCTGGCCGGCGTCCTTTACGTCGCGCTGGCGTTCCGGTTGAAGAAACACAAGCACCCGGCGTGACCTCCACGCGCGCAATTTGTTTGCGGTGCGTTCACGGGGCCAGGCCGGAGCCAGATTCGTAAAGGGCTGAATTGGGTGGCTCGCGTTCAGTTGCGCTGATCGCGGCCGCTGCGGAGTCGGTTGCGCCGATCATCGCGATTCGAAGCGTCTATCCGGCCTCTGGCCTATCCTTGGTGACCGGTGGTCGATCCATCCCTGTCCGGGCCGGCCGAAAAACAGGCAAAGGCGGGAGCCGGAAAAGAATTCCGTTGTGATGCCTTATTTCCGCGTTGCGCAGTCCACGACTTTTTGGCTATATCCGCGCGCTTTCCGGTCGGGGTGAAGCGCCCTTAAAGCGGCCATCCTCGACGCTCCTGGCGCCGGCGGGAGCGTTCGTCCCGCCAGCACCAATCAAATCGGGGAAAAAATGGCCACCATGTCTACTTTGTGGTTGATCGTCGGCTGCGGGGTGCTCGCGATCTTATACGGCATCTGGGCGACCCAATCGGTGCTGAGCGCCGATCCCGGCAGCAAGAGGATGCAAGAGATTTCCGAGGCCGTGCGCGAGGGCGCGCAGGCCTATCT
>DASSIJ010000277.1:0-58919 GCA_035692045.1 Pseudolabrys sp. | reverse complement strand
GTCACAATCAGTTTTGTGAACTCGGTTGCGATATCCGTGTTCGACGCTTCCAGCGATTGCCCGATGATCTTGCCCGACGAGCCTGTCAGCGCGGGACCGGATTCATTTGTCAATTGATAGGCGCCGCCGTCGAGAGCCTTGAGGTTGTTGGGGCTGTTGAAATGGACCAACGGTACCTGCGCGAGCGCGACGTTTTGCCCGTTGGAGAACGTACCAATGATATTGCCTGCGTCGCTGACTGCGATCGACTTCAGCTGGCCGGCCGCATAGCCGTTCTGTTGCAGGTTGTTGACGGTCGACACGCCGCTTGTATTGGCGAACTGCGTGATGCCGCCCGTCGGACTGTTGATCGTGATATTGCCGAGCGCAGTGCCATTGATCGAGACGCCCGTCAGCGCGACGTTGGTAATCGGTGGATTGAGCTGGCCGTTCGCGTCAAATACGAAATCCGTCCCGGCATTGATCCATGCCGGATTCGTGCCGGTCGCCGTTGCGTCAGTCTGGTAAAACAGTTCCCAGGTGTCGGCGCCGCCATTGGCAACACTGTCGGTCTTGGCCCATCTGAGCTGAAGATTGGCGGGCGTGCCGATCGGATCGTAAATCGTTACAGAGCCGCCATCGATCGACTCATTCACAAACGTAGACACATCGCTCCCGACGACGATGCCGGTTCCGGCAACCGTAGGATCATGACCGGCACTGAAATCCGTGGGGTTGAGCAACTCGGAGTTCGGGGTGGTGGCGACGAATGCATTCGTCTGCGGAGTGGACGGGAGGTTAATCCCGTAATTCACTTGGGTCGTTGCGCTGGCTGGCAGAAAGTTGCCCTGGAATTGCAAGGGGGTGGCGACGCTGCCGACTGGATTGCCGGTCGTCGGATCGATCGGAATGCCCTCAAGAAAATAGCCGGAGCCGTTGACCAGATAGCCGTTCGCGTCCAGCTGGAAGTCGCCGCGCCGTGTATAGCTGTCGATGCCGCCAAAGAGCGGCTGATTTCCATTGAATCCGGTTGGAGCCTGCACGACGAAAAAGCCATTGCCGTTGATGGCCATATCCGTCGTCGACGTCGTGCTCTGGATTGTACCCTGGACGTTATTCGTGGCTCGCGAATTTGCGATCACGCCCCCGGCGATCTGGCGCGTGGGCACTGAGTCGCCCGGAATCAGATCCTCGAAATTGGTCTCAATGCCCTTGTAGGCGGTTGTTTGAGAATTCGCGATGTTGCCCGATATGTTCTGCATGGCGAAGGATTGCGCCTGCAGGCCACTGACCGCAGTTGTAAGAGCGTCGAACAGACCCATGACTTCATCTCCGCAAACGAGACACACTTCGCCCTGTCGGGGCTCCGAACTGGCTGTCCGTCGCAATCACCGTGCCATCAAATTTATATAATTATATCAGTAGCTTAAAAGGAAATGGCGGCCAGCAGGGGCCGCCATCCGCGGTTCTTTCTGCCGTCAAGCGGCAGATTTTGCCGATGTTACGAAGAAGAGCCGGGCTGCGGAGCGAACTTCAGCGCGACCCCGTTCATGCAATAGCGCAAGCCGGTCGGTTGCGGTCCGTCATCGAATACATGGCCGAGATGACCCAGGCAGCGTGAACAATGCACTTCGGTGCGCGTCATGAAAAGTGACCGGTCAGTCCTGGTCTCTACCGCGTTGGCCAATGGCTGATAGAAACTCGGCCACCCGGTCCCGCTCTCAAACTTGGTATCCGACGAGAACAACGGCAGGTCGCACCCGGCGCAGGTGAAGGTTCCCTTACGCTTTTCCTTATTGAGCGGGCTACTCCCGGGGCGTTCCGTGCCGTGGTGCCGCAGGATCATGTATTGGTCCGCCGTAAGCCGCTGGCGCCAATCCATGTCGGAAAGCTTGCGATAGTCGATCGTTTCGGTGGTGCTCATGGTTTGTGACCTGCCAAATCTAACGCTGACCGCCAGCGCTGAAAACGCCACACCAGCAAAAAACAGGGCGCGCCGATTGATCATTGTGCGGTCTCCACTGTGCCTGGTCCACAGTCGCGCGACCGCCCGGCGGACGCAAATCAACTACCGATCGCGCTGCCATCACGATCCCGTTAGGCCGCTGTGCCCCGCCATTTCGACACTTCACCCTAGACGACTCAGTCCAGCTTTTTTACCCCTCAATGCAAGGGGGAATCATGCCGCCAGCGCCAGCGCCAGTGCCAGTACCAGCGCCGATCAAGGTGCCGCAGGTCTTCGCGCAGGCGCTGGAACTGCATAAGCAAGGCCGCCTGGCAGAGGCCGAACAGCTTTATTCCGAAGTCCTCGCTCACCGGCCCGATCATTTCGACGCTTTGCAAATGCTCAGCGTGATCAAGCTCGCCAAGGGCCAGCCCGCGGAAGCCTTGCGCCTCATTTCCGAGGCAATGCGCATGCGCAGACCCTCCCCGCAAATTCTGGTCAACCACGGAATGATCCTCCATGCGCTCGATCGGAGCGAGGAGGCGCTTGCCTGCTTCGACGCCGCATTAAAGCAAAAATCGAAATTCGCCGAGGCGCACAACAATCGGGGCGCGGTGCTGGCTGCGCTTGGGCGCCACGAAGAGGCGGTGGCTTGTTTTCACAAGGCGCTCGCCCTGAAGTCTGACTACGCCGATGCACATTACAACCTCGGTTCGTCCCTGCGCGTGCTCGGGCGGTACGACGAAGCGTTGGTCAGTCTCGACCGCGCGCTTTTGCTGCGCCCCGACTATGTCAAGGCGCTGAATAATCGCGGCGCGGTGCTGGAGGGGATCAACCGGCTGCCCGAGGCTCTTGCCTGCTACGACCGTGCGCTTGCGTTGGCCCCCGGCTTCACCGAGTCGCGGAACAATCGCGGCCGCGTGCTGCTCGCACTTGATCGCGCCGACGATGCAATCGACAATTTCACCGCCGCGTTGAAATTTAATCCGGAGGACGCTGAGGCCTGGTACCAGCGCGGCCGTTGTCTGTTGGAGATCAGCCGGAATGAGGAAGCCGCCGCCGATCTCGCTCAGGCGCTGACGCTCGCACCCGGCCACGCAGACGCACGCTTTGCAGCCTGTTTCGCCGAACTGCCCGTTATCTATCGGGACGAGAGCGAAATCCCGCGATGCCGTGCTGCCTACGAACAGAAGTTGCGCGAGCTGCTCAATGACGTGGAACGCGGCGTGCTCAAGGGCGATCTGATCAAGGCGATTGGCGCCAGACATCCCTTCCTGCTCGCCTACCAGGGTGGCAACGACCGCGCCCTGCAACAAATCTACGGTGAGATGATCGGCAAAGTGATCGCTCGCCGGTTTTCGCCGGCGCCGCTGCCGCCCTCGCCGGCGCCCGGCGAGCCGATCCGCCTCGGCATCGTCAGCAGTTTTTTTTATCGCCACTCCAACTGGAAAATTCCGATCAAGGGCTGGATCAGCCAGCTCGACCGCAGCCGCTTCCATGTGACCTGTTATCATCTCGGCGCCATTCATGACGAGCAAACGGATGCTGCCGCCCGCCTGTGCGACCGGTTTGTTCATCGCACTCTCGACACTGACGGCTGGCGGCGTGAAATCCTCGCCGATGCGCCACATGCCCTGATTTACCCAGGCCTCCTTATGGATGTCTCCTCGCTGCAGCTTGCGGCACAGCGCCTTGCATCGGTGCAATGCAATTCATGGGGCCACCCGGAAACCAGCGGCCTCTCCACGATCGACTATTTCCTGTCGAGCGATTTGATGGAGCCGCCGGATGCACAAGCCTGCTACACTGAAAAGCTGGTGCGGCTGCCGAATCTTTCGATCTATTACGAGCCGGTCGTGGCTGAACCGGTTTCGGTCACGCGCGAGGGACTGGGCCTGCGCGCCGGAGCGACCGCGTTTTGGAGCGCTCAATCACTCTTTAAATACCTGCCGCAATACGACGACGTGTTCGTGCGCATCGCGCAGGCCGTTGGTGATTGCCAATTCGTGTTCCTGCGCCATTTCGGTGCGCCAAGGGTTACGCAGTTCGTGCGCGAGCGGCTTGAGCGCGCATTTTCAGCGGCGGGCATGCGCGCCGAGCATCACTGCGTTTTTCTCAACCGCATGAGCCAAAGCCACTTCGCGGCCGCGGCCGGACTTTGCGACGTGTTTCTCGACAGCATCGGTTGGTCGGGCTGCAATTCGGCGCTGGAATGTCTTCCTCAAGCTCTGCCGATCGTAACCTTGGAAGGCGCGACGATGCGCGGCCGGCACAGTGCAGCAATTTTGCGGATGATTGATGTCACCGACACCATCGCAGCGACCGTAGACGACTATGTCGCTATCGCGACGCGCCTTGGTCAGGACACGCAATTCCGCCAGACGATGTCGTCCCGGATGGCCGAAAACAGGCACCGCCTCTATGGAGACCGCGCGCCCGTGACGGCGCTGGAGAATTTCCTTGAAGGCGCGGTACGCGGCTAGCGGAGATCAGGCTTTCGCCAAGGCTCCGCGTCGTAGCGCTTCCGGTCTATATGAATGTCGCGCCGGTCTATGATAGATGGACCATCGCAAGAGGATGCATTGTATGCGTTTTGACGGCACCAAGGCCTATGTCGCGACCGACGACCTGAAAATCGCGGTCAATGCCGCAATTACTCTCGAGCGCCCTCTCCTCGTCAAAGGCGAACCAGGCACCGGCAAGACCGTGCTGGCCCTGGAAATTGCAAAAGCCATCGGCGCACCGCTCATTGAATGGCACATCAAATCCACGACCAAAGCGCTGCAGGGTCTTTACGAATACGACGCGGTCTCACGCCTGCGCGACAGCCAGCTTGGTGACGAACGCGTCAAGGACATCCGCAACTACATCAAGCGCGGCAAACTGTGGGACGCCTTCGTCGCCGACGAGCGACCGGTGTTACTGATCGACGAGATCGACAAGGCCGACATCGAGTTTCCCAATGACCTGCTACAGGAACTCGATCGCATGGAGTTCTTTGTGTACGAGACCGGCGAGACCGTGAAGGCACGGCGTCGGCCGATCGTGGTCATCACCTCGAACAACGAGAAGGAATTGCCGGACGCATTCCTGCGCCGATGCTTCTTTCACTACATCCGCTTTCCCGATGCGGACACCATGCGCGCGATTATTCAGGTGCATTTCCCCGATATAAAACAAAGGCTTGTCGGAGAAGCCTTGCGACTATTTTATGAGATCCGCGAAGTGCCGGGAATGAAGAAGAAGCCTTCAACCTCCGAGCTTCTCGATTGGCTCAAGCTCCTGATGGTCGAAGACATCGGACCTGAAACCCTGCGCGAGCGCGACCCCAAGAAGCTCATTCCGCCCCTCCATGGCGCGCTGCTCAAGAACGAACAGGACGTCCATCTGTTCGAGCGGTTGGCCTTTATGGCGCGGCGAGAGAATAGATAAGCGCACGCAATCCAGAAATTGATCAGCCAGGTTTCACACGCGCGGCAAGGCGCGCATCCTTGCGCGCGCGCGCGCGGGAACGATAGCGGGCAGCTTCCTGCTCGATGCGCTCCAACGGTCGCGTGCCCCAATAGATGCCTTGCGCCAGTGCACGGCCAAGCACACCTCCTGCCCATACCAGCTCATAGGGAGCGAACAGGCGCCATGTTTCATCACCGTCGATAATGCCGCGCGCGATGAGTTCACCCGCTACAGCTGTGTTGTTGAGACCGTGGCCTCCAAAGCCGCTCGCCAGCCACACGCCGCGCTCAATTTCACCGATCTGCGGCATGCGATGGACTGTGCGGCCGAGCGTTCCCCGCCATAAATGCGCAACCTCGACTTTCGCGAGGCCGGGAAAAGTGCGCCGGACGTCATTGACCAGTCCGCGTGCGATCAGCCGCGGGTTGGCTTCCCACGCGCGCATGCGTCCCGACCATTGGAGGCGATCGCCTCCGACGATGCGGTAGTGATTGTCAGCGCGATTGGTGTCGCTGATAGCGCCGCGATAGCGCACAATGTCGTGCAAGATCTCGCCAAGCGGTTCCGTCACCATGACAAAAGTCGTGACCGGCAACAGAGTCGCCGCAAGCCGCGGCATAAGTGTCCCGAGATGGATGTTGCCGGCGAGCACCACGTGCGCAGAACGGACGCGGCCAGCGGGCGTAATCACGCGCTTGCGGACGCCAGCCGGATCGAGCGACACAGCCGGTGTATCCTCGAAAATGCGCGCACCCGCTTTTTCGGCGAGCGCCGCGAGTCCAAGCGCATAGTTAAATGGATCAATGTGAAAGGCTTCCCGGTAGTGCACCGCGCCGAAATATCGGGGGCTGTGAAGCTGATCGCGCACGCGGTCCACCGGCCAGAACTCGACGTCGGTACCGATCCAGCGCATGCGTTCAGCTTCATTGCGAAGTTCGTCGGAATTGTCGGTTTTCGATACGTGCAGCCAGCCATTGATGAGGTCGACGCCCGGCATTTGGGTGTCCAGGATCGTGCGGCGCACATAGTCGAGCCCCTGCTCGGAGAGAGCCCAGAGTTGCTTGGCATGGTCGAGACCGATGCGCTCGATAATGCCGCGGATATCTTCGGCAAAGCCCGGAAGCACGAAACCCAGGTTGCGGCCCGACGCGGCCCAGGCGACCTCTCCGGCTTCGAGAACCGCGACCGACCAGCCCCGTTGCGCGATTTCACGGGCGACGGTCAGGCCGGCGAGCCCGGCGCCGACCACACAGACATCAACGTCGAGATCAAGATTCAGCCGTGGGCGATCCGGACGTGCAACGCTATTCGCCTCGTACCAACCCGCTTCCATGCTTCATTCTCTGCGGCAATTATTGCTAGACTGAGCCATAGCGACGAAAGACATCCCAAAGACATGCATAGTACGACCATGCGGCGACTTTTGCTATTTCGTCACGCCAAGGCCGAGCGCTCCGCACCGGGCATGGAAGACCGTGCCCGCAAACTGGTGGAGCGCGGGCGCAAGGACGCCGCCAGGATCGGCGCCTACTTGTCCTCCCACACTCTCATTCCTGACCAGGTTGTGACGTCTCCCTCCGCGCGCACCCAGGAGACCTGGAAATTTGCGGCGGCAGCATTCCGCACGCCGCCCAAGGCTACCCCGGTTGATCGGCTTTATGACGCGACCGCACATACAATCCTTGGCATCGTCAAGGAATCGGCCCCGGCCACGCACACGCTTCTGGTCGTCGGGCACAATCCCGGTCTCCACGAACTCGCGGCCATGCTGGTCGCGGCCGGCGACATCGAAGCGCGGGAACGGCTGCGGGAGAAACTGCCCACGGCCGGCCTTGCGATCATCGATTTTGCTCTCGACGACTGGGGTAAGCTGCACCCCCAATGCGGCCGTCTTGAACGCTTCGTGACCCCGAAATCGCTCGCCGCGGCGGCCAATTGAATCAATAACTCTCACTCAACGCGCCCCTCAAAACATGCCATGATCGGACCCTCGCAGCGAAATGAGGGGCGCTGTCATGTACAAAAAAGTTCTGGTGCCGGTCGATCTTGCGGATACTGATCTGACTAAACCCGCCATAACAACCGCGATTGAAATGGTCCGCACGTCAGGGGGGTCGGTACGTCTGATCAACGTCCTGGCCATGACGCCGGTGATGCTGGCGGAATATGTGCCACCCGACTTCGACGTGCAGCAACGCAAATCAGCTGAGGAGGCGCTTGGCATTATCGCGCATGAGTGCGGCCTTGATGCCGCGCGTGTTTCCGCGACTGTGCGCCAGGGCGGTATTTACCACGAAGTGCTCGAGGAAGCGAAGGCATTCAACGCGGACCTGATCGTGATGAGTTCGCATCGCCCGGCGATGCGCACGTACTTCCTCGGCTCCAACGCCGGACACGTGGTGCGCTATGCCAAGTGTTCGGTTCTTGTTGTGCGCCAGTAGCCGGAATTGCTAGGGCGGCGGCATGACGCGTTTCGGCAGCGCATCCGCACGGTATGTGCCCGGGCGGTTGCGACGCATGAAGTTTCCGCCTTGCCAGACAAACAGCATGAGGAAAGCGCCGACGAGCGCTGCGCCGCTGATTGTACCCGCTCGCAGGGCCTGCACGGTCAACGCAGCAATCCCGAGTGCGACCGCAGCGAAAACGACCAGACTTGGCCAGTAAATCAACGGATTACTGCCTTGCTGAAAGCGCACGGACTGTCCCGCATTCGAAATGTGGCGGTGCAGCTCCTGCACGAAGGTCGTGTAAGGCTGATCGAGCCGCTCCTGTTCGGTGATGCTTTTCCACGAGCTGGAGGCAATCGTCAGCTTGGGCGCACCCGCCGCCCATAGCTCAACAACAAAGCGCCGCGGTTGTATGCCGGTCGGCCGAAACGACATGCGAAGACGGCGGATGCTGCGATACGGAATACGCCCCGAATGCACACCCACCGCCCAATCGATCCCGTCATCCGAAAGGCTGTAGACCCGGAGCGGCCCAAACGCCGATGGCCGGTAGGCGTAACTCAGGGGTCTTCTTAATATTTCTGTGGACTGTTCTGTCACGCGCACGCGCATCCCTTACAGCCATGGCCGACAAGGGCCGGACGGACGCGACGAAACGCACAGGCTGCTGTTGCGAGTGTTTCCATCGCCACAGCGATATAATAACGTAATTGCGGCGTTTGGGGCTGTCGTAGCGTTTCTGGGGTTGGGGAGGCGTCGTCATGGCGAAGCTGTCGGACCTTTTTGGCCGAAAGGGCGGCGCGGCCGAGATCGACAAACTTTTGGCGCGAGCTGCAAACGGAAATGGCAACGGCGGCAACCATATCTCTGTGGAAAACCTGTCCGACGTCGGTTCGCGGATGGGTGAGGAAAACGAGGTCCTGCGCAATCTGCTGACTGACACCGGCCGAAAGATCAGCGAGCTCGACGACCTCAAGGAGGCTTTCGACAAGCTTGTTGCGCCGTTCAACAGCACCCTCCGCGCTCTTGAACAAGAAAAATCCCAGACAATGAGTCTGTCTGGAATGCTGGCGGAAGCGCGCACAGCCTACGAGACGCTGCGCGAGGAATTCTATCAGATCGAAAAAAAGGCAACGATATTCGAAAGTGAAGCGGGAAGACTGCGCGAAGATCTCGAGCTCTCGCGAGAAGCAAATCGGGCTCTGGAAAGCACCCGGCTTGAGCTTACCGATGATATCAATGCGCGCCGCGCGCAAATTGCCGAACTTGACCGTCAACTGGCGCAGGAAACCACCCAGCGCCGGACACTCAGTGAATCCCGCCGGGCGCTGAATGAGCAGCACGACGCCGCCGAGAAGCACATCGTCGAACTTGAGGGAGAACTCGCAGCTGCTCGCGAGAGCCTCGCGCTTCTGGAAGATGAAAAACGTTCGCTGCAAATCGCGGTCGATCAGGCGCTGAACGAAACCGCACGGCTGACGCGGCGGCTGACTGAAAGCGAGAACACGCTGACCGCGACCCGCGCTCAACTCGGTAAGGTCGAGTCGAGCTTTGCAGAAGCCTACGCGGAGCGCGGACGGCTCGGCGCTGCGCTTGATGAATCCAAAGAGCAGCACCAGGCCGAACGCAGCAGCCTGAACATGCGGTTGGACGGATTGCAATCGCGCGCCGCAACCGCCGAGCGCCTGCTGTCCGAGGCGCGGCAAAATCTTATCGCTCGCACCGAAGAGGTGCGCGCATTCGACCGTAAATCGGTCGAAGCGACGATCGCTCGCAACAATTCGGAGAAGCGGCTCGCCCAGATCGAAGTCCAGCACGAAACGCGCGAACGACAGATCAAGGATCACGAGCAGGCGCGCATCGCCTTGACCGAGCGTAACAATGCTTTGTCCAAGGCGATGAAGATGCGCGAAACCGCCCTCGCCCGCGCGGAAGAGAAGATCGGTGCGCTGACCGAACGCAATGGACATCTGGAAGCGGATATTCAGATCATTCGTACCAATATCGAAAAGCGCGTGGAGGATCTCAATTCCGCACTCCAGCGCGAGCGCATGGAGCGCGCCGTTGTCGAAGGCGCCCTGGAAGCTGCGCGCAAGGACAACTCCCGCCTGCAAAGCGAGGTCGGGGCCCTAAGATCGACATTGCGACGCGGGGCGCCGCTCGACGACATTCCGGTTCCGCCCGCTGAGGCCGCCAACGACGAAACGCCCCCGGCGGCAAGACGGGGCAAAACCGGACAACTTTCCGAAGCTGGCGGCAACGGCTAGGCTTACCAAGCCATCGTTTTGAATGCGGATAGCAATTCCGTATTTGCTTTTTGAAGTCCGGACCGTGGCACGGCTACCGCGACGTCCTATATTAACGGGATGCGCAAGTTTCTCCTCGTCGTGCCGCTGCTCGCGCTTTTGGGTTTGTCGGTCTGGTTTGCGGCCGCTGCCTGGACGCGTATCGGCGGTGATGAAATTCCGCTCTACGGCTATGTCGCCATAGCGGGTGGTGTCCTGTTCTCACTGCTGGTTGGCGGCGGCCTGATGGCCCTTGTGTTTTACAGTAACCGTCATGGCTATGACGACCTGAGCGGCGGCGACAACTAGCCGCCCCGCACTTTCGGCAGTACCATCATGCATATATCGCGCGTGCGAATGCCCGGCACGCTATGTATTGCTGTTCACTGGTACTGATCGGGAGCACCCATGAGCAAAACCCTCGTCCAGGAGCAGTTCGGCAAAACCGCAGCTCATTACCTCACCAGCAAACCACACGCGGTCGGTAAAAGCCTGGAACGGCTGGTCGCGCTCACCTCCCCGCAAAAAGGCTGGCGCGTTCTTGACGTCGCCACTGGCGGCGGCCATGTCGCCTACGCTTTTGCGCCCCACGTTGCTCGCGTTTGGGCGACCGACATCACTCAGGAAATGCTCGACATGGTCAAAGGCGAAGCTGCAAAGCGCGGCCTTGCCAACATCCGCACGACATATGCAAAGGCTGAAGCACTGCCTTTCGAGGACGAAAGCTTCGACCTTGTCACGTGTCGGATCGCGCCGCACCATTTCGACTCGATTCCCGACTTTCTCGGTGAAGTGTACCGCACACTCAAAACGAACGGATTGTTCGCACTCGTCGACAATGTCGTACCGGCGGGCAGCGTGGGCGATTACGTGAACGCCTTCGAGCGTCTCCGCGATCCGAGCCATCTACGGGCTTGGACCATGGAGGAATGGCGAAGTGCGCTTGACAGGGCCGGCCTCCAAACAACGCACGAAGAGCAAATCTACAAGACGATGGAGTTCAAGAGCTGGGCCGCGCGTTACGACACCATCATGCAGGCATTGTTGCGCGCGATGCTGACTGAGATAGCGCCCGAGGTGAAGGCAACTTTGCAGCCGCAAGGCACTGGTGCCGAGCTCACCTTTCGCCTTTGCGAAGGCTTGTTCATAAGCAAGCGCGCCTGAAGCTGGACCCGATGAAATTGCCGGCGCCGATCCGGTTCGACGCCGGCATTTCGATTCCGAGGCACGGGCTAAATGAGCGGCGGCACTCTGTGCCATCAGGTTGTCCACAGGGCTACAGCGCCGTGACAGGCGGTATTTCGCGCGCGCCGGTATTCAGCAGCCGCTGGCCGTTTTTTCGATAAACCATTGAAAGGCTGTCGCGATTTACCGTTAACCTTTCATTTACCCACAGAAATTCAGATTCCGTTAGGATCGGTTAACGAGTGATTCGGCGTCGCTTCGGCCGGGCGAATCGGCGTTTTAGGGGTCACGTCAATGAGCAAATTCGGGGGCCTATTTGCCCGCAAGGCCGGACTTTACGACAACACGGCCGCGCCAACGCCGACCAATACCGCCCCTCCCGACAACCCGCTCGAACTCGACGAAGAACTGTTCTCCGCGCTGGGTGCCCAGCTTGGCGGCGAGAACGAATCCCTCCGCAATCTCCTGCTCGATGCCAATGCCAAGATTGGCGAGCTCGACACCATCAAGAATGCCGTCGGCAGGCTCGTTGATCCGGTCAGCAAGGCCCTTCGCGCATTCGAAGCCGAGAAATCCGAGAAGATCAGCCTGCAGACGGTGCTTAGCAATACGCGAACTGCCTATGGCAAGTTGCGCAATGAAGTGGCCGAGCTGGAGAAAAAGGCAGCATTTTCAGAAAAGGAATGTCAGGCGTTCCGCCAGGAACTCACCACCACCCAGAGCCTGCTCCGCGCGCTTGAAGCCACCAAGGCTGAAATTGCCATCGATGTTGCTGCCCGGCGCGCGCAGATCGTGGATCTGGAAGCGCGGCTCGCGCAGGAAACCGGAGAGGGAAAGGCCCTTCGCGAGGAGAATCGTCGCCTCGATGAACGGCTATCCACTGCCGAAAAGCGCGTGGCGTCTCTTGAATCCGAAGTGAATGCCGCACGTCAACGGTTGCTCATGATCGAGGACGAAAGGCGCGCGCAGCAGATCTCGCTCGACAAGATCAGCGCCGACGGAGCTCGCCTCTCGCGCAAGCTTGCCGAGGCCGAGGCGGGCCTCACGGCCTCGCAAGGCCGCTTGCGCCATGTGGAAGGCAATTTCGCAGAGTTGAGCACTGAACGAACGAGGCTCGCCAGCGCGTTCGACGAGGCCAAGGAACGGCACGAGCATGAGCTCACGACCCAACGCATGCGGTTCGATGCTCTCCAGGCCCGCGCCTCCGCGAGCGAAAAGCTGCTAGGCGACGCACGCGAGCATCTGCTTGCCCGCGCCGACGAGATTCGCATCTACGACAGGCGCGCCGGTGAGCTGGCAATGGAACGCGACGCCCTGCAGGCTCGCATTGCCGATCTCGAAACGGAGCGAATGCAGCGCGAATCCCAATTTACGGAAGTGGATCAAGCGCGCGCCACGCTCATGGAGCGTAGCACCACCCTCGCCCGTGCCTTTACCGTCAAGGAAGCTGCGCTGACACGCGCCGAGGACACCATCTCGGCGTTGAGCGAACAGATCAATGCCCTCGAAGCAGCGCGGGCTGCCGAAAAGCAGGCCGCCGAGCAGAGGATCGAGGAATTGAGCGTCTCCCTGCGTCGAGAGCAGATGCAGTGTTCGGTGGTCGAAGGAGCATTGGAGACCGCCCGCAAGGATTTCGCCCGACTCATGCGCGAGGCGATGGCGCTGCAAAGAGAACGGGCAGCGCCGGACGATCCCGCACATCTGCGGCCAGCCAACGCTGCCTAAAGCGCGCGTTTGAGCCGGGAACAGCACGGCACCGGGCAATCACGCCCGGTGCTTCCGAAAACGTCGGCTCATACTAGCGCGCCAGTTCGCGCGTCGCACGGTCGAGCCCGTCCAGCGTGAGCGGATACATTCGTCCGCCCATCAACTGATGCACCATGGTGATTGACTGGGTGAAGCCCCACTCCTTCTCCGGTACCGGATTGAGCCAGACACAGGCCGGGTAGGTGCGCGTCACGCGCTCGAGCCAGAGCGCGCCGGGTTCGTCGTTGTAGTGCTCGACCGATCCTCCCTGGGCCACAACCTCGTACGGAGACATTGACGCATCGCCGACGAAAATCACTTTGTAGTCGTGCGGATATGTGTGCAGCACGTCCCACGTCGGTGTGGTCGCCTGAAAGCGGCGTCGATTCTCCTTCCATACCCGCTCATAGAGACAGTTATGGAAGTAAAAATATTCCATATGCTTGAACTCGGTGCGCGCCGCCGAGAACAATTCTTCGGTGGACTTGATGTGCCAATCCATCGATCCGCCGATGTCGAAGAACAACAGCACCTTCACCGCATTGTGCCGCTCCGGCCGCATCAGGATGTCGAGGTATCCCTTGTGCGCCGTACCTTTGATGGTCCCGTCGAGATCGAGTTCTTCCGGCGCGCCAGTACGCGCAAACTTGCGAAGACGGCGTAGCGCGAGTTTGATGTTGCGGGTGCCGAGTTCGACGTCGTCGTCGAGATCCTTGAATTCACGCTTGTCCCAAACTTTGACTGCGCGAAAGTTGCGATTGGAATCCTGGCCGATGCGAATGCCTTCCGGGTTGTAGCCGTAGGCACCATAAGGTGACGTGCCGGCGGTGCCGATCCATTTCGAGCCGCCCTGATGTCGTCCTTTCTGTTCGGCCAAACGCTTGCGCAACGTTTCCAGCAACTTGTCGAGACCTCCCATGGCCTCGATCTGTTTCCTCTCTTCTTCGGTGAGATATTTTTCGGCGAGCTTTTTCAACCATTCAGCCGGAATCTCGGCCTCGATCGCGCCATCAAGCGTTTCCAGCCCTTTGAACACGTGACCAAACACGCGATCGAACTTGTCGAGGTTGCGCTCGTCTTTCACGAGCGCCGCGCGAGACAGGTAATAAAAATCCTCCACCCGGCGCGAGGCAAGGTCAGCATCCATGGCCTGCATCAGCGTGAGATATTCGCGCAGCGTCACTGGTACGCCGGCGCTTTTGAGTTCGGCGAAGAATGTTACAAACATGCGCGACAATTCGCCCTAGCCGGGTTGTCCGTCAAGCGGGTAACACTGCGTCAGGCTGGGGAACTTATTGCATGTATCTGCGGGATAACGCTTATCTGCCGCGATGGATCGCGGCCGGTGGCTGCTGGCTTTTGCTGCAGGCGCCTGCCCTGTGGAACGGCTTTCCGCTGCTGCAATACGACACCGGCGGCTATCTTGCGCGCTGGTACGAAGGCACGCTGGTTCCCAGCCGAGCGGTCGTCTACGGCCTCATGCTCAATGCCGGCGCGCCTGCGGCTTTTTGGCCGGTCGTCGCGGCGCAAGCCGCGCTCACTGTCTGGATCATTGCACTGGTATTGCGCGCGCACGGGTTCGGCGGGCGCCCGTGGTTATTGCTCGTCGTTGTCACGACGCTGACTGTGCTCTCGACCTTGCCCTGGCTGACATCGATTCTTCTCACCGACATTTTCGCGGGACTTGGCGTCCTGGCACTCTACCTTTTGCTGCTGCGGCCCGGTCGTCTCAGTCGCAACGAGCGCTTCGCCCTGACCCTGCTCATTGCCGTTTGCGTTGCGACCCACAGCGCCACGATGGCTGTTTTGTTGACGCTGGTCGTCGCCGCGATTTTCCTGTGGCATGCCAAACCGGACCGTATGCCGCTCACGCGCATTGGCAATGGCGTACTGGCGCTCGCGCTGGGCACCATTTTCGTCTTTGCCGCGGACTTCGTCGTGGCGAGACGTCTCGCGTGGACGCCAGGCGGCTTTGCGCTGTCATTCGGCCGCATGCTGCAAGATGGTATCGTCAAAAAATATCTCGACGACCACTGCCCCGACCCGAAGCTCACGCTCTGCGCCTACAAGGACCGGCTCCCCGACGACGCCGACGTCTGGTTCTGGGGCAGCCCGCTATTCGACAGGCTTGGGCGGTTCGATGGACTCGGAGCGGAGATGCAGACGATCGCTCTCAACAGCATGATTGAATACCCTGGCCTGCAGATCGAAACTGCCGGCATTGCCACCGCCAGGCAGATGATCGCCGTCCACACAGGCGAAGGCGTCGGTGGTGGCATCTGGCACACCTATCGCATCATTGAGCAGTACACGCCGAAGCTGGCGTCATTTATGCACCTGGCGCGTCAGCAGAATGACGAAATGCCCTTTGCCGCCATCAATCGATTGCAATATCCGGTCGCACTCATCGCCATGGCCCTGCTGCCCGTCTTCGTCCTGCTTTCCTCCCGCCGGAAGGTTCCCGATGTCGGCGACTTGACCGCCGCTTGTGGCGTGGCACTTGTCGCGAATGCCTTCATCTGTGGTGTCTTGTCCAACCCGCACGATCGCTATGGCGCCAGGCTGGTTTGGATTGCCGTTTTCGCTGTCATCATCGCGATCCTGCGTTTTTCCAGCCATCTTGGATCACGCGGCGACATCGCCTAAGCTCCGCCGCGCAATGGAAATCAAACCCGACGTCGCTGGGGGTCTTTGGACCGTATTGTCGCGAACCACGCTATTCGCACTGGCGCTGTCTTGCGGCATTGCACCCGCATTTTCTGCTGAGCCTGTGATGGATGCTGTCTTAAAAGATCTCGCGCCCAGGGGAAAACTGCACGCGGCGATCAACCTCGGCAATTCCGTGCTTGCAGAGGCCGATCCTGCCACCGGTGAACCCAAAGGCATTACGCCCGATCTCGCACGCGAGCTCGGCCGCCGGCTGGGTGTGCCAGTCGAGCTGGTGACCTACCCCGCCGCTGGCAAGGTGTTCGACGCCGCCAGGACTGGAGAATGGGACATCGCCTTCGTCGCGATCGAGCCGGTGCGTGCTGCCGAGATGGAGTTCAGCGCGCCCTACGTCATCATCGAGGGCACGTACATGGTGCCCAAGGATTCGCCTTTGAAGGCGATCAACGACGTTGACCGTTCCGGCGTGCGAATCGCGGTTGGTCTTAAGTCGGCCTATGACCTCTTTCTGACGCGCACCATAAAGAATGCCACGGTTGTTCGCGCGCCGGCCGGCGGCGGACGCGCGATGATCGATATGTTCGTGAATGACAAGCTGGAAGTTGCGGCTGGAGTCAGGCAGCCGCTCGTAGCCTACGCCAAGGATCATCCGGAGGTGCGGGTCATGGATGGCCATTTCATGGAAATCCAGCAGGCCATGGGCACGCCCAAGGGCCGCACCGCGGGCGCCGAATATCTGCGGGCTTTCGTCGAGGACGTCAAAGCCTCCGGCTTTGTCGCCGACGCGATTAAGCGCGCCAATCAGTCGGCCAGCGTGGCACCCCCCGCCGCAAAGTGAGACGACAACGATGGCCGATGCCGCGGTATTGAAGGAACTCGCCCCAAATGGAAAGCTTCGGCTTGCCATTGCCGTTGCGCCGTCGCCGTCGGCGCAGTTCGCTATCAAGGACGGCGACAGCTATCGCGGCGTTGCCGTCACCTTCGGCCGGGCGCTCGCCGCAAAGCTCGGCGTGCCGCTCGAGATCATTCCGCACCAGGCTTCAGGCGAAATCCAGAACTCGGCGGCGGCCAACCGCTGGGACGTGGCCTTTCTTCCCGTCGATGAGGAACGCAAAAAATTTGTCGATTTTGGCAACGCCTATCATCTCCTGCAGAGCACATTTCTCGTCGCACCTGGTTCGAAAATTCAGTCGGTCAAGGATGCCGATGCCAAAGGCGTTGGTATTGGTGGTGTCTCCAACACCGCGACGTTCCGCGCGGCGAAGAAAGCGACCGCCAATGCAACGCATATCGATTTTGCCGGAGTCGACGCCGCGGTTGCCGCCATGCGCGAGAGCAAAATCGAAGCAATTGCCCTATCGCGGGAATCCCTGTCCGGCCTGGTCGGCAAAATCGCCGGCTCTCGCATTCTCGACGACGCTTTTCTCAATTCGAGCACGGCCGTTTGCGTTCCGAAGGGCAAGCCGGCTGCGCTCGGTTATGTGAGCGACTTCATCGAGGATGCGAAGGCGTCCGGGCTCGTGCGCAAAGCCCTGGATGAGATGGGCCTCAAATCGTCGCAAGTTGCACCGGCCGGGATGAAACCCTAAGCCGCGGCGTTGCGCGCGGGCGATGATATATCCGGCGTGTGAATGTGCTCCGGCCTTATCCCGAGCGCCAGCACGCGCCCCGGAATGCGCCGCAGCAACGGCCATTGCATCAGCTTCATGAAAAACGGCGCTCTTGGTTGCTTGCCCCCGAGCGCCGGTCTGATGATGTTATTTTGCAGGACGATCTGCATGCGTTGAGTAAAACGCGTGGGAAATTCGCGACGCTGCTGCACGCGCCTGAGCGTTTCGATCGTTGCCGTTCCGCGGCGCAGAGGCTCGGCAAGAATATTTGCGGCGGCAACCGCGTCCTGCACTGCCAGATTGATACCAACCCCACCAATCGGCGACATGGCGTGCGCCGCGTCCCCGATGCAGAGCAATCCGGGCCGATACCAGCGGCGCAAGCGGTCGACTGCCACCGTCAACAGCTTCACCTTGTCCCAGCTGTCGATTTCATCGAGCCGGTCACGGGTGAACGGCGACATCTCGCCAACTGTTTCGCGGAATTTGTCGAGCCCGGCGCGCTTGACCTCGTCGGCGGTATCCTTCGGGATAACATAAGCACATTGCCAATAATCGTTGCGATTGAGCATGACGATCATGCGGCCACCTTCAATATGGCCGACCGTTTCCTCGGAATCGTTTGGTTTGCGGGATAGACGAAACCACATCACGTCCATCGGCGCGCCATAGTCATCGCTTTCAAGGCCGGCCTTCACGCGCACGATGGAATGGCGGCCATCGCAGCCAACGGTGAGATCGGCGCGAACGTCCAGCTCGCCATCCGGCGTCTTCGCGCGAACGCCGACGATGCGCCCGTTCTCCTCGATCAAACCGGTCGCCTCAGCGCGCATGCGCAAATCGAATGTCTGATAGCGCCTGGCGTGTCCGGCGATGAAATTGAGGAAATCCCATTGCGGCATCAGCGCGATGAATTTGCAATGCACTGGCAGGTGTTCGAAGTGACCGATGACGACGCGATCTTTGCCGATTTGCATGGAAACCTGGCGTACCACCGAGTGCGGCAGCTTAAGGAATTCGTCGAGGAGGCCGAGCTCGTACATCATCTCCAACGTTGAGGGATGCACGGTGTCTCCGCGGAAATCGCGCAGGAAATCGGGATGCTTTTCCAGTACAACGACGGGGACGCCGGCGCGCGCCAACAAGAAGCCGAGCATCATCCCGGCAGGACCACCGCCAGCGATACAGCAGGTGGTTTTGATCGAAGCCACGTGCCACCTTCGCGTTGACCAGATTGGAACGCGGCCGCCGGCCGGTTCCACGCGCACGATTCGCTTTAGTCTAGGCCTGCTTGTCTGGCGTCATCACCACCAGCCCGTCAAGCTCGTCGGTCACCTTGATCTGGCATGAGAGGCGTGAGTTTGGCCGAACGTCGTAGCCGAAATCGAGCATGTCCTCCTCCATCGGAGAAGGCCCGCCAACTTTTTCGCGCCAGGCTTCGTCTACATAAACGTGGCACGTCGCGCAGGCGCATGCGCCGCCGCATTCCGCCTCGATTCCGGGAATATTGTTGCGGATGGCAGTTTCCATCACGGTCGAACCGAGGTCGGCTTCGACTGTGCGGGCCGTGCCGCTAGAGTCGGTATAAGTGATCTTCGGCATATGGAAGGGATATCAGGAATGGCTGCGCCAAGGGTGACGCGGGCTTCTATATAGTCATTCGTGCGAGGGCGCCATCCCCGTCATTGCGTGCGCAATATGGCGCCGATCTCCACAAGAGCCTCTTGAATTGCCTCTGCCAGCTGATCGATTGCGCGGCCACATTCCGCCGGAGCGCGGCTCGCCGACAGCTCGGTATCCTCGGCGGCGCGGGCGACACCGCCGGCGCCAATGCTCGCGGCAGATCCTTTCAGCGTGTGCGCCAGCGTAGCGATCGCGGCCGGCTCGCTCCGGCGCATTCGCGCCATCAGCAGTTCGGCCTGCCGTTCGAACAGTTGCAGGACTTCCCGTTCCAGGCTGCGGTCGCCGAATGTCATGCGCGCCAGATGGCTGCGATCCAGCACGGCACTTCTGAGTGCTCCGGCTTCCTGTTCGAAAATTCTGACCGCGACTTGCGCCATCCCGGCCTCCCACTGTCTTTTTGTTGCCGGGGACTTTGGCCTGAAGGGGACCAAATCCAGGTAAATGCGGGGCCCAATACAGCCGCGCAAACCCGACAAAAATTTTGGTGGTTAAGGCGGTGTAATCGTGCGGCGTGTTGCGCCGCTCATGCGACAACACTTGGGTTCAGTTCGGCGGTCATGATCGCTTTTGGCAGACCCGGGGGAGCCCCGTTCGCTATGGTTAGCAATCAGTTAACGATGATTAAAAAGACCTTACCAGCGTGGTTTCCTTCGCATTGCCAAGGCGATAGGATGACCGCCGGGCGATAAACAGGGGAGCTCGCGGTCAATGCCGCAGCAATGCCGCTCTCGCGGCAGGGGCCCCCTTTTATCGTTACGGTACGAGCCCCGGCGACAAGTCCGGCGCAATGACGAGGCGGCGACCTTATGGCGAATATCCCTAAATCAAAAGACGCGACGGAAGAGGCTCTCTCTGCCATTCAGGAGGCCCTCAATATTCGTGCGCCCGAGACCCGCCCCGGAACGCCTTTTGAGCCAGTTGCCGAGAGTGACGCCGCCGCCGCATCGACACCCCCGGCCGGCGAGTTGTTCCCGCAGGAAGCACCCCCGGCCACCTGGCCGACCGGCGAAACCGTGCCGCGCCGGGCCGCCAACGATGACCGCGCCGGCATCGGACAAATATTGCAGGCCCTGCGCTACCGATCGGGTCGCGGGCCGTACATCGCCGCTGCGGTCGGCAGTTTCATTTGGGCCGTGGGCGGTATCGCCATTGCGACCCTGTATGGCGCCGAAATGCGGTCCGTTTTCGCGACGCCGGGCGTCGGCCTTGCCGCGATTGTCGCGCTCGCCGCCGCGATCGCCGTGCCGGTGATTTTCTTCTTCGTGCTCGCCCACATGTTCAACCGCGCCCAGGATATGCGTGTCGTCGCTGAATCCATGGCCGAAGTGGCGATGCGCCTTGCACAACCCGAGACCGTTGCGCACGAGTCGATTGTCACCGTGGGCCAGGCGATCCGCCGCGAAGTCGCAGCTATGGGCGATGGTGTCGAACGGGCGCTTGCCCGCGCCGCCGAGCTCGAGGCGCTGGTGCACAACGAAGTCTCGGCGCTCGAGCGCGCCTACAACGACAACGAGGTCCGCATTCGCGATCTGCTCACCGAGCTGACCAATCAACGTGAAACATTGGTCAACCAGGCCGAGCACGTCCGCAACGCCATTGCCAGCGTCCACCTCGATCTTGCGCACGACGTTACCTCGGTCGGCGATTTGGTTGCCGATAAGGTCAATGAGGTGGCGCAACGCGTAACCCGCTCACTCACCGAGAAGGGCGAACACATCACCCTGGCACTTGGCCACGCCGGCGATTCCATGATTGATGCCCTGAGCGAGCGCGGTTCGACGCTGCTCGAGAAGCTGGAAACAACCAGCGATCAGGCCACCACGGCGATATCGTCTGCAAGCGACCGCCTGTCTGCCAGCCTTAATTTCAAGACCGAGCATGTCCACGACGAATTCGCTGAGCTGGCGGCTCGTCTGCAACAGATGATGAGTGCGCGTCTCGATCAGGTCGCCCAGGGCTTCGCGGAGAAATCATCCGTCACCATTGAAACTATGGCGAACCGCTCGCAACAATTCACTGACGCCCTCACCGACACGAGCACGCGTCTGGCCGAGTCGATCGCTTCCCGCGCCGACGAGGTAAACACAACCTTGCGTTCGACCGGAGATTCGCTCGTCCTCGACCTTTCCCTGCGCGGGGGTGATGTCGTCTCAAAGCTGGAACAAACCGGCGCTCGCATCACCGACACCATTACGAACCGCAGCGACGCGGTCGCAGATACGTTCCGCCAAAGCGCGGAATCACTCGTTACGGCGCTCAACAGCAATAGCGAGACGGTCAAAGACATGTTGGCGGCCCGCCTGCAGGCCTTTGAAAGCATGTTCAACCAGGGCGGCACCGAGCTCACCGAGAAAATCTCGCGAGACGCCAGCAATCTCGGCAACCTGATTACCCGCCACATCACCGAGTTCGATCACACGGTGAAGAACTACGGGGGCGAGCTGGTCGGGCGGCTTGGCCAGCGCACGCAGGATGTGGCCGAAGCGCTGCGCAGCTACCTTGATACCTTCGACCAGCGTGTCACCGGCCGCACCGGCGAGATTTCCAGTACGCTTGACGAGCGGCTTGCGCATTTCGAAACGGTGCTTGGCTCGCGTGTGTCCGACATCGCCAAGGCGCTCACTGAAGGTGGCAAGGACGTCGTCGAAGCCCTCGACCACCGCATCGGCCAAGTCGCCGGTACTATCAATTCGCGGGGCGTCGAAGTGGCGGATTCGATCAGCGCCAAGATTGGCGAGATGGACAAAACGCTGGGGACGCGCGCCCTTGAGGTCGCCAACAATCTCGACAGCCGTATCGGCCGCTTCGAGGAACTCCTTGTCGGCCGTGCTGAGACCGTCACCAGCCAGATTGAGACCCGCAGCAAAGCCGCCGCGGATGCACTTAATGCGCGGCTGGAACAACTGAGCCAGGCGATCAAGGTCAACTCGGCGGAAGCCGAGCGATCGCTCGGTCAGCTTGCGCTGTCCACCACCGAGGCAATTCGCAACAGCGCCGGCGAGGCCGAGCGCACACTTGTCGGCGTCAGCGAAGAGGTTGCCCGCAGCTTCGTCGGCAAAGCCGAGGAAATCGCGACGGCGGTCAGCCGGCGTACCAATGAAATGACCACGGTCCTGTCCGACAAGAGCGGCGGCGTGCTGGCGGCCATCACCCAGAAAAGCGACCAGTTCACGCGCCAGGTAACCGGCGCGACAGATCAAGCGGTCAAGGCGATCGAAGAAAGAGGCTTCGCCTTTACGCGCACGATGATGGACAACAGCACCGAGATCTCGCGCATGATCAATAGCGCGGGCGAAGCGGCCACCAGCGCAGTCACCCGCACGCTGACCGAACTCAATGACGTCACGCAGAAGGCGATCGCGCATTCGAAAGACACCGCGACGTCAAGCGTCAAGGAGATGCTGGAAACGCACACGATGCTCCGCACCGATACCACCGCCCTGTTCGAGCGGTTGCGCGAAGCCAATATCTTGTTGCAGGAAGTGCTCAGCGGTTCGCATGAAAACATGGGCGCTCTCGAAAACACATTGATGTTGCGTGTGTCTGAGTTCGTGACCGCGATGAACGACATCACGGCCTCGACTGGCGCCGCGACCGGGCGGGTGGAAACAAACATTTCCAATTTCCGTGACATCACCGCGCAGGTCATCACAGACCTCAGCCAGCTGGCCCGCCAGTTTGACATTCATGGCCGAGAGCTAGCCAAGGCTGTTGAAGTCATCGATCACAGCAACCAGCGCGCCGAGGACAGCGTCAATGAGCGCCGTGTGCAGCTCGACTCGCTGGTCGCGACGCTCGACATTCGTACTGAGGATCTCGAAAAACGCTTGAGCCGGTTCTCCGGACTGCTCGACGAGTCACTCGAGGCCGCATCATCCCGCGCACGGGAAGTCGCGCGGCTCGTTTCCGAGGCGAGCGCCGAGGGTACGCGCGCAATCAGCGAGCAATATGAGCGCGTGCGCGAAAATGCCGAGGAGGAACGGCTCCGGGCGACTGGAGCAATGCGGGAGCTCTACGAGCAAACCACAGGCGATACCCACACCCTGTTCCACAACGCCAACGAGCGCTTTGCAGAGGCCGTCCAGGGCATGAAGCAGATGGCCGCGGAGATGCACCGCGAGCTGGAAACCACGCGCGCCGAACTCCGCAGAGGGGTCTTCGAGCTGCCACAGGAAACGGCCGAAAGCGCCGCGCAAATGCGCCGGGTGATCGTCGACCAGATCGAAGCATTGGCCGAACTCAACCGGATTGTCGCCCGTCATGGCCGGAATCTCGACGCGGTCGAGCCAGTCCGTCGCGTGCGCGAGGAGCCGACGCTTGCCGTCATCGGTGGTGGCCGCAACGAACCGGCACCGCGGAGCGAGGTGCCACCGCGCAATGAGGCTCCGTCGCGTAACGAGATGCCTTCACGCAGTGAAACGCCGCCTCGCGGCGATAGTCCCCCGCGCCCCGTCCAGCGCAGCGAGACCGGCGGAGGCTTTGCTCCGGCGGCGCGCCGCGGCAGCGAAACGCCTTCACCCGCGGCAGCACCGATCGCGCCAGGGCGCGGCTGGCTTTCCGACCTCCTCACCCGCGCATCGCGCGAGGAAACCGACCCACAACGCGAATTCCCGCGCGAGCCGGCACGTGAAAGCGCGCGCGAACCAGCCCCTGCGCGCGGAAACGAAGAACGGCCGCCACGGCACACGATCGAGTCGCTGGATTCACTTTCAGTCGATATCGCGCGGATGATTGACCACGATGCGGCCGCCGATCTCTGGGACCGCTACAAGCGTGGTGAACGCAACGTCTTCACCCGTCGGCTCTATACCTTGCAGGGTCAACAGGCCTTCGACGACATCCGCAAGAAATATCGCGCGGATCGCGAATTCAAGCAGACGGTAGACCGCTACATCAGCGAGTTCGAACGTTTGCTCGACGAGGTTTCTCGCGACGATCGCGGCCAGGTCGTGGCGCGAACCTATCTGACCTCGGAAACCGGCAAGGTTTACACCATGCTCGCGCACGCGGCAGGACGGTTCGACTGATCGCGGGGTCTGCCCGATGGAGCGCTGGCGAATGTATCCGCGCCGTCGCGCGGCCAAGCCCTTGGATTTCCTAAGTGCGCTTGCCCCTCGCCCTCGCCATTGGCACCGAACACTGGCCTATTGCAGGCTCTTTTGAGATCAGCCGCGGCAGAAAAACCGAGGCCGTCGTGGTGGTTGCGGAATTAAGCGACGGCGTCAGCCGAGGACGTGGCGAGTGCGTTCCCTATGCCCGCTACGGTGAAAGCGTCGCCAGCGTCACGGCACAGATCAATGCCATGCGGCCGCAGCTTGAGAGCGGTCTCGACCGTCGCGAGCTGCAAACCGCAATGCCACCAGGCGCCGCACGCAATGCCATCGACTGCGCGTTCTGGGATCTGGAGGCAAAACGCACCGGGCGGCCCGTGCATGAGCTTGCAGGTCTTCTCGCTCCCCGCGCACTCACGACCGCTTACACGATTTCTCTCGGCGCCCCGGCCGACATGGCAAAAGCAGCAGAGAAATGCGCGAGCCGCACCGTGCTCAAGGTCAAACTTGGCGCCGAGGGAGATGCCGCACGCATCGCCGCGGTGCGCGCCGCTGCGCCACATTCGATGCTTATCGCCGATGCCAACGAGGGCTGGAGCGAGTCCAACGTCGCCGCCAATTTTGCGGCCTGCGCCAAAGCCGGTGTTGCCCTGATCGAACAGCCGCTGCCCGAAGGAAAAGATCAGATGCTGGCGCAAATGCAGCGGCCCATTGCCGTCTGCGCAGATGAGAGCGCCCATGACCGTTCTTCACTTGCGGCGCTCGCCGGCAAATACGACGCGGTCAACATCAAGCTCGACAAGGCAGGCGGCCTGACCGAAGCGCTGGCCGTCGCCGCCGAGGCGCAGCGGCAGAATTTCACGATCATGGTCGGATGCATGGTTGCCACATCGCTGGCAATGGCGCCTGCGATGCTGCTCGCGCAAACCGCCCGGTTTGTCGATCTCGACGGACCGCTTCTGCTCAGCAAAGACCGCGCGGACGGCCTGCGCTACGCCGGTAGTCTTGTCTATCCGCCCTCATCATCCCTTTGGGGGTGAGACCGCTGGAACTCACAGACCGGCTGTCCTGATGCAACAACTGTCCACAGGGTAAAAGCCGCGGTTCCATTCAACACGCCCTGAATTCGTTCATGAAATGTGCCCCGGCTCGCACCGTGGCGCGCAAAATTTTTGAAACCAATGCTTTCCGTCGACCGCCTGCTTGGCTTAGACTTGGGCCAAGATCGCGCCGTCGATTCCGACAGGGGCGACGATAACGGGACGGGGATATGCGAATTCGGGGCCTGTTTTATGGCGCCGCGATAGCGGCGCTTACCGTGACATCGGCATCCGCGACCATGCGAATCGCAGAGGACCGCGGCGGCCAAATTGGACAGTACCTGCAAGCCTTTGCATCGGTGCGGTCATCAGGCGAGAGCGTCGTCATTGACGGAAATTGCCTGTCAGCCTGCACGCTGGTGCTGGGTTTGGTCCCGCGCGAACGCATCTGCGCCACGGAGCGCGCGCGTCTCGGATTTCATGCGGCATGGATGCCGGATCGCGACGGACGGCCCGTGACCAGTCCACTTGGCACGCAGGCGCTTTGGAGCATCTATCCAGCGTCGGTGCGGCGCTGGATCAATCAGCACGGCGGCCTGTCGCGCAAGATGATCTTCATGCAGGGCCACGAACTCAGCGGCATCGTGCCCAGTTGCGATCGCAATCCGCACAATCAGACGCGCTCAGCGCGTCGGCTGGCGCCACAGCCGGTGCGCTACCAGTCCGCAAGCGCCTCCGGCGAGGGCCGCTAGGGCCATCGCCGCATAGGCGCGACTGCCGAAGTCTGCGAACAGGACGCCCGATATTCCCATGGTGGCGGCCATCGCCGCGCCTGCGGCGATCGCAAGATAGCCCTGCGCCGTTGCGGCCTGGCCCGCAGGTGTGTGATGCGCGAGAAACATCAGCGCGCCGAGATGGGTCGCGCCGAATGACAATGCATGCAGCAATTGTAGCCACGGCAGTACAAGCGTCGGCGGATCGATTGCCATACCCAGCCAGCGCACTGTCCCGGCCGCAGCGCCCGTCATCAGCAGCACCGTCGGCGTGAAGAACGGCGGCAGCCGCGCCTGGACGGCGAACAACACGATCTCTGCGGCCACCCCCAATGCCCACAATGCGGCGATGTAGGTGCCATCAAGACCGGCGGCATGCCATTGCACTGCCGAAAAGCCGTAGAACACCGCGTGGCTTGCCTGGATAAGGCTCGCGGCCGCGAGGACTGCGACAAACGCAGGATCGCGCAGCAACTTCTGACGCGGCACCGCGTGCGCGGCTCCGTCGGGCACATTCGTCGCAAGCGGTGCGAGCGCCCATGCGGCCAACGCGACCAATGCGCTGGCCGCTACCATCAGCCAGATCAGGTGCCGCGCCGGAATGGCGTCGGCGGCAAAGCCGGCTGCGAAATTACCCAGGATGAAAGCGAATGAGCCCCACAGCCGCACCGGCCCATAGGCGCGCTTGCGCGCCATAAGTCCCTTGAACGCATAGGTTTCGGCGAGCGGCATCAGCGGCGTCCAGAAAAGTGATGTCAGCGCATAGGTGACGAAGATCGCCATGACGCCGGATGACAGGCCGACCAGTGCATAACCGGCGACGGTGGCAAGGCTCGCCACGAGCAGAACCGTGCGTACCGCATCGCGCCGGTCGGCTTCGCGCGTGATAACCGGGATCGCCAGCATGCGGGCAACCATTGGCACGGCCAGGAGAATGCCAATGAGCTTGGCATCGACATCCTTGGCCTTGAGCCAGACTGGGAAGAACGGCATCGCGATGCCGGGCAGGATGAACAGGGCGGCATAGAACGCCGCCAGGCGGGGAACGAAGTCCAGCTTCCGCGATTCAGGCTGCATCGCCTCGCCTCGGTTCCATGCAACGCCTTCCCTGTGCAGGGCTTTTGCGCGCCGGCGGCCATTTGCCGGGCGCAGTTTGACTGGCCGAATCAAGCCGCATGATTGATAAACGGGACCGGCAAGGATTGCACATGCCGACCGAAACGACCGCCCAGGTCGAGCAATTGCCCAATGCGCCGGACGAGGGCGACTATCAGGAGTTCTGCGACGCGCTGTCCGCGAGCGCGCGCGGACGCGCTTTCCTCGCCGAGTACGCGCGTCGCAATCGCAATGCCGACACCGAGCAGCTGCTGGCGGCAATCGGACGGTTGCAGTCTTTGGTGGCAACCCCTGCGACACCGCAGACCTCGGAAACGATCAAGCAGGAATTGCGTGCGCTGCACGATGATATCGTTATGGCACAGTGCGAGCTCGACGCGCGGATCCTTGCAACAAAAACCGCAAAGCTTGCGGAGCTCATGACGCTGGTCGAACGGCGTATCGCGAACATGCTCGAGGCGCCGGGCCGGGAGGTCAACCCGGTGATCGAGGCCCCGCCCCCGCCACCTGAATCGCCGCCCGAGCCGGTTGAAGATACCGAGCGCGCACATCTCACGGTGGTGCCGCTGCCCGAGCAGCCGGAATTGCCAATCCCCTCGCCGGCTCCGCCGCAACCCCCGTCAATCTCGCTCGTGCACAGCGAGACGATCATGGCGGAGGTCGCATTCGTTGAGCCATCGCCCGCGCCTCGTCCTCATCCCGCACCGGAGGCGATCGACACGCCTGTGAGTGGACCGACGGCTGCAACGGCGTCCGAGGCCATGCCCGCCGCGAAAGCTGTGCCGCCGGCGGATCCGCTGGCGTCAATCAAGGCGCTAAGCGAAGAGGAGCGGCTTGCGTTGTTTACGTGAGTGGCCGGCGTTCACGCCGCGATCAGCCGATCGAACATATCGGCATCCACGTTGCCGCCCGACAGGATACCGACGACGATTTTCCCTTTGACATTGATCTTGCCGGCGAGCAGCGCCGCGAGACCGATGGCGCCGCCCGGCTCAACGACCAACTTCAGCTCGCGGAAGGCATAGCGCACGGCCTGCGCGACTTCGGCGTCGGTCACCGTCGTCCCCTGCCCGATCAGTTCGCGCGTGATCGGAAAGGTCAATTCGCCCGGCGTATTGCTCATCAGCGCGTCGCAAATGGTCCCGCTCATACGTGCATTGGCCTCGCGTTTACCACTGGCAAACGAGCGTAGCGTGTCGTCAAAACCCTCCGGCTCCACGACATAGAGCTTCGCCGACGGTACCCTCGCCTTCACGCCAAGCGAAATGCCGGCGGCAAGCCCCCCACCGGACGCGCCGACGACCACCACCTCGGGCGTCAACGAGAGCCTGGCCAGATCCTCGACGATCTCGGCGCCAATGGTGCCTTGCCCGGCAATAATCAGCGGATCGTCGTAGGGTGGCACAAGTGTCGCACCTCGTTCCGTCATGATGGCCTTGGCGATGGCGGCGCGATCCTCGGTATTGCGATCGTAGGGTACGACCTCAGCGCCGAGCGCGAGGGTGCGGTCGCGCTTGGCTTTAGGCGCATCGGCCGGCATCACGATGGTCGCGCGCATGCCAAGCAGACGTGCAGCCGCCGCCACGCCTTGCGCGTGATTGCCGCTCGAATAGGCCACCACGCCGGCCGCGCGGCGCTCCGAGGGAATAGAGGCGATCTTGTTATAGGCCCCGCGGAATTTGAACGATCCGGTGCGCTGCAGGGTCTCCGCCTTCAGGAAGACGCGTGCGCCGATCGCATCGTCCAGCACGGACGCGTTGATCAGCGGCGTTCTGACCGCGACGCCGGCAAGCCGTTTGGCCGCAGCCTCGATGTCAGCGGCTGTCGGTAGAATGGTATTGTCGATAGCACCCATGGGCAAAGCGTAGCGCCGGGAGGTCCCGATGTCATCGCCTGTGATGTATCGCCTTTGCTAGGCCGGGATGGGCGGCAAGCTTTGCGTCCCGGCGATGTTGCGTGCCGACTTCACCGCTTGCGTCACGTGATCGAGGAAAATCCGAGCGCTGGCAGCCCAGGTCATGCCGAGCGCGAAATCGCGACAATCTTCGCGAGAGCACTCCAGCGCACCGAGACATGCGCGGCGCAGATCATCATTGAGAACGCCAACCGGCGCTTGCCCAATCACGTCGCGCGGCGCCGCAGCGGGAAACGCGGCAATCGGCACGCCGCTCGCCAGTGCCTCCAAAAGCACGAGCCCGAACGTGTCGGTGCGGCTCGGAAACACAAAAACGTCTGCGGCCGCATAAGCCTCGGCCAGAGCCTCACCCTGCCGCGATCCGATAAACACCGCCTCCGGAAATTTCCGCGCAAGCGTGGTCCGCGCCGGTCCGTCCCCAACGACCAGCTTGGTGCCTGGCAGATCGAGTGCGAGGAACGCTTCGAGATTTTTTTCGACCGCCAACCGGCCAACCGTCAGAAAGATCGGCCGCGGCAAGTTGAAATTGACGCTTGCGCGCGGATGAAACAGCCCGGCGTCCACGCCGCGCGGCCACAGTTTCACATTCTTGAAGCCGCGCGTCGTCAGTTCGGAAGCAAGCGTTGGCGTCGCCGCCAGGACCGCTGCGCCCGGCGCGTGAAAACGCCGAAGCCAGGCCCATGTCACCTCGGTGGTCCACCGCTCCGGCACCGGCAGTCGCTCGGCGAGATAATCGGGAAATCGTGTGTGAAGGCTGGTGGTAAACGGCAAGCTCCGCCGCAGGCAGACGCGACGCATGGCATGTCCGAGCGGGCCTTCCGTTGCCACATGAATTGCGTCCGGCCGGACGCGCTCAAGCCGCCGCTCAATATTGCCCGTCCCGGCCAGCGCCAGCCGGATTTCCGGATAGCTCGGCATCGGGAGGGTCCGGAATTGATCGGGGTTGAGGAATTCAACGTCGACACCGATCGCCTGCGCCTCGCGCGCGACATGGCCCAGTGTTCGCACGACGCCATTGACCTGCGGGTGCCAAGCGTCAGTGACAATCAGAATTTTCATATGTTCAGGCTGCTTCGGCCGCCGGCGGCAGCGTCATCGCGGGCCCGCTGTCGTGGCCTGTGTGCGTCCAGGTGACGATCTCAAACCTGCCGTCGTGGCCTTCCGCGACCGCGGTGCAACTTTCCACCCAGTCGCCGCAATTGATGTAACGCAGCCCGTATTCGTCATGCATGGCAGCGGTGTGAATATGGCCGCAGATCACGCCGTCCGCCTGATGATGCCTGGCCTCGGTTGCCAGCGCCTTCTCGAAGGCACCGATATAATTCACCGCGTTCTTGACCTTGAGTTTCGCCCATTTTGACAGCGACCAATACGGCGCACCGAGCACGCGACGGAAAGCATTGAAGATACGATTGGCGGCAAGGGCGAGTTCGTAGGCCTTGTCACCGAGGAGCGCGAGCCAACGCGCCTGCGTCACCACAAGATCGAATATATCGCCATGCACGACCAGATACCGGCGCCCGTCGAGCCCTTCGTGGATCGCATTCTCCACGACCTCGATGCCGCCGAAATGCGTGCCGTAGTAGCCACGCAGGAATTCGTCGTGATTGCCGGGAATGTAAATGACGCGCGCGCCCTTGCGGGCCTGCCGCAGAAATTTCTGCACAACGTCGTTGTGCGCCTGCGGCCAATACCATGACGAGCGCAACGCCCAGCCGTCGACGATATCGCCGACGAGGTAGATCGCTTCTGCTTCATGACGGCGGAGGAAGTCGAGCAACTTGTCGGCCTGGCAGCCGCGTGTTCCCAGATGGACGTCGGAGATAAACAGCGCGCGAAACCGCCGCGTGGCGTTATCCGTCACGGTATAGCGATCTCCGGTGTACCAATCATGCGTGACATGTACCAGCCGGCCTTTTCAGTTTTATGACAGCGCTGTTTACCCTTTTAACACCTTCGCGATTCACGCGGCGGCACTTTGCGTTTCGGCACGCCGAAAACGCACCAGCGTGTAGACGCCGAATGGCCTGACCTTGCGCCGCTCGATCAGTTCGGCGCCGCCATGCGCTTGCGCCCAGGCCGCAAGGCGCTGAAACGGAAATTCCGGCCGCAGGCCGAGCGTGCGTGCCTTTTGCGCCAGCAACCGTTCGACTGCGGCAGCTAAACCTCGTTCGGAGTAAAGATGATTGACAAGAATGATCTGACCACCCGGCCGCAGCACTCGCGCACATTCCGACAGGACGCGTTCCGGGTCCTCCACCAACGTGATCACGAACTGGCCGACCACGCAGTCAAACGTTGCGTCGGGAAAGGCCAGCGCATGTGCGTCCATCACCGTCAGTTCCCTGACGAATGGATAGCGGCCGCTTTTGACCCGCTCACGGGCCCGGGCAATCATGGGTTCGGAGATGTCGATGCCGGTAATTTCCGTCGCCGCGTCGTAGTCGCCGAATGACAGGCCGGTCCCGACGCCAATTTCGAGAATCTGTCCGCCCACCTCCCGCGCCGCTCGTGCGGCGGCGCGCCTTCCATTGACGAAAACCGGCCCGCACAACGCGTCGTAAACGGGAGCCCAGCGGGCGTAAGCTTTTTCCATCACCTGGCGGTCGGGGTCGCGCTGCATGATCCCTCGCGAATCGTTTTGGCTCTTCCGCGACGGGACGTAACAAACCTATGCGACACTCAAGCGACACTCTGTCTATGCTTTACCCTCCCCCTGCCGGGGCGGGTAAAGGAAGCTGTCGCGCGCGTGCATCGACTGATTGGGTGGCCTCTTGACCCCGCCCCCCGTCCGGCCTCTAAAACTCCCGTACCGTCAGCACTCATGAGGACTCCATGAATCTCGGAATTGCCGGCCGCAAGGCCATTGTTTGCGCGTCGAGCCGCGGGCTCGGCAAAGCCTGCGCGCGCGCCCTGGCGGAGGCCGGCTGCGAGGTGGTGATCAACGGACGCGACGCCAAAAAGCTGGAAGCGACCGCCGCCGAGCTTTCCAGTCTCGTGAGCGTCAAGGTGATCCCGGTAGCCGCCGACGTTGCGACCGCAGAGGGTCAGAAGGCGCTGCTCGCTGCCTGTCCGGAGCCGGATATTCTGGTGAACAATAATGGCGGCCCGCCGATGCGAAATTTCCGTGAGCTCACACGTGCGCAGATGATCGACGGTGTCATCGCCAACATGGTGGTGGCAGTCGAGTTGATCCAGAAAGTGATCGACCCGATGTGCCAGCGCAAATTCGGGCGCATCATCAATATCACCTCCAGTTCGGTGAAGATGCCGCTCGCGGGTCTTGATCTGTCGTCAGGCGCGCGCGCCGGTTTGACTGCATTCCTCGCGGGCGTCGCGCGTACGGTGGCGGACAAGAACGTGACCATCAACAATATATTGCCCGGCGCTTTCGATACGGACCGTCTACGCGGAACCTTGAGCAAGACTGCCGAACAGAAGAGCAAGAGCGTTGACCAGGTTGCTGCCGACCGCATCGCCACCATTCCAGCCAAACGCTTCGGCAACCCGGATGAGTTCGGCGCCGCCTGCGCGTTCCTGTGTTCGGCGCACGCCGGCTACATTACCGGCCAGAATCTCCTGATTGACGGTGGTACGTTCAACGGCGCGCTTTGAAAATGCAAAGGCCGGCATCGCTGCCGGCCTTTGCACCCCACCCCATCCTCGCAGGTTATTTGGTAATCAGCCTTGTTGCCGGTGCCGCCGCCGGCTCATCCCAGCGGAAAACGAGCGAGCCTGAGAAAATGTCGACGTGCGCATTTGTCGTCCCGACATAGGGTGCAGTAGCTCCTGGGATAAACCACGGATTGCCGGACCCTGCCGAAATATTAACCGTCGGGTCCTTCACCCAGAGGTGGGAATAGGCGAGATCGAAGTGCAGGCCTTTGAAGACCTGCCAGGTTGCACCGACCGATGCCCAGAACCGGTCATTGTCCGGAATGAGCGGCGTGCGGACCCGATCGTCAATCGGCGAAAGTTCATAGCCGACGCCACCGCGCACGGTCAGCCGGTCGGTCCACTTGTATTCGGCGCCGCCCGAGAAGAACCAGCCGTCCTTATACTGGAACGGCAATGTCACCGGCACGCCGCCGATCGTGGCGGCTCCGCCGCTTGGCGTCGTCCACACCGAGGTGCCGATGCGGCTCCAGTTCGACCATTCGGCCGTCGCCATGACTGTCCAGAGCGGACCCAGGCCCTGGCGAATGCCAAGCGATACGGTGTCGGGGGCTTTGACCGTGGTATCGATCGATCCGATTGTGGTGAGGGGGAGCACCGCTGACGTACTCAGCGTGGAGTCGATTTTCTGATCAACGTATGAGCGCCAGCCAAGTCCGATCGTGGTCGTGGGCGTTGGCGTGAAAGTGGCGCCGGCGGTGAAACCGTAGCCCCATCCATTGCCTTTGATAACGGCTTGCAAGCCCGGTGTGGCCCCGAGGCCCTGTGTCAGGACTTCCGTTGCGTACTGGATCTGCACGCCGGCGCCAACGCTGATCCAGTCATTGATTCGGTAAGCGATGCTCGGTGTGGCGTTGTATGTATGCAAGTTGGTGGGGCCGGCGGCGAAATCGCGGCCCGCCCATCGGTCAGGAAAGCTCACCGAGAGTCCGAACGGCGCATTGATCGAGACGCCGAGCCAGAGGTTTGGATTGAGCTGATACGAGAGATAGCTGGCCGGAACAAAAGCGCCCTCTGCCGTATTTGTCGTGCCGCCGAATGCTCCGAGCGCACTGCCGGGTCCCGGATTGTGTGCGCTATAAGGGAGGAGGCCAGCCACATCCGATTCGCTCTGAATGCCCGGCACCTGAGTCATCGTAGCCGGATTCCAGAACATCGATGACAGCGCCCCGCCCGCGGCAATACCCGCAAACGATGTGCCCTGCCCGTATGCGCTTTGCTCCCGGATGCCGAAACCGCCCGCGCTCGCCTGCGCAGTCGCAATTACCAAAAACCCGAGCGCGGTGCCCGAGCGCAAATAGCCTGTCCAACCCCGACCTGACATTGAAGTGAGTCCCCCAGCTGAGTCGCGCCGTCCGCCCTGCGTATTGACATCGTGACGGGAGGTTGGTCGAGGGACAATAGCGGCACCCTTAAGAACCCATGGAATGGTGGCGCTGACGGCAAAAATAACGCGCCTGTTGCGGCGATGACACAGGCTCTCTACTGCACTGCAGCAGATCGAATGTCAGGGTTCGTCAACCGTTAGGCACTGGAAATTTGCCGACCGCGGCTCTGCCGCGCGGGAGGTAAGACTATCCCGTCACAGCCGCGAACCGCTTCAGGCAGGGCGAAACTCCACGCCCAGGCGCGTGTCCGAGCGCCAGATCACATGGCAAGTCTGACTGAATTTGTCGTAGCTGACGACCAGCACGAAATTGTCCGGAATGCCGACCTGGCTCGAAACTTCGAGGCACGCGCCGGCGGGCGACATGTTACGCACACGGCAAGTGATGCCGCCGGCACGGTTGAAAGAGATCGTGCCCGCCTTCAGGGCGCGTAAGCGCTTTAGTCTTCGTCTTTCGTCCATCGCTGCCTCCGTCGATACACGGCATCCGCGCGACTGCCGCGAGGTCTGCCTTTTGGCCAAACGTCAGACGGAAACGGCCGATGACATCGTAGGTCTGCCTATTTATCGAGCGGTGAAACTGATCATCAAAAGACGTGTAAATGCGCAGGACTCTGCTAACTACGACGCGCACGGGCGCAAAGGCCTGATCTTGTGGAGCTTTTGCCCCTGCGCCCGTTCCTTCATTCTGCAAAGGAGGGTTGCTCCCCGCCCATGGCCATGCATGATGCGCCAACCAACGACCTCTAACCTTCAAAAACAGAACGCTCACGGGAGACACTTTCAAATGAAGCTCGTTCGCTTTGGCGCGCCCGGCCGCGAGAAACCCGGCATCATCGGTGACGACGGCAAGATCCGCGACCTGTCACGCATCGTGAAGGACATCGATGGCGAGATGCTCGCCTCGGGTGGCCTTGCGAAAATCAGGAAGGCAAACCTCAAGCGGATGAAGCCTGTATCCGGCAAGCCGCGACTTGGCCCCTGCATTGGCAACGTGCGCAACTTCATTGCCATCGGGCTCAACTATTCCGACCACGCGGCGGAAGCGGGTATGCCGATTCCGAAGGAGCCGATCATCTTCAACAAGGCCCCGAGCTGCATTTGCGGGCCGAACGACGACACGATCACTCCGCGCGAATCGAGCAAGCTCGACTGGGAGGTCGAACTCGGCATCGTCATCGGCAAGCGGGCGCGCTATCTGACGCAGGACAAGGCAAAGGACGCCATTGCCGGATATTTCCTGGGCAACGACGTATCCGAGCGCGTGTTCCAGATCGAGCGCAGCGGCGGCCAGTGGAACAAGGGCAAAAGCTGCGAGACCTTCGGGCCGGTCGGTCCCTGGTTCGTGACCAAGGATGAGATCAAGGACCCGCAGAATTTGGACATGTGGCTCGACGTCAATGGCGAGAAGCGCCAACGCGGCAACACGAAGACCATGATCTTCGGATGCGAGCATCTGGTGTGGTACTGCTCGCAGTTTTTCGTGATGGAGCCGGGCGACATCATCATCACAGGCACGCCGCCAGGCGTCGGCTTCGGGATGAAGCCTACGCCGGTGTTTCTAAAAGCTGGCGATGTCGTGACGCTCGGTATTGAGAAGCTGGGCGAGCAGCGGCAGAAGGTCGTCGCAGCGAAGTAGGCTTTTCTTCGCGAGAAGAAAATCAACAAGCCCTCGGGTCAACTGATCCGAGGGCTTTTCAAATTGGGGCGCCAACACTACCGCTGCGGCGATTCCAATTGCCGCTTAAGGCCTTCGACCAGATCCGCAATCCGCCTGTCCTCCGGAGCGGACCGAGCCAAACGTTGCGCGTAATCCAAAGCCGACGCGATATTTCCCGCGTCGCGGTTGAAGGCGACGAGCGCCTGCAATGTCTGCCGGTCGACCGGATGCTTGTTCAAATTTTCCTTGAGGGTCGTGATCGCATCTTCGACGTGGCCTGCAGAATGCTGACCGACGGCATAGACGTAAGCGTATTGGGACTGATCAGGCGCCAGTTCGGTGGCGCGACGTAGTTCGGCAAGCGCCTCATCGTTCTGTTTCTGACGAATGAGCGCCAATCCAAACGCGTAATGAAGGCCTGCATCCTGAGGCACCGCGGCGACGGCCTCGCGCAGGACCTTCAATCCGTCGGGGCCGCGATCCAATGCGCGATAAAGATCCGCTAAATTGATCGCAGCAGGCGTAAATTGCGGACTTAACTTCAGTGCTGCTTTGTATTCGGTTTCAGCTTCGGCAGATTGGCCGCGCTGCGCCAGGAAATTGGCGAGGGTCGTTCGCGCTTCTGGCCGATCCGCGTTGAGACGCTGCGCGGCGAGAAATTCGGCTGCAGCCCGGTCGAAACTTTCACGATCGGCGCCTGGTTGGCTCGTGGTCGGGACCCCCGCAAGCAGCGATACGGCCCTGATGCGCACGCCTGTGATTGGATCCGACAGCAAAGGTGAAACGAGTGGCCATAGTTGATTGGCCGGAACGCCCTCCAACATCGAAAGAGCACCGCCGCGCACCATGGGATCGCTATCCGCAAGCCCCTTCTGGGCCAGATTGACATTGGCTGGCGAAAGATAAGCCGACAATGCCGTCAACGCGCTGGCCCGGGCAACGGCAGGGACGTTGGCGTCCGATGCCACCTGACCAAGGAGCTTTCCAGCATCTGCCTGTCCCGTCCATGCGGAGTGGAAAGCCTCCCCATAGGTCTGGAACCCTTTCCGCTGCGGCCCGTACCACGTCTCCACGGCGCTCGCCGCCCATTGGGCGGGCTTGTCGGTGTGACAATCGTTGCATGCATTCGGAGTACCCAACTTCGCCGACTGATCCGGCCGGGGAATCCGGAAGCTGTGATCGTGCCGCCGGTCGACGATCATGTATTTGCGCTCAGGCATGTGGCAGGACGCACAGGGTATCGAGCCGCTCACACTCTCATGGTGGCGGTGTGAAACGGTCTCATACTTGCTTGCCACGTGGCATTGCCCACACACGCCATCTCCAGGCGCACGCAGCGCGGCGCTGTGCGGATCGTGACAGTCGCTGCAGGTCACGCCCGCAGCAAACATCCTGCTCTGCCTGAACGGCAGGTAGTTGTAAATTTCCTCGATGTCGCGCATCTGACCATCCGGGTAAGACGATGTGCGGATGATCGGCGTGGGCAAATGTGTGTTTGACAGCGGTTGTCCGGGAATCCAGTTGTCGGAAAACGGATCGCGCCTCGCGTGGCACAGCCCACACGTTTCCACCTCTTTGCGCGGCCCTAGCGGCATTCCATTGCGCTGAGGCATCCCGGTTCGGTCGTTTTGCGTCCACGTGACGCCGGCGCGCTCGTCAAATTGAACCAGCAATCCTTTCGTCGCATCCTTCGTCTTGCCGAACGGCCACCAGCTCTTTTGGGCCTGCGCCCAGACCACATGGTTGGATCCCTGGCCATGACAGGCCTCGCAGCCGACGCTGATCTCCGTCCAGGTTGTCGCATAGCGATCGTTTGCCGCATTGTAGTTCTTGCGAATGCCGGTCGAATGGCATTCGGCGCACATAAAATTCCAGTTCTGATTGAGCTTGGTCCAATGAAGAATGTCGTCGTGCTTGATTTGCTCATTGGGATAGAGGTGCAGCCAGCGCTGGCCGCCTTTGTCCTTCGGGCGGCTGTCCCACGCGATTGAGAGTGCCTGCACGCGCCCGTCAGAAAACTCGACCAGATATTGTTGAAGCGGGTCGACGCCGAACGTGTATTTCACCTGGAAAGCGTCGAGCTTTCCATCGGGTCCATCAGTCTCGACAAAGAATTGTCCATCCTTACGAAAAAAACGCGAGCGTACCCCGTAATAGTCGAAACTCGCGTCGTTGAAATCGCCCAGGACGGTCTTGTCCGTAGCATGAGCCATGGCTCGTTCGTGCTGCGAGGAACGCCACAGGTTCGTTTCGGATTGATGACAGCCGGCGCAGGTTTCACTGCCAACGAACGCGGGGGCCCGGTTATCCGCGGCACGCGCCACCGGCGCGTGCAAAAGCTGCCAAAGACCCCCGAATAAAAAAACCAAAAGCGCCGCCACGCAGCCGGCGGCCAGGATTCCGTTTCTGCCGCGAAAGTTCACGCGGGGCGGATCACTTGGGCAAAGATTTCACGTCCTTCGCCATTTGAAGGCAGGTGAGCAACTCCACATAGCTCTGCGGGCCGGCAGGATCGCTGACCATTTGCGTGCACCTCGCTCTGTTTTCCGGTGCAAATTGCGTCCATTGGCTCACGAGCATTTGCCGGGCATTTTGTTCATCGGTCATGCATCCCGCCCGGGTTCCCGTACCCTGATAGGCCTGCACGTCGGCCTTGCAACTCTTATTGACATCGTAAGTCGGCACCTCGTCGGCACGCACGGCAAGTGGCGATGCGCAGATCACGACCGCCACCGTTGCAGCCAATATCTCAAGCTTGGTCATGTTCTCTCTCCTGAGTACCCAGCGTTCATTCTCGCGGCGCGCTGTCGCCTTCTGGGCAGGCGAGTCTGACTATTGAAATTTGAAGATACGCTTCCAGTCATCCTTCATAGAAACAACAGTCCAATTGTTAAGCTTGGCCGCGTCAAGGGCCTTGTCGAGCTTGCCAAAATGAGTGTCGCGATCGTAGGCATATTCGCGCTCAGCGTCGGTGTGGTGGACGATCAGGGCAAGCGCCGGAGTGGCGGCCGCCTTGGTGGTCCATTCGAGCATCTGAAGGTCGCCGTCCGAATTGCCGAATGCAGCGATGGGCCGTCGCCCTATGTGTTCGTTGATTCCAACCGGCTTGCCAGGCCCGTCGTCAACAAAATTCACATCGGGAAGGCGTAGTAATATCGGAATGTCGTCACGCAGCACGTAACGTGTCTTGATGCTCGATCCCACAACCTGCTCCGGCGGAACGCCATAGACCCGCTCGGTCCACGGCCGCATGAATTCGATGCCGCCGCCTGACACAATATAGGTCTTGAAGCCGTTCGCCCGCAGATACGCAAGCAATTCGATCATCGGTTGATACACGCAGTCGGTATAAGGCTGCTTGAAGCGCGGGTGCCGGGCGGTCGAAATCCAATCCGTGACGACGCGCTCGAAGTCTTGGGTGCTCATGTTGGCGTGCGTCGCCATGAGCAACTCGACCAGACCGCGCTCGCCCGTCGCGGCAAGAGCCCGCATGTCACCATCCAAAACTGCCTTGAATGGCTGTTTCTCCTTCCATTCCGGATGCTGAGGTGCAAGGACCTTCACCTGGTCAAGCGCAAAGGCGAGCTGGGTGTACATCGGATGTTCCACCCACAGCGTGCCGTCGTTGTCGAAGGTTGCAACACGTTGGGGTGGGGGCACAAAGCCAGGTGAGCCCTCGCGTGTCACGTTGGCGACAAAGTCGAGGATTGATTGCTTGCTCTTGCCGTCATTCCATGATGGAAGCGGATCGCTTTGTGCCAATGCAGGCGACCTGGAGAGTGCGGCGCCGGCTGCCGACATCAGCAGCCCCGCCAAGACGGCGCGTCTGTGAGCGTAAATGAATGGACGCATCGGTTGTCTCCCGTTCGTGAAACCGGCCCTGGATCCGCGTTTCATAGGGTCTCCAAATGCACCTGGACGTGGGTCGCGCTGCATTTCTCAGCGGACTTCAGCCTGGCGATGATTTTGTCCGGCCATCTTCGACTCGGGCCCGGACGGCTTCAATTGCCCTAAAGGGAAAGGCCGGTATTGCTCCTGGCCGCAGATGGTCGCTGCGCCCAATTTGTGATTTTCTCCGGATCAGTCCAAGCGAATTTCAAGCGCGAGGAAGCGATACGGGCGCCCATTGCCTGGGCGCCCGTATAGCTCTGGCGATTATTCGCCCGCGTGACTGGACGCTTTCATGTCTTTCACCTGCTGCAAGACCTGGTCCAGATTGTAGCTCGCCGGATTTTGCAGCGGCGGGAACGGAATGTAGCTCTCGAGCTCCCTCAGCCAGAGTGCCTGGCCAATGGGCAGCATGTTCCAGTCATAGACATAGGCGGTGGACGGAGAAGCAATTGCCCCGCCCATACCAAAGAGCGTCTTGTATTGCTGGCCGATAGAAATCTCGAAGGGATCGCGTTTGACGTTGACGACCTGCGTCCAGTGGTACGGGACCACGCCCGTGATGAAGCCCTGGGGCGCGTCGGACACCATCGCGAAGTACATCTTCCAGTTCTTGTAGCGAACCGCCGAAGGGTCCTTGCCGGAATAGTAGAAGAACGTATCGCGTGCCGACTTTTGTGACTTGCCTTCCAGGAAGTCACGCTGGTCGACGCCGTCGAGCGTCGTCTTCACGATGCCGGGGTATTGGCCGGCCTCGATCTGCTTCTTCAGTCCATCGCCCTTCGGGCCGCCGGCGATGTTGACGAGGGTGGGCATCCAATCGAGAGATGCAAACATGTCGTTCTTGACCGTGCCGGGCTTGATCACGCCGGGCCAGCGAATCACCATCGGGGCGCGCATGCCGCCCTCCCAGGTGGTCAGCTTGCCGCCCTTGAAGGGCGTCACGCCGCCGTCCGGGAAGGTGATGGTCTCGGCGCCGTTGTCGGTGGTGAAGACGACGATGGTGTTGTTGGTCTGGCCCATCTGCTCGATCTTCTGCAGAACCACGCCGATATTGTCGTCCATCTGCTTCATACCGGCTTCGTTGACGCCCCAGTCCTTGCCGCCCGGCTCACCGACCATTGCCAGGTACTTGTCCGGCAGCACGGTGGTGATGTGCATGCGGGCCGGGTTGTACCAGACGAAGAACGGCTTGTTGGTGCGACGCGGATCGTTGCGATCGAGGAAGTCGACGACTTTCGCGGAGATTTCCTCGTCCACGGTCTTTGACCGCTCCAATGTAAGCGGCCCCTGATCCTGGCAGGTCTGGTTCTTCGAGCTGCCATCGGAGGACTTGCACCACAGCACCGGGCGCGGAGGCATCAAGCAGAGCGTGGTCTTGGGATCGACGGCGCCCGGGACCTCGGCCAGGCCAGGGATCGGCGTGTTCCTGCACGGTGGTGCGACGGTCTGCTGCGTTGGAGATTTGTTGATGTCGGGGAAGCTCACCCCCTGCATCGCATCCAGGTGATATAAATAGCCCCAGAATTCCTGGAAGCCGTGCGCGGTCGGCAGGGCATCGGTGTGGTCGCCCAGATGGTTTTTGCCGAACTCGCCGGTGTTGTATCCGAGGTCGAGTAAAAACTTGGCGAGCGCCGGGGTGCCGGGCTTCAGGTAAGACGGGCTGCCGGGGAGTTGCGGCGGAATCATGCCGGTGCGCAGCGGATGCATGCCGGTAAAGAATGCATTCCGGCCCGCGGTGCAGCTTTGCTCCGCGTAGTAGTCGGTGAACATCGCGCCTTCCTGGCCGATCTGGTCGATGTTCGGCGTCTCTCCGACCATCAGGCCGCGATGATAGATACTCGGCTGCATCCAACCGATGTCATCGCCCATGATGAAGACGATGTTCGGTTTGCTCTGCGCCTGCGCAGAAGCCTGTTGAGGCACGCTTGCTGCCGCAACGAATATCGCAAACAAACTAAGCCATAAGTTTCGCTGGATCTTCATGGCCGGTTTCTCCCATTGCAAACCTGGTCAACAAACGTCTTCGCATAGCGCGACGAGGTGAAGTTGATTCACCTCCGGCGTTATCCTCACACCGGGCTGATGCGGGTTAAACTGCACTTAGGGGAAGGTCAGCGCCGCTACGATCGTCGAGTGGTATCACGGGACTGCGCGCACCAAACGTCACGTGTGTACGGCTTTCTCGATGGCGTCGAATAACTGGCGTGCCGGAAACGGCTTGCGCAGGCAGGCAACGCAGCCGACCTGAAGTGCTTCCCGACGCATCGCCTCGTCATCCAGCGCGGTCATAAATATGACCGGAAGCGCAGGTCGCGACGACTTCAATTGGCGCCGCAATTCAATTCCGGACAATCCACCAAGGTGAATATCCAGGAGAAGGCAATCGGCTCGAGTCACGAGCTCGCTCGCGAGGAACTCTTCCGCGGAAGTGAAAAGTGAGGCTGTGCACCCATGCGCATCCAAAAGGTCTTCGGCGGCCTTCAGCATGCTCGGATCGTCATCCACGACGGCCACAATTGTTCGTCGCTTCTGCATAAAAATCCCTACGCCTCAGCGCCAAGCAAGATAGTGGTTGGACCCCAGTCACCGGAATGTGACAGAAATGGTGCCGCCTGAGACCTGCCCCTATGGGAAGGGGTCACCGAAAGTATCCACCCGGATTGGAAATTGGCCGCGTCTCTAACGACTTGCCTGTGTCTCGCGCCAGTCGCTCTTGCGCTCGGGCAGCAATCCAAGGCGTTCGGCAATCACCGCAAGCTCTGCAAGCGAACGAACCTTGAGCTTTTGCACCAGTTGGTGCCGGTGGAGTTTGACCGTTCGGTCCGATATGCCCAGCTCAAATGCAATCTGCTTGTGAGGTTTTCCTCGCACCAACAGAGCAAAAACCTCCCGTTCGCGCGGGGTCAACTGGCCAAAGAGCGATTGAAGGGTGGCGATCTCGTCATCGTGCGCCTGTATCGCTTCGTGGCGAGCGAGGGCGCGTTCCAGCACCTCCACAAGCCTTTCCCTTGTCACCGGCTTTGTAAGGAAATCCTCTGCGCCTGCTTTTATAGTTTGTACCGTCGTCGGTATGTCTCCGTAGGCGCTTATAAAGATGATGGGCAACCGACAACCAAGAGCGGAGAGCTGATCCTGCAACTGCAGCCCGTTCAGGCCGGCCATCTGCACGTCCAGCAGGATGCAGGCAGGGCTACCGGTCAATGGGGTTTCAAGCAATTTTTTTGCCGTTTCGTACAACGAAATGCGATAGCCGCAGGCGCTCAGCAACTCACCCAGCGCCGAACGAAACGATTCATCGTCATCGACGATGTGAACAATCGGCGTCACTTTTGTCATGCCGTGATCGCTTTCGACACCGGCAACGTGAAGCAAAACATGGCCCCGCCGCCGGGCCGATTTTCGGCCCATATCCTGCCGCCGTTAGTCTCGACGATAGTCCGTGCAATGGACAAACCGAGTCCTGTGCCATGGCCCTTGGTCGTGTAGAACGGATCGAAGATCTTGTTCAATCTGTCAGGAGGGATACCGCTTCCGGAGTCGGCGACCGAAACTTCGACTGCAGAGTCCTCGGTCAATGAAGTCTTGATCGACATCTTCCCCTGACCCGGACCGCAACCCTGCATGGCATCGATCCCGTTCATGGCCAGATTCATGATCACCTGCTGCAGCTGAATACGGTCGCCGCGAACCGGCAAAGCGCCGTTCGCGTTGTGGACACTCAGATCAACTCCTTTCTTGAGTGCCTCAGGACCAACGATCTGCACCGTGTCGCTGATGACATCATTGAAGTCGAATTCCTGCATTTCACTCTCAACTCTTTTCTTCAGCAGGCCACGAAGGTGGGTGATGATCTTTGATGCACGCTGATCATCCCGAAGGATGTTGGCCAGTATTTGTTGCGCACGCGTGACGTTCGGCGGATCGGCATTGAGATAAAGCAGCGCAGCCTCAGCGTAGCTCTGGATAGCCCCCAAAGGCTGATTGAGCTCATGAGCGACCGATGCCGACAGTGCACCGGCAACAGCCGTACGGTTCAAATGAATGACTTCCATCAGGCGATGACGTAGCTCCAATTCCGCAACCTGCCGGCGACGACGCTCTAAAAACAGCCCGGTGATCACCGCCGCCTGCGCGAGCAAAATCCCGGCAATAGCAATGATCTGCCAGCGATATTGCCGCCACACGCCAGGTTCGCGAAATTGCACGATGCTGTCGGACGATAACCGGGTTTCGCTGATGCCCCATCGCCGCAGTTCGCGCCAGTCATATATCGGGGCTCCGAAGACCACATAGGGCGGATTCAGCGCGGACGGCTTTTCACCTTTCAGAATGCGCAGCGCCACATCCGCTGCCTGCTGGCCAAGCGCCTGAGTCTGCATCAAGGGGCCGCCGATAATGCCCCGCCCGAGCTGGTAGTCGCCCATGCCGAAAACAGGCACAGATGCAGCTTTGCTCATGGTGTCAAGTGCGCGATCCTCTGAATAAGGAACGCCCGCTGCGTCTTCGGACAGCAGAAACCATAGGATGGCGGAGTGCGGCGGCATGGCCGCGGCACGCTTCAGCATCTCGTCAAACGTTAAATCGTTGAGAAAAGAGATCTTCACCGGATCAGCAGTCGGCACGACTTCCCGCACGAACTGTGAAGTCCAGTATCGCTCAACAGGAGAATTCCCGACGACGATTGCAACCTCGGTTGTTTGAGGAAGGACGCGCAGAATGTTTCTGAGATAGGCCGGAAGGTCGAGATCCAGCAGAACGGCTGTGTCATTTTCCGAAAGGCTGGCCTTGGGGATTCGCCGCTGATCGGCACCGACGACCATCATGGGCGTCGCAGGAAACAGCTCCGATCGATGGCGCTGCACGAAGAACGCCGCGGGCGCGCCAACCGGCACAATCAGATCGAGTTTGCGCCCCAGGAAAAGCGTACGAATGTATTCGACAAACGGCGCTTCCTCGCGCGGATTCTGGATTCGTGCCGTGTCCAGCGAGACCTCGTAGAGATCGATCGGCTCGCCCGACTTCTTTACGAGATCCGCGCGGAAGCTGCCCGCCATATCGCTCCATGGCGAATAGGCATGGCCGAATGCGTGGATCAGAAGAACCCGCCGCGGCTCGGCGGCTGAGGCGCCGGTCGTTACCAGTATCAGGGCGGCCACGCACGCCAAAGCGGCGCGCGTCCACCTCATCTCTAAAATGGCGCGGACGAACATTTCGTGATGCATCCGCGTTGAAGAACCAGTTCGAGAATCCACTGACGGGCTGACGTCTGTGGCTGCCACCCCACATCAGTACCGCATCCAGTCCGGACGACGACAATTGGCCCAAAGGGAAACACGCGCGTAGTCCGTGCAAAAAAAACCGCTGGAAATCAGGGATTGATTTGTTCGGGACGGGACTGCGCCGGTGCAAAAGCGGCGCGAAAGCCGGATTCACGGCGTCGGGCCGGCCGGTCTCCGGAAACCAAGAATTACCCAGGAGCCGACAAGTCCAAGGACGAGAACCACGAACGGTATCGAAATTGCAAAAACGAGAAACCTCACGAAGTCTTCCATGACCCCAGGCATGTGAACAGGAATCTCCCGCCTGCAAGAAGCGCTGCGCTCCCTGTTGCAATCAGCCTGCCACCTTTTCACGACATCCGAGCGGCGCAGAAACGGTAGAATTTCGGTCTTTGGCGTTCCAACGGGAGCGGTGACAATAAATTTCAATCCACTCGGGTCGGTGACCGGAAATTTGGAGCCTGTCCAGGCGTGCCATTGGGATAGACCCCAGGCGCCGCATGCCAGCAGCCATATAAACGAAAAGACGACCCATAACCTGAGAAGGCCACGATGCCAGTTCATGTGCCCACGCTTGCCGACGTCATGCGGCCGCACAATGTCGCACAGGCCGGCGTGGATGCGCGAGGGTTCGCCGGCCGCCCTCGACGGCGGCCTGTGAAATTAAGCTTGATCCTTGAGGTTAACGCGTGAGTATCATTGTGGTGTGGCGTCACGCGGTTAACATTTTGTCGGTGGATAGCGGGAGACGAATTATGGGACGCATCTTTTGGATGACGCTCGTCGCAGCGTTGGCGGGTGTAAGCACGCAAGCTTCGGCACAAGTCCCGCTACACGACAGCCGCTACGAAATGGTCACCACTCAGCTGGACCAAAACATTTCCTTTGGCGCGAGCATCCGCCGGCCCCTTCGTCAGCGCGGCTGGGAGGATCACAATTGGTTCAAACCATCGAACCAGGTGATCATTCTGGACAAGCGAACCGGCCAGCTGTGGTCATGGTATGAAACGTTTCAGACGATCAACTACCTCGGACAAATATTTCCGCTTGGCGGATCGGGCTCGATCGCCCGCATAGTCCAGGTGCCCGAGCAGCGCTGACGCTGGCGCATAGCGTTAACTTAACTAACCGCGGCTTTGTGATTTGCCACTGGCAGTCAATTTGTAAGATTGTCAGGCGCACGAGCTGATCGTGCCATTGCTGGGGCAATCCCTATGCGTGTGAAAGTCGTTCTTGTTCTCGCAGCTGCAACCGCGGCGCTTCTGAGCGTCGTATATGCGGAGAGTGAAGCCTTGGCTCGTGGCGGCGGAGGCCGAGGCGGTCACGGCGGCATGACGTCAGGTTCGCACGGACCCCGCTCGCACGGCATGCGTCACATGCCTCGCTTCGCGTCCAAGGGACAGCCGCATGGCAAGCACAACATGCAACACCAGGCGATGGGCGACCACGGCAAATCTATCAACAAGCAAGGCGTGTGGCACAAGGTCACCCAGCGAAACAATAATTTTCAGGGGCAATGGCAGGCTGGCGGCGGAGGCGGAAGCGGAAGCGTCGGCGACATTTGCATTAACGCAGGCGTCTGCCAGGGCGTATGGCAAGCCGCGCCGCAACCCGGCAGCCAGACATCCCAATCGCGCGGTCTCCAGAGAAGCTGGCACGTCGGCAACGAAATGTAGGCGCTCGCTCACGAACGCCCGGTTGCGGACACTCCGCCATTACTTGGAGGCCGCGCCGGATTGCAGAATCCCGGTGACCGCCCTCCAGGCTTCATTTTTCAAATTCACGATCGGCGGGTTGTCGAGCTCCATGACCGTCACAGCCTTCGCATTGCAGCCCGCAACAAGACGCGAGATCTTGATTTCTCCATCGGTGTAATAGCGGTCGCCCTCCCCGTTCCGGCCAACCAGTGTCGGGCCGACGCCGGTGACCTCGTAGATCGCTTCGACAACCTTCGCGATTTTCAGATCGTCAGTGAACTCGTTTCGCTCGGCGTCGATGTCGGGCGCGATGTCATGGGTCACCTGTCCCGTATAGCGGCTCAAGCCTACACCGCGGTCGAATGTTGCAGAGCCGAGCCAGACTGGCCGGCCCTCCTGCCCTTCCTTAAGAACTTGCCAGAAGCGCACATGATTGCGCCGGTCTGCGCTTTCGCCAACGGGCTTTTCGAATGCAAGATCTTCGCGTCGCCCGTCGTAAAACAAAGGGCTCACAGGCGCATCACGGTAGGGCCTGTTCAAGACAACGCTGCCGACGATCTCCACGCTCGACCGGAATGTAATCGGATCCGCCGGATACCACGCGGCCGCGTGCATGGCGCACAAGACATCCTCCTTTTGTCCAACCAGGCCCACGTTGATCGGACCACCCGGAATATCCTGCGTCGTGCGCGTCACCATCGGGTGCCCTGCAAGCCCCTTCTGGTGCTCGTAGTGAGTCCAGCTCATCGGGAGCACAATGTAGGCCATGAGTCCGTACGCGGCGAGAACCCCCGCGATAACGCTCAATACGACTTTCAGTTTTGAACGGCGATATCCCATCAAGTTATGGCCGAAAAATCTATTCGGTTCTCAGAAGCTCGGATGGAGGATGCTGTCCATGCTGTTGCCGAGGTCGGCAGGAATATAGGGAGTTCCGATATTGTCGGAATCGATCATCTGCATGGAGTTTGACAGCGGACCACTGCCACCGCCACCGGGGCCGATGTTCGACCAGTTCTGGTAGGTCGCATAGGCCTCAGGCGTTCCCACATAGGCACAATTGCAACGTTCAGCATCCGCGTAGACGTAATATGTCCTGCCGTCCTTTGTCCGCTTCACAAGCTTGTCCGGCGGAAGCGATCTCAGGATCCGGCTTTTCTCCGGCGTCGTCGCATATTTCACCGCAAAGCCGGCCTGCGTGAACAGATTGTCCGGAATAACAAGGGTCTGCTGTTGCGCGAGTGCGAATGAAAGGCCGCACATAAGCAGCGTGGACCCGACGATGACGCGGCGTGGCGGCATGATCACTCCTCACATAACAACTTCAAAAATGTGGTTCAGTTGTTGGGCGGCGGCGGCATTCCAGTTCCGTCAAGCCCCGGTGGTGGTCCCGGATTTTGCAATTGGAGGGGGAGCAACCCCTGCGCATTTTCTGAATATGGCGGCACAAGCGCTGACGGCGGTGCGTTGCCAGCCGGATTTTGAACGCATCGCCCCCCGATCCCGCTCAGTGTCTGAAGGCATTGCTGAAGGGTGGAGTAGTTGCATTGCGTGTTGCCATCATTGTCCATGATCGCACACCACGGAAAACTCTGCGCATAAGTAGGCGCGGCCGTAAAAATCGTTGCCACCAAAAATAGCGACGGTGCAATGACACTCCAGGCGATGCGTCTGTAAGCAACCGCAAACATTGTCTCGTGCCTCCAATTTCACCGCGGCAAGTCGATGGGCAACATAGCGGTAAAACAATAGCCAGCCTATTGCCCTTACGGGCACTGTTGAGAGCAAGTGGGAGGACACGCAGGCACTGTTTTACCGCCAATACTAGACTTGTGCATGCCGATACTTGCCGAATTTGCAACGCATTGAGGCCCCAATCACAGTTTCCAATTGGCATTACACACCTTGTACTCACGCATTGAGTCGCATCTCTTTTCTTTCTATCGGGCCAGGAGGGTTGGCATGCGAGAAGGCAGCGCAATGCTGGCATCGGTCATGTTGGCTTTTGTTTTGACCGCAGGGTTGGTGCTGCAATCGACACGCAGCGCGGACGCTGAAGATTGCATCGCCAAACCAAACGCACCGGCACCGCAAGGCGAGCATTGGTACTACCGGATCGATCACGCAAATAACCGTCAGTGCTGGCGCCTCGGACCGGAAGGACTCCGCGTGCAGAAGAGCGCGCCGCAAATCGAGAAACAGGTCGCGCCGGCAGCCGCAGTACAGCCGCCAGAGCCGGCGCGCCCCCGTCGCCCGGAGACCACAGGATCGTCCGTTGCAGCTGCTGCAAGGGCAGAGGCCGCGCCGGAGCCGAATCCTGCGCCAGCGGTCTCCCCTCTGCCGTTCCTCGATGCGCCGAGAATGCCAGACCTTCCGCCCTCCGCGCAGCTTGTGCCACAGCCTGAGTTCGTCGGAAGGACGCAAACCGCCAGCGCGCTCGACACGGTGCCGACGGGGGACAATTCCGCGTCGTCAAACGTCAGTGACGCGCCAGCGGCCAGCTCCGTCGCAGAGCCGCCACGGCAAGCTGCCGCGCGACCTTCGGCTCCGCCTGCATCGGCAACAGACACCGAAATCGATCACACGTTCGCTTTCCTCATGATCGTGTTCGCCGTGCTCGCCGTTGCCGGCCCGACGCTTCACTACGCGGAACGGCGCCGTCAGCGCGAAGAAACTGCCAACTACGAATCCCCGCGATGGGCGCGCGTGGTTACCCCGAATACGCCCACCCCACGCGTTCATGTGCCTCTCCAGCCGAATCTCGCGGCCGACAAACGCCCACCGCCGATTCCACCCACGCCGGCAGACCAGACCGAACGGCTGGCGCAGGCGTTGCAACAACTTGTGGACCGGCTGCACACGCAACCGCGGCCCGAGCCAAGCGTTACCGCAACGCGTCCGGCAGAGCGCACCAACGTCGAAATGGTGAGAGGGCGTGGTCCGATAGCGCTGCGAAATTGACTGCGGCGCTAGCCTGCTTTGCGCCGCTTCGCCGCCGGTGCCGCCCGTCTGGCTTCTTCCTTGCCGGCCTTCTTGCCGGAAATGGAGAAGAGCATTTCCTTCTGTCCTTCGATCCGCTTCTTTGAGCGTTTCGCCTGTTGCTTGCGCGCCGGCTGGTGTTCTTCTTTCACACTCCGGCGCAAGGCATCCATGAGATTGATGACCTTTGCAGGCGCCCGTTCCTTCGGTGCCTCAATCTTGATGCCTTTGGATTTCTTTTCGACAAGCGCCTTGAGCGCGGCTTCGTAGTGATCTTCAAACTTGTCCGGTTCGAAGTGTCCGGATTTTGTCTCCACGATGTGCTTTGCCAGATCCATCATATCCTTGCTGATCTTCGCGTTCGAAATATCGTCGAAATATTCTTTTTCGTCACGAACCTCGTAGGGGTATCGCAACAACATTCCCATCAATCCCTTGCCGCGCGGCTGCATAGCTATGATGTGCTCGCGACTTGTCAGCACGACGCGGCCGATCGCAACCATGTTCATTTTTTCGATAACATCGCGGATGACGACAAAAGCGTCCTGCCCCACTTTGCCATCGGGCGCGATATAGTACGGACGGATGTAATAGAGGTCGTCGATCTCGGACTTGGGCACAAATTCATCGATCTCGATTGTTCTGGTGCTCTCAAGCGCGATCGTTTCGAGTTCCTCGTCATCAACCTCAACGTATTGACCTTTGGAAACCTGGAAGCCCTTGACGATGTTTTCGGACTCGACCTCTTCGCCCGTGTCCTCATCAACCTTGCGGTAGCGGATGCGGTTGCCGGTCTCTTTGTTGATCTGGTTGAAGCTGACCTTCTCGCGCTCGCTTGTGGCGGGGAAAAGTTGGATCGGGCAAGACACGAGGGAAAGGCGAAGAAAGCCCTTCCAATAGGCGCGCGGGGCCATGAGCAACTCCTACACAACGAGACAGAGGGCTAGTGTAGTCGCTGGACGCCAATCTTGCATCGTTCCAGGCCGCATCCGTTCTCAGTCCGTTCCGCAAAATGCGGTCAAAGTAAACCGTCTATAGCGGCCTCGCCCAACGCTTGCTGCCTGCTATAGTTCCTGCCGATTTCAAAGACAGGGGGGATGCGATGCGGACGCTGATGTGGCTTGGGTACGCTGCGATTGGCGCAATGCTGTCTGCGCCGGTACAGGCCGAGACAATCAAGATCGGAATTCTGATTCCGTATTCGGGCACCAATGCCGATCTTGGCGATGTGCAGGACAAGGCCTTCGACCTGTACATGAAGCTTCACGCAAAGGACATCGCGCCGCACAAAGTCGAGCTCATCAAGCGCGATGAAGGGCCACCGTCCGGCGCGAATGCCAAGACCGCTGCGACGGAACTCATTACACGCGACAAGGTAAATCTCATTCTTGGTGTCGTGTATTCGCCATCGGCGATCGCGATGGCGCCGGTTATCACACAGGCCAAGGTGCCTTTCATCATTGCCAATGCCGGCACCGCCTGGATCCCGCAGCTGTCGCCCTACATTGTGCGCTTCTCATTCAGCATGTGGCACGACGGCTATGCGATGGGCACCTTCGCTGAGAACAAACTCAAGTGCAAAACAGCGGCGACCGCCTACACCGATTTCCCGCCCGGCAAGGATTCGACTGAAGCCTTCAAGACGAGCTTCGAGAAGGCTGGCGGAAAGGTGACCGATGCCATCCCGATGGGCAATCCGGCGCAGGTCCCCGACATGACACCTTTCTTCCAGCGCGTGAAGGATATGAAGCCTGATTGCCTCTTCGTGTTCATCCCGTCGGGCTCGCATGCTTCGGCCGTGGTCAAGACCTATGGCCAGCTTGGCCTACGCCAGGCGGGCATCAAACTGATTGGACCGAAGGACGTCGTGCCCGACAGCAAGCTTCAGACCATGGGGGATGCCGCGATTGGAACGATCGTCATGAGTTCGTACAGCAATGACCTCGACAATCCCGCCAACAAGGCATTCGTCAAGGCGTGGCATGAAGCCTATGGTCCGGACAATTATCCCGATTTCGAGTCGGCCAATGCCTGGGATGCCATCGACGCTGTTTTCCACACGATCAAGAAGCTCGATGGCAAATTCGACGCCGATACGTTCGTCAATGAAATCAAACATTGGAAGGCGTCGGGACCGCGCGGAAAGATCAGCATCGATCCTGAGACGCGCGACATCGTGAACGACGAACATGCGATGGAAGTGATCCGCAAGCCGGACGGCAAGCTCGGAACCAAGATTCTCGGCACCATCAGCCAGGTCAAGGATCCTTGCAAGGAACTCAAGATTGGCCGCTGCGGCACTCCATAGCTGGCAATGTCTTCGCTCGATCGTTGAACATCATCCGGCGATTTCATTGCTGATGATTTCGACGATGATGTACGCGCACAAGAATACATAGATCAGGATGAAAACGCCGGCCGACGGCCCGAAGATCGCCATGAGGCCAGCTGCCGCAGCAAGGACGGCCGCTACCCAAACGTCCAGTGGAATCAATGCAAACATGGCGCCCTCTTTCCCGTGGGCACCCGGCGGAGTATTTTTCCTACCGACGCGCGGGCGCCCGGTAGGAGTCATCAGCCTTTCGGCGGGTGTCGGGGGACTCCATCCCCATCAACATTACAGAAATCATAGACCGGCTGCTTGCCCGGTCAAGGAGCCTACTCCTTCGCAAACAGGAATTTGAGACCGTCGAAGTCGACGGTTTTGTCATTCCGACAGCGCACCCAGACCGTACATGATCCTCAGGACCGGGCTCATCTGCAGGCCGATCCGATCAAACCATCCCTTGAATACGCCGACCACACGACCGTCGCGGTAAATCTGTGCAAGTCCTGTGTTGACCGCGAGCCGCAACGCCCAATCGCCACGCGGCAAAACGATCGCATAAGGCTCAACCGACAAATCATCGGGCAGCATCACCAAGGCTTGCGGATCCTTCATGCGAGCGCCGACCAGCAACAACTTGTCGCTTGCGAAACCGTCGACTCCGCCCGATTCCAGCATTGCGATCGCTTCTCCCCCGTCCTTCACAGAGACGAGCATCGCCTCGATCTTCTGCTGCTTCATCTGGGCGATAATCGCCTGCTCGTTCGTTGTGCCACCTGCGACCGCAATTTTCTTGCCCGCCATATCCGCAAACGAGCGGATGTTGGAAGCCCTCGTAACGACCATGCCGGTACTCTCGACGAACACAAAGTTGGAAAAGTCGACCTCTTTCATGCGGCCCAAGGTCGCCGTGCTTGCCCCACATTCCATATCAGCCTTGCCAGCCGCCACGGTCGTAAAGCGCGTTTGAACAGTCACCGGCACCCACTCGATCTTGAGGCTTGCGACTCCGCTCTGCCGCTCGATGGAATTCACCACCAATTTGCAAAGGTCGATCGTGAAGCCGACCGGCTCGTTCTTTTCATTTACGAATGAAAATGGCCTGGCATCTGTCCGGTAAGCAATCTTGATCGTCTTTGTATTCGCAATGGCCTTCAAACGACTGTTGGATGGAATGTCGGTCTGCGCAAAAGCCGTCACCGAGAATAGAGCCAGGAATAGAGCGGTCAGTCGCAACATGATCGTCACCAAATGTTGGAGTGGTGTTCGAATTGTCCGAGGGCCTGCATCATCCTATCATTCGATTGTTACACATGGCGATAGGGTGAGCTTCAACGTCAGCACGCCACGGTGACAGCAGAATTGACTGATTTTTATGGTTTTCGCCAACGAGTCCTCGATAAGGGAGGATGGCAGAACGGCTCCGGGGACAGATTGCACGCGACCATATGTTGAAAGCTGCCACGATGAGCGCATGGCGAGCGACGCAGAGCAACGCAAAATCGGACCCCTTTTGGCGATATCGCGGGGCTCTGTCAGCATGCCAAATTTTTCACAGGTCGAGTTGGGGCGTTGCGCTGTTAGATCAAGCGACATGGTTCGCGATGTGACTGTCGCTACAGTCCCGCTCCAATACAAAATCAGTCGCACTGCGCATATTTAAGTGAACGTCTGCTCACCCACATGTACGTCGGGCAACGATAGCTTCAAATTGAATTCAGTTCGGACCTACTAGTGTCGTGTCCGTTATCCACCTGGCCGACGGCCACAACGCAATCCAACGAACAGGAAACAATTATGAAGAGCTCTGTGAAAATGATCCGAATCATTGCAGCGATTGCAGTCGGCATCGTCCTCGCGCTCGGCACGAATGGCGCGTTCGCGAAGACCATCATCCGCCACGACGGAAACGTCGTGAAACCCACCGTCCATGACCGCGATGGCAAGCAGGTCAATCGACTGCCCGGCCGGTCTTCTGGCGCCGCGCCGAAAAAGGTGAAATGCGGCATCAATGGACGCAGCAATTATTGCGCAGTCGTTCAGTAACGAAGCTCAAGGTCGGGAGGGAGGGCGAATGATCCCTCCCTCTTTGCTGTCAAGGTGATAGCGGCCCTGCCAGAGCGGTGGAACGCCGGACTAGAGATTCTCGTCAGAGCATGGCGACAGGCCGCCCTTGCGAGCACAGCCGTAGTCCTCGCACAGATGGGAAATATCGCCCTCGCACGGATACCCGGTGATCGGACAACGGATCGGTGCCTTGCTCGCGGCCAATGCTGCGGTAAAAAACCAGGGAATGGTCCAGACTAGTTCCTTCAACGCCGCCTCCCGAGTTGCACTTAATCGCTTGCAGTCATCGGGCCGATGACCGTGGGCACTTCGTTGACTCTCGTTATCGGAAAGCCCGCCAGCAGCGAGTGCTCCCGAACCAGGACCTCGCTCTCGGCGAGGTAAACGCAAAAGGTCCTGTCGGCAGCAATGTATTAGTGGACCCACTGCACCTTTCCGGAAGGCTTGACGAGTGCATCATTGGACGTCGCGGCAAGACCCTTGAGCTGCTCGCGGCTCAGACTGCCGACATTCGGTATGTCCCGTTCGATCAGAATGCGTTTCATTGTCTCGTCTTTTCCCCTACACCGGGGAGTCAGGATGGTTTGGCAACAGGTACGCATGATCTTCGATCATGCGGCGAGCCTGCTGACGCCGCGATTCCGCCAACGCATCCATGAACCGCGCAAAGAGACGTTTGGGCTTTTTTACCTTTGCGCGTTGGGAAACGGCAGTGCGGGGGGCGCGAGCGCCCCCATAGGTCACGGTATTCATCACGTCTTTCCTTCGCGCGAATGTTCGGCAGCTTCGGCGGCGTTCGTCGCCTGACGCAATGCCGAGGCGACTCATCGTTTCATGATGACGACTTCCAGATACTCGCTGGGTACGATCATCGTTTCGTCATCGGCCCTATTCATACGTGATATGAGATCATACAGATCCTTCTCAAGACGATTCTGCTGAAGCGTATCGAGCGCCGAGAAGGCCTTGAGCATCGGGCCGTAGTAGTTCCTGAACACGTCGATGAAGTGTTGTGCCGAGCGATAGCGGAAATTGAAGTAGCGCGACTCGGTCTTGATCCAGCTTGCAGCCGGCCCGAACATCTCGGTCAGGCGGGTGCGCGTCCCCCAAAGCAATGGAGATTTCGCCGCAGCCGGAGGCGGTAGATATTTCCCAAGCGTCTTGAAGACCTGTCCGATGAAGCTATCAGGCGTCCAGCTCGCAAGACCGATCTGACCTCCTGATTTGCAGACCCGCAGAAGTTCGGCTGCGGCCTTGTCCTGGTTGGGCGTAAACATCACGCCGAAGGTCGAAACCACCACGTCGAATGTGCCCTCGGCAAACGGCAAATCCTCGGCATCGGCCTCCATGAATTCGATGGCCAAGCCTTCTGCCTGAGCGCGAGCGCGGCCGCGCTCCAGCAAGCTGGCCACATAATCCGTCGAGACCACGTCGCACCAGCGCCGCGCCGCGGCGAGACTCACCATTCCGTTGCCGGCAGCCACGTCGAGCACTTTACTCCCCCCGCTCAGATCGAGAGCTTCGCAAAGCTCCTCGCCGACGATCTGCAGGGTCGTGCCAATGATGGCATAGTCGCCTGACGACCAGGCTGCCTTTTGACGTGCCTTTATGGCCGCGAGATCGGGCGAAGCGGTTTCCTGCCGTGCCGGTTTGGCAGCAGTTAGCGTTGCAGCGGGCATCAATGCCTCCTGTCCAATTTCCAACATGATTGGGATGTGAGTACCGCGTCCGCATCCGGAAAACTTTGGCCCGGCCTTGATTTGTGCTTGAGACGGGCTTGATTATTTCGTGAGGCGGCTCAGTCGTGCAGTTGGGGGCGACCAACGTGCAATTTGTCTTTGGGGATCATACGCTTGACGGCGATCGTCGCGAGCTTCTGCGAGGGTCTGAATCCATTGCCGTTGAGCCCCAGGTCTTCGATTTGCTGGTCTTCCTCGTGGAGAACCGCGACCGCGTCGTCAGCAAGGACGATCTTATCGCGTCGATCTGGCATGGCCGGGTCGTCTCCGATTCAACACTGACCAGCCGCATCAACGCTGCGCGCAAGGCGTTGGGCGACAGCGGTGGAAAGCAGAAGCTGATCCGCACTATTGCCCGCAAGGGGATTCGCTTCGTGGGCGAAGTGCATACGCGGCCAAACGGTCTTGAGCCGCATGCCGAAATCCATGAGTTGTCACGCGCGGCTCTGCCATTGCCCGACCGTCCAGCCATCGCCGTGCTCCCCTTCATCAACATGAGCGGCGACCCGGAGCACGAGTATTTTTCCGACGGCATCAGCGAGGACATCATCACCGCGCTGTCCAAGCTGCGCTGGTTCTTCGTGATCGCACGCAACTCCTCGTTCACATACAAGGGCAAGGCCGTCCATATGAAGCAGGTCGCCGAAGAACTCGGCGTCGGTTATGTGGTCGAGGGCAGCGTGCGTAAAAGCGGTGATCGCGTGCGCATCACTGCACAGCTCAATGACGTCGCAACCGGCAGTCACATCTGGGCCGAGCGTTACGATCGCGACATTACCGATGTGTTCGCCGTACAGGATGAAATCACCGAGGCCATCGTCGCCGCGATCGAGCCGCAGCTTTATGCGGCAGAAAATTTCCGCGCCCAGCGCAAACCGCCCGACAGCATGGATGCATGGGATCTGGTGATGCGCGCGCTGTCGCATTACTGGAGGGTAACGCGGCAGGACAACGTTGTTGCCCAGGCCCTCCTTGAGAAAGCGACCGCCATCGACCCCAACTACGGTCAGGCGCTCGGCGTGCTTGCCGCCAGCCAGACCTTCAGCGCGCACATGGGCTGGGCGGACATGGCGGAGGTGGTATGGATCGCCGAGCGGGCAGCGCTGGCGGCGATCCGGGCCGACAGCGAAGATCCCTGGGCGCACTACGCACTGGGGAATGTCTGTCTATTCACGCGGCGTTTTGACGACTCGATCGCCGAATTCGAAGTCGCGCTGCAGCTGAATCCCAACTTCTCGCTGGCGCAGGGCTATTACGGTCTGGCGTTGTCCTATTGCGGGCGCTGGGAAGATGCCGACCTCGCCGCGCGCCGCGCACTGCGGCTTAGCCCGCGCGATCCATTCTCAGCGATCTACTGCGGCATCGCCGCCTACTCCCAGTTCGTTGGACACAACTACGAGGAGGCGATGCGTTTGGCACGCGAGTCTATCCGACTACGCAACGATTTCGTCGGCGGCCACAGAGTGCTCACCGCCGCTGCCGGTATGCTCGGCCAAAAGGAAACCGCCAAAGCCGCACTGCTGGAACTACGCCGCGCGCAACCCAATGTCTCTGTCGACTGGGTCGCCAATCAGATGCCATTCAAGCGGGATGCCGATCGTAACCACTATCTCGAAGGCTTCCGCCGTGCCGGGCTGGAGTAAGCCTCCAGGCGATGCCATCGGCCGGCATCACCTGTGGTGTTGTCTCAAATACTCATGCAACGAGGTCGAGCCGGTTTCCTTGAGCAACGTCTTGAGCATCATGTCCTTGCGGCGACCCTTGGCGAAACTTTCGCCGTATTCCTTTCGCAGCGATCCGACCCGCGTATTGCCGTGCTTTTTTTCAATTCTGCCGCCTTTGTCGCGATGACGGCGATCCAGTCCACGACGTCCCCTTGCCATAGTGGCCTCCTTCCGCTCAATGCCAGCGCGGCTGGTTCATTTCAGATCGTTACGATCTCAGGAGCGCACTTTCCAAATCAGGTGCAATTGTCGGGGCAGTGGAGACATTCCGATTGGAGCGGTCGCCCGGCAAATCCTGTTGACTGATGCGCGCCCGGAAATGAGCCAGCACAAAGACGCGGATCGCGGATGAAAGATTGTGGCTACTGCGGCCGTGGTCGATCCTCTCCACGAGTGCGGATACCGTCACATTGTCCCGGGCGGCAATCTCGCGCAAACCGTCCCAGAATTGGTCCTCCAGGGACACGCTCGTCTTGTGTCCATTGAGTATGATCGAGTGCTTGATGACAGGCGATTTCATCAATATCTCCCTGCGTCGGATTTTCGTGTCGTCGTCAGCGACAGACGTCTTCGAAAAACCATAGTGCAGATCGGGGATTTGACATATTGGACTACGGTCCAATCAATCGTACCGTCCAAACGCGGTTAGGACAGCGAGGCGATCAGCGTCCATGCCATGGTCTTGGGCTTTCCCCGCTGAAATCGGGGAAGCCAAGCGTCGAGAGCCGCGCATGAATATCTTTCGTCTTTACGCTCGTGTTCTGTCCTTGCTCGGCTCGGAGGGCCGGTTGGCATGGATTTTGGCGCTGGCAAATCTGGCACTGGCCTCAGCCCAGTTTGCCGAACCGGTGCTGCTCGGCCGCATCATCGACACGCTGACCGGAGCCCAGATGCGCGGTGGACGGCCGGAGTGGTCACACCTGACGGTGCTGCTTGCCGCATGGGCGGGCTTCGGACTTTTCACCATCGCGTGCGGGACGTTGATCGCTCTTTACGCAGATCGCCTCGCGCATCGGCGACGCCACGTCGTTCTGACGAGCTATTTCGAGCACGTCCTGCAGCTTCCCCTCTCCTACCACGGCAATACGCATTCCGGCCGGCTGATGAAGATGATGCTGCATGGCACGGAAGCGTTGTGGGGACTGTGGATTGGGTTCTTCCGCGACAATCTCTCATCGCTTATTTCATTGCTCGTCCTGTTGCCGGTTTCGCTCTTTATTAACTGGCGTCTCGCTCTGTTGCTGATTGTCCTGTGCATCGTTTTCGCGGTGCTCACCGCGCTTATCGTACGCAAGACCGAAACGTTACAAAGCACGGTCGAGCAGCATTACTCGGATCTTGCGGAACGCGCCTCGGACACGCTCGGCAATATTGCGTTGGTGCAGAGCTTTTCTCGTCTCGAAACCGAGGTCGCCGAGCTGCGCCATGTCGTCGAACGTTTGTTGTCCGCACAGATGCCGGTCCTTTCGTGGTGGGCATTGGCGAATGTGTTGACCCGCACCGCGACGACATTGACGGTGCTCGCGATCATCATCGCCGGCACCCTGCTCACAATTCAGGGCAACGCAACGGTCGGAGAAATGGTGACGTTCATGAATTT
>DASSIJ010000276.1:0-4619 GCA_035692045.1 Pseudolabrys sp. | reverse complement strand
GCTGCCGGGTTTGGGCGGGCCAAATGGCGTCGCGATCCTGCTGCCCCTCACCTTCACGATGGATCCGACCTCGGCCATCGTGATGCTCTCGTGCATCTATTGGGGCGCGCTGTTCGGCGGCGCCATCACCTCGATTCTGTTCAACATTCCAGGCGAAGCCTGGTCCGTTGCCACGACGTTCGATGGCTATCCGATGGCGCAGCAAGGCAAGGCCGCGGAAGCGCTCACCGCGGCTTTCACCTCGTCTTTCATCGGCTCGCTGTTTGCAGTGATACTCATTACGTTCCTGGCGCCCGGCATCGCTTCGTTTGCGCTGCGCTTCGGCCCACCGGAGTTTTTTTCGGTTTACCTGCTCACCTTCTGCTCGTTCGTGGGCCTCGGTCGCGAAGCCAAGCACAAGACCATCATTTCCATGGCGCTCGGGCTGTTGCTTGCCGGCGTCGGCATGGACACGGTCTCGGGCCAGCTGCGCATGACCTTCGGCTTCAGTGACCTGTTGCGGGGCATCAACTTCCTGGTCGCAGTGATCGGCCTGTTCGGCATCAGCGAAATCCTGCTCACCATGGAAGAGCGGCTGGCGCTGCGCGGCCACGCCGCACGGATCAGCCTGCGCGTGCTCTGGAACGTGTGGAAGGATTTGCCGCGCTACTGGGTGACGCTGCTGCGCTCCTCGGTGATCGGCGCGTGGCTCGGCATTACGCCGGGCGGCGCGATTGCCGCATCGTTCATGGGATACAACCTCGCCAAGCGTTTCTCGAAAGACCCGGAAAGCTTCGGCAAGGGCCGCATCGAGGGCGTATTTGCGCCGGAAACGGCAGCGCATGCGTCGGGCACGGCTGCGCTGCTGCCGATGCTGGCTTTGGGAATTCCCGGTTCCGGCACAGCCGCCATTCTGCTTGGCGGGTTGATGGTGTGGGGGCTCAATCCCGGGCCGCTGCTGTTTGTCGAGCACAAGGATTTCGTCTGGGGCCTTATCGCCTCGATGTATCTCGGCAATATCGTGGGCCTGGTCATGGTGCTCACGACCGTTCCGGTTTTCGCCGCGGTGCTGCGCGTGCCGTTCGCGGCTATTGCGCCGATGATCGTGGTGTCCTGCGCGATCGGCGCCTACGCCATCCAGAATGCGATGTTCGACATCTGGTTGATGCTGGTGTTCGGCTTGATCGGCTACGTGTTCAAGAAGGTCGGCATTCCCCTGGCGCCCTTCACACTCGCCCTTGTCCTCGGCAGCCGGGCGGAAGACGCCTTTCGACTGGCAATGATCGGGTCCGGGGGTGACCTGCGCGTGTTCTGGTCCAACGCGCTGGTCGGTTCCATCACCACACTTGCCATCGTGCTGCTGTTCTGGTCGCCGATCAGCAAATTCGTCGGTCGTCTCGGGGGGCTGGTTCAGCCGCCGAAACGCACCAGCTGATTATTCCGCAGGTCCGGGCTCGGTCGCCGTGCGGCGGCCCACCGGCGCCGTTCTTCGCACGGTCGGCATCATCAGCTTCGCCAATGTCGGAATCACCAGGAGGCTGCAGATCGGTGACAGCAGCATGCCGCCGACGATCACGCAGGCGAGCGGCTGCTGCACTTGCGAGCCGATGCCGGTAGAGATTGCCGCAGGAACCAGGCCGATACAGGCGGAAAGGCCGGTCATGAAGATCTGGCGCATGCGCGCCTTTGCCGAGCCGATGATGGCTTCGTCCTTGCCAAATCCTTCGTCCAGGCGCCGCCGAATGTAAGAGACGAGCAAGATGCCATCCATAGCCGACACGCCGAACAGCGATATGAACCCGACGGCGGCAGAGACGCTCGCGTTCAGCCCGAAGAAATACAGCCCGAGAATTCCGCCGCAGGCGGCAAAGGGAATGCCGGACAACGCCAGCAGGCTGTCGCGTATGGAATTGAACAGGCTGTAAAGCAGCATCATGATCAGCAACAGGCTGAGCGGGATAATCACGGCCAGCCGCTTCTTCGCTTCGACCAGTGCGCCGAACTCGCCGGACCACTCCAGTCGATAGCCTTCCTTCAGCTCAATATTTTTGGCGATACGCTGCTGCGCGTCGGCCACCGTCGAGCCGAGATCGCGGCCACGCACGCTGTATTTGATCGGCACGAAACGCTCGGTGTTTTGCCGGTAGATATATGCCGCGCCGGTTTCCAGCCGCACCTCGGCGACATCGCCCAGCGCGATGTAGGCCGTGGGCGCCTTCGGATCGGAATTCGGCAAAGCCACCGGGACCGACCGGATGGCGTCGATATTGTCGCGGAATTGCTGCGCCAGCCGCACGGTCAGCGGGAAATTCATTTCGCCTTCGTAGATGCGCGTGACTTCCTGCCCGCCAATCGCGGCCTGAACAACGGTGTTCATGTCATTGACGGTGATGCCGTAGCGTGCGGCTTTGGCACGGTCGACCTGGATCACCAGGTTGGGCTGGCCAAGCAAGTTGAATGCGCCAGGATCAGCAACGCCCGGTACTTTCGCGAGCTCGTTTTGCACCGCTTTTGACAGCCGTTCGAGCTCGTTCAGATCGCGGCCGAAAATCTTGACCGAATTTTCACCCTTAACGCCCGAGACCGCTTCCTCGATGTTGTCCTGTATGTATTGCGAGAAGTTGAAATCGATGCCGATAAACTCGCTTTCAAGTCGCGCTGACATTTCCTTAACGAGCTTTGGTTTGGTGAGGCCCTTCGGCCATTCCTCAAACGGCTTAAGGGGCACGAAAAATTCGGCGACAAAGGATCCGTCCGGATCGGTGGCGTCTTCACCGCGGCCTTGCTCCGATACGACCGTGCGAACCGGGGCATAACTGCCGATCACATTGCGGATCTTGTTGACGGTGTCACGGCCCGCTTCGAGCGTGATCGTGGGCGGAAGCAGAGCGCGGATCCAGAGATTGCCTTCCTCCAGTTTCGGCAGGAATTCGGTACCAAGTCTCATTCCAAGCGCGCCGCAGATGACAAGGAAGGCGAGGGCGATCATCGCCGAGATGCGCGCGTTTTTCACGGCGAGAACAAGAACCCGCTCGTAAACACTGCGAAGACCTCGCACGAGGATGGTTTCAATCTCGGTCACTCTTTCCGGCAGCAGCAGCGATGACATCACGGGCGTCACCGTAAAGGTGGCAATCACCGCGCCGAGCAGAGCGTAGGCGTATGTCCGCGACATCGGACCGAAGATCTGGCCTTCCACGCCCTGCATGGTGAAAAGCGGAATAAACGCCGCGATGGTGATGATCACCGAGAAGAAGATCGGTTTGTCCACCTCGACGGCCGCTGCCAATATCCGGTGCAGCCGGTCGCCGCGGCTCTGCTCGGATGGATGACGTGCTGCATGCTCGGCGAGATGGCGGAAAATGTTTTCCACCATGATGACGGTGCCATCCACGATGATGCCAAGATCGATCGCGCCGACCGAGAGCAGGTTCGCCGAATCCCCGCGCAGCACCGTAATGATCACGGCAAGGAACAGGGCAACAGGGATTGTCGCCGAGACGATCAGCGCGCAACGCAGGTTTCCCAGAAATATCCACTGGATGAGGAAAATCAAAGCGATGCCAAACAGCATATTGTGCAACACCGTGCGTACGGTGATGGCGACGAGGTCTCCCCGGTCGTAATACGGTTCGATTCGCACGCCGGGCGGCATGCTGCCGTCGCTGTTGATGCGTTCGATCGCGGCGCGCACCCGCGTCACCACGTCCATGGTGCGCTCTAGCTTCTGCATCAGCACGATGCCGAACAGGATGTCGTCCTGATTGTCACGGCCGGCGATGCCGAGGCGTGGCGTGAAACCGACCTGGTTGTGCGAAATGTCGGAGAGCAAGACGGGCAATCCGCCTTGCTGGCTCACCACGATATTGTTGACGTCCCCGACCGATCCGAGCGCGCCCACGCCGCGGACATTGACCGACTGTTCGCCGATCGCGATGGTGCGGCCCCCAACATTGGCGTTACTGGTGGAAATTGCGCTGATGATCTGCGGCAACGTCAGCCCGTAGGAGCGCATGCGATCGAGGTCGATTTCGGCCTGGAATTCCTTGGTCTTGCCGCCGAGCGGCGAAATATCGGCGACCCCCGGGACGATGCGCAATTTGCGCTCAACCACCCAGTCCTGGATGGTCTTGAGCTGGATCAGGTCCATGCCGGGCGGACCTTTGAGCTGGTAGCGCAGGATTTCGCTGATGCCGCCGGCCGGCGAGATCACTGGCGTTACAGCCGCCGGCAGCGTCGCATCTTTCAGGCGGTTGGTGACCTGCTGGCGCACGAAATTATAATCGCGGCCATACTCGAATTGGAGGCGAATGAAGCCGAGCGCGAACACAGTGTTTGAGCGGATGTAGGTCAGGCCGGGCGTGCTGGCGACTGCGATCTCCAGCGGAATAGTGACGTAGCGTTCGACTTCCTCCGGGGATTGGCCGGGATATTGCGCGATGATTTCGATGATCGGCGGTGCGGGATCGGGATAGGCCTCGACATTGAGTGTCGTGAATGCCCCAATACCGACCGCTATAAATGCCGCAAAGGCGATCAGTGCCAGCGGGCGGCGCGAGAGGCAAAACGACATCAGGCTGCGCAGCATGGATGCGTCAGCTTCCCGCCGCAGCGCGGTCGACGAACAAGCTGCCCTTGCT
>DASSIJ010000275.1:0-14712 GCA_035692045.1 Pseudolabrys sp. | reverse complement strand
CCCCGATGCGGCATGCCGACGCAGATTTCCTTCACGCCGAGATTGCCGCCCCGCTTGATGATCTGCTCGAGCGCCGGGATCAATGCCTCGGCGCCGTCAAGCCCGAAGCGCTTGGTGCCGGTGTATTTGACGTCGAGGAATTTCTCGAAGCCCTCGGCTTCCACCAGCTTGTTGAGGATCGCGCGCTTGCCTTCACGCGTGAAGGCGATCTCCTTGTCGCGCCCCTCGATACGCTCCTGGATCCAGCTTTTCTGTGCGGCGTTCGAGATATGCATGAACTCGACGCCGAGGGTCTGGCAATAGGTGCGGCGCAGGATCGCGACGATCTCTCGCATTGACGCGAACTCGAGGCCAAGCACCTTGTCGAGATAAATGCGGCGGTCGAGATCGGCCTCGGTGAAGCCGTAGCTGCGCGGGTCGAGTTCTTCTTCGTTCTTTTCCGGTTCGAGTCCGAGCGGATCGAGCTTGGCGTGGAAATGGCCGCGGATCCGGTAGGCGCGGATGAGCATCAACGCGTGAATGGAATCCCGCGTCGCCTGCATCACATCGGCTGAGGCCAGCTCGACGCCCTTGACCTGCGCCGCCGCAGAAATCTTCTCGCCGATCTTCTTTTCAGTCTCGGCCCATTGACCGTCGAGAGCCGCAACCAGGTCGCCATTTGGCCGCACCGGCCAGTTCGGCCTCTGCCATGAGGCGCCCTGCGCATTTTTGACGACGTCCGTCTTCTCGTCCTTCAGGCTCTGGAAAAAGGCGCGCCACTCGGCATCGACGGCGGCCGGATCGGCCTCGTATTTCGCATAGAGGTCCTCGATGTAGGCGGCATTGCCGCCGTAGAGGAACGAGGTGTTGGCGAAAACAGCGTTGGCGTCCTGACGGGACATGGCGATCTAAATCCTTGCGCGGCCTGAAAAAACGGCGCGGTTCCAGCCGCAATAGCTCGAAAAGCCGGCGAGCGGCTGGTGTTGCAGTTTTAACTCTATTTAAGACGTCTGTAAGTCTACGAAAGGCCAAGCACTGAATCAGGATTTCAGTACTTCAACCAGCGTTTTCCCGATCCGTGCTGGGGAGGGTGATACCTTGATTCCCGCCGATTCCATTGCCGCAATTTTGGACTCGGCGTCACCTTTGCCGCCCGAAATGATTGCCCCGGCATGGCCCATGCGCCGGCCGGGCGGCGCAGTGCGGCCGGCGATGAACCCGACCATCGGCTTCCTGCGGCCACGCTTGGCCTCGTCTTTCAGGAATTGCGCTGCATCCTCCTCGGCCGAGCCGCCGATCTCCCCGATCATGACAATCGACTCGGTTTTTGGATCGGCCAGGAACATCTCGAGCACCGCGATAAATTCAGTGCCTTTCACCGGGTCGCCGCCTATGCCGACGGCAGTGGTCTGGCCAAGGTTCTCGCGGCTGGTCTGGAACACCGCCTCGTAGGTGAGCGTGCCCGAGCGCGACACGATGCCGACCTTGCCCGGCTTGAAGATATTGCCAGGCATGATGCCGATCTTGCATTCGCCCGCGGTCATCACGCCCGGGCAGTTCGGGCCGATCAGCCGCGATTTCGAACCCGAGAGCGAGCGCTTCACCTTGACCATGTCCATCACCGGAATGCCTTCGGTGATGCAGACGATCAGCGGGATCTCGGCCTGGATCGCCTCGCAGATGGCATCGCCCGCGCCCGCCGGCGGAACGTAGATCACGCTGGCATCGCAGCCGGTTTTTTCCTTCGCTTCGGCGACGGTGTCGAACACCGGCAGATCGAGATGGGTTGAGCCGCCTTTGCCCGGCGAGGTTCCGCCGACCATCTTTGTGCCGTAGGTGATCGCCGCCTGCGAATGGAAGGTGCCGTTCTTGCCGGTGAAGCCCTGGCAGATGACCTTGGTGTTCTTGTCGATGAGAATGGACATCAGAGCCTGCTACTGTTTCGCCCGTTCCATGATCTGACACGAAGCGACAATTGAACGGCTCGGGCGTGCCGCGTTCTGCGCGTAACACTTCTCCATGCGATCGGGCGAGAGAAGCGTAATCCGGAAATAACCATCCATATCGGCGCCCACGATCGACTTGTTGTCGCTCGCAATCGCCCAGGCAAACGGCTCCTTGGTGTTGGCGGCCGCGGAGGAAGAACGGCCCCAGACCAACCTTCCATCCTGACCTTCAACGACGTGGATCGCTTCAATGTCGCGCACCCGAGGCGGGTTGGTGATCGTTTGCTTGCCAGCATGATGGGCGTTGTTGCCGAAGACGATCGACTTGCCCTTTCCGGTCCAGGTGCCCTTGAGATCGGGAACGGCATCTTGCGCACGCACGGGCATCACAACGGCGCCCAGGATTGCAAGCGCGAAAACATAACGGAACATCGCTTCCTCCTGTGCCTGCCTGAAACGATCATCAATTGCCCTTCACCGCCTTCACGATCTTCTGCGCAGCGTCGTCGAGATCGTCGCCCGACGTCACATTGAGTTTGGATTCGGCGATGATTTTTTTGCCCAAGTCGACGTTCGTGCCTTCCAGCCGCACGACCAGCGGCACCTTCAATCCCACTTCCTTCACCGCGGCAACAACCCCCTCGGCAATCACATCGCACTTCATGATGCCGCCGAAGATGTTGACGAGAATCCCTTTAACATTTGGATCGGAGGTGATGATCTTGAACGCCGCGGTCACCTTTTCCTTCGTGGCGCTGCCGCCGACATCAAGAAAGTTGGCCGGCGCCATACCGTACAGCTTGATGATGTCCATGGTGGCCATCGCAAGACCCGCGCCATTGACCATGCAGCCGATCGAGCCGTCGAGCGCGATGTAATTAAGATCGTATTTCGAGGCCTCGATTTCCTTGTCGTCTTCCTCAGTCAGGTCACGCAACGCGACAATATCCGGATGGCGATAGAGAGCGTTGCCGTCGAAGCCAACCTTCGCATCGAGACAGATGATCTTGTTATCCTTGGTCACCACCAGCGGATTGATCTCAAGCAGGCTCATGTCCTTCGTTGTGAAGGCGGAATAGAGTTTCGGCAGGATCCCTTCGATCTGTTTGGCGAGATCGCCGGACAGCTTGAGCGCCTGCGCTACGCGGCGCCCGTGATGCGCCATGATCCCGGTGGCCGGATCAACCGAGAAGGTGAGAATTTTCTCGGGCGTCTTGTGCGCGACTTCCTCGATGTCCATGCCGCCTTCGGTCGAGACAACGAACGCGACGCGCGAGGTTTCGCGATCAATCAGCGCAGAAAGATAGAACTCGCGATCGATTGCCGAGCCTTCCTCGATATAGAGGCGGTTGACCTTCTTGCCGTGCGGGCCGGTCTGGTGCGTCACCAGCGTCGAACCCAGAATGCGTGTGGACTCTTTCTTTACGTCATCGATGGATTTCACCACCTTGACGCCGCCGGCTTTGCCGCGTCCACCTGCGTGGATCTGGGCCTTTACAACCCAAACCGGGCCGGCAAGCTCCTGCGCGCCCTTGATCGCTTCGTCCACGCTGAATGCGGGGACGCCCCGCGGCACCGGCACACCGAATTCGCGCAACACCGCCTTCGCCTGATATTCGTGAATATTCATGCCGAACTCCCGGCTGAACGCGCCGGCTTCTTTCTAGTTGTCGAGATTGGGGGCGATCTTTTTGCAGGCATCGACCAGGCCCTGCACAGAGGCCGCCGATTTTTCGAACATGGCGCGCTCGCCGCTGTTGAGCTCGATCTCGACGATGCGTTCAACACCCTTGGCGCCAATGACAACCGGGACGCCGACATACAGGTCCTTGATGCCGTACTCGCCGTTCAACCAGGCGGCACAGGGCAGCACCCGCTTCTTGTCGCGGAGATAGCTTTCCGCCATCGCGATTGCGGAGGCCGCCGGCGCGTAGAAGGCTGAGCCTGTCTTGAGCAGATTGACGATCTCGGCGCCGCCATTGGCGGTCCGCTTCACGATCTCGTCGATGCGCGCCTGCGTCGTCCAGCCCATCTTCACCAGATCAGGCACGGGAATGCCGGCCACCGCCGAATAACGCGTCAGAGGGACCATGGTGTCGCCATGGCCACCGAGCACGAACGCTGTGACGTCCTCAACGGAAACGTGGAATTCGTCGGCAAGGAAGTAGCGAAAACGCGCCGAGTCGAGCACGCCTGCCATGCCGACAACCTTCTGTTGGGGCAGACCACAGCTCTTCTGCAGCGCCCACACCATGGCGTCGAGCGGATTGGTGATGCAGATCACGAAGGCATTGGGCGCGTACTTCTTGATGCCGGAGCCAACCTGGCCCATCACCTTCAGGTTGATGTCGAGAAGATCGTCGCGGCTCATGCCGGGCTTGCGCGGCACGCCGGCAGTGACGATGCACACGTCGGCACCTTCGATCGCGTCATAGCTGTTGGTGCCGATGAACTTGGCATCGAAGTCGTTGACCGGTGACGATTGGGCGATATCGAGCGCCTTGCCTTGCGGGATCCCCTCCATGACGTCGAACATGACGACGTCCCCTAGTTCTTTCAGCCCAATGAGATGGGCCAGCGTGCCGCCAATCTGGCCAGCGCCGATCAACGCAATCTTGTTACGCGCCATGGTTGGAAAACTCTCGACTTGCTGCCGCGGAGCACGGCGGGTGGTGGTTAACCGGTTAGGTTCTGGTCGACAAGGTGCCGAAGGGCCGGAGATTCTGCGGGTGGTCTTGTATACATTATACCAGCAGACGGGAGGCGTTGAGTCCAGAGGCGACATTCGGCCCTGTCACTGGCGCCGCCAGATGAGACCGCCCGTGAGGACAGCCGCGCCGCCCTAGGTTTCGATAATTTTGTTAGGGTCGACCGCCGGTCCCTGTTTGGGACCGTGCGGCAGGCCGAGATAGGCCTGCGACCGCATCTCGATCAGCCGCGAGGCCGTGCGCTTGAATTCGTTCGCCTCGTAGCCTTCGGCCGCGGTGTAAAGCTCGTCAGGTTGCGCCTGCGCGGATGCCAGCAGCTTGACCGAATTGTCGTACAGCGTGTCGATCAGGATGATGAAGCGCTTGGCCTCATTGTGCCGGGCATAGTCCATCACCGGAATGTGGCCGAGGATGACGGTGTGGAATTCGTGAGCGATCCGGAGATAGTCGATTGCCGCCAGCGGCTGCTCGCAAAGATCGCCGAACGAAAATCGCGCAACGCCCATCGCGGCTTTCGGTATCCGCACAGCGTGGCCCTTGACCATCAGTTCGTGTGGCAGGCCCGCATGACCGCCCGCAAGCCGCCGCCAGGCTTCGTCGAGCGCAGCATCAGCTTTCGCATCGTCCGGCACGTACCATGTCGGCACGCCGGTCAGCTTCTCCAACCGGAAATCGATGCGCGCCTCAAGCCGCACGACCTCACACTGGCGTTCGAGCAGCGCAATGAAAGGGAGAAATAGCGCACGGTTGAGCCCATCCTTGTAGAGATCGCTCGGCGCGAGATTGGAAGTTGCTACCATGACTACACCGAGCTCGAACAGTCGCGTGAACAGCCGTCCGAGAATCATGGCGTCGGCGATGTCCGTGACATGGAACTCGTCGAAACACAGAAGCCAGCTTTCCTCCGCAATCGCGGCCGCTGTGCGCTGGATCGGATCGAGTTCGCTGGTTTCCCCGTTTTTGATCTCCTGCCGATAGATGTGCACCCGCTCATGCACGTCGGCCATGAACTCGTGGAAATGGACGCGGCGTTTGCGCACGACCGCGCTGGTCTCGAAGAAGAGATCCATGAGCATGGTCTTGCCACGGCCGACCTCGCCATAGACGTAGAGGCCTTTGAGCGGCGCACCAGCCTGTTCGCGCTTTCCGAACAGCCAGCCGAGCGCCGACGACTTGCGTGCCAGGCGGTGCTGGTCGATCCGTCCTTCAAGCGCAGTGAGCCGACGCGCCAAGATTGCCTGGCCCGAATCGGCCTCAATCTTTCCGGCGGCGACCAACGCCGCGTAACGGGTAGTGAAGATTTCAGACATCGGGCTAGGACAAACGGAAGGAAGTCGGAATGACACGTAATGATGAACCGTGCGCACTGTAAATCGGCTGTCGGCACGAGTGAGTCATGTTGCGCACAAAAGTGCGGTAATCCTTTGGAAGCTATGCAGTTTTGCGGGGCAGGGTCTCCTGAGGAGTCTTTGCATCGAATTATTGCTGCAATGCACCATATATGATGGGAGCCAAAGGCGATTCGCGGGCAGCAAACCTGCGGCACCGAGGCGGGAACGCGATCAGGCAGGGCGACGTGGACCTCAGGAGACCAGACATGCAAGAGCCTTTGCCGGATGACGGCATGATCCGCAAATTGTGGATCAATGAGACCGACGCCTATCGCGGCCATCTGCTCCGCCTCGATCCCGAGAGCCGGCACCGGCGCTTTTCCGGCGCAGTGTCCGATGAGTTCATCGCTTGGCATGCAGGCTCGGCGGGTGGCCTCGGTGTCATCGTGCACGGCTTCTTCGTCGACGGCACCCTGCGCGGTGCCGCCGAGCTTCGCTCGCACGGCTCCGTCTTCGCACGCGAGGGGGAAGCCGCCTTCAGCATTGAGCAGCCGTGGCAAAGCCACGGCGTCGGCACCGTCCTGCTTGAACGCACGCTCTTGAGTGCGCGTAACCGCGCAATCAAGTCACTACAAATGCACTGCCTGGCTGAGAACCAGCGAATGCAGCAGCTTGCCCGCAAGTTCGAGGCCGATCTCAAATTCGATTTCGGCAGCGTGGTCGGCGAAGTCGACCCTCCGCGCTACACGCCTCTGTCACTGATGCGCGAAGCAGCCGCCGATGCGCACGGTGTCGCGACGGCCATTCTCGACGTGCAGTCGCGGCTCTTGAACCCGGTTTGAACGATCACGCGCTGAGCGGGTAGCTCGCCTCGACCACATACGGGCCTCCGCCAACGGAGGCGCGCGAGGAAAACAGAACGAACTGCGACACACGGAAGCGCGAGGTGCGGAAATAGCCGCGCGCCGAAAGATACTCGGCAACCTGTTGACTGGAGGATTCGCGCAGACGTGCCAGTGTCACGTGAGGCGTGAACTTGCGCCCTTCGGGCTCCAGACCGATCCGCTGCATCAGCCGTTCGTGCTCAGCCTGCACATCGAGCAGGGCTTGCGCGTGCGCGACGCTTGCGACAACCGCGCGCGGCTTGCGTCCGCCAAAGGACGTGAGCCCCTCCATATACAGTTCGAAAGATCCACGTTTGACGCGGCCGAGCATGGAGGCGACTTCATGGGCGAGTTGATCGTCGACGTCGCCAATGAATCGTAATGTCAGGTGGTAATTTTCGGGATCGATCCAGCGGGCACCCGGCAACCCGCCGCGCAATGTCGCCAGCGCCTGCCCGACATCGGTCGGAATTTCCACACCCGTGAAGAGACGCGGCATGACGAGACTCTCAATTACGACCCTCGCGCGGTGCGCGCCCGGGCGATCAATTCTTCAACCCGCGGCAGGATACGCGCCACAATCGCATCCACGCCGGCGGCGTTTGGATGCAGGCCATCACCCTGATTCAATTTAGGATCAGCAGCCACACCCTCAAGAAAGAAGGGATAAAAGACGACCGGGTGAGTCGACGCAAGCGCCGGGTAGATACCGTCGAAGTCGCGCGCATAGTCCTGGCCCATGTTGCGAGGCGCCCGCATTCCGGCCAGCAAGACAACAATGTGACGGTCGACAAGTTTGCGCAGGATTGTGTCGAGCGCGGCCTTGGTGACGCCGGGATCGAGCCCTCGCAATGCGTCGTTCGCGCCGAGTTCGACGATGACCGCGTCTGTGCCATCCGGAACCGACCAATCCAGGCGGCCAAGTCCTCCGGAAGCAGTATCACCCGATACCCCGGCATTGATGAAAGTGGCTGCAATGCCTTTGGCCGCGAGTGCCTCCGCCAGCCTCGCCGGGAACGCTGCCCGTGCCGGCAATCCGAAACCGGCGCTGAGCGAATCACCCAGCACCACAACTTTGACCGGACGATCGGCCCCTATCGCGCCAGCGGCCGGAAGCAGCGCGCATAATAATGCCAATAGCAGCCAGGCCGCAAAATGCTGGACCCGGGCGGGGTTCCTCCCATATGAGCGGGGTGGCGAAGAATGAGGTCCCATGACGGTTAACTCGCAGGCGGGGTCGGCTATTGCGCTCGCCGGTGTCAATCTCTCTCTTGGGCAGGGAGCTGCCCGCGTTCATATCCTCAAAGATATCGACCTGCATATAGGCAGTGGCGAGGCAATCGGCCTGGTCGGACCATCCGGCTCGGGAAAATCGACGTTACTCATGGTGATGGCGGGCCTTGAGCGCGCGGATAGCGGAACCGTCGCGGTCGCGGGCAAGAACCTGGGCGCACTCGATGAGGATGCGTTGGCGCGTTTTCGCGGACGGCACGTGGGAATCGTTTTCCAGTCCTTCCATCTCATTCCGACAATGACCGCGCTGGAGAATGTTGCGGTTCCGCTCGAGCTCAGCGGCATCGCGGATGCGCGTGAAAGAGCGAACCAGGAACTCGCTGCCGTCGGTTTGGGCGACCGTCTTTATCACTACCCGGCCGAATTATCGGGTGGCGAACAGCAGCGGGTTGCGGTTGCACGAGCACTCGCACCCGATCCGCAAATCCTGGTGGCGGACGAACCGACCGGCAATCTCGACGAAGAGACGGGACAGCAGATCATCGATCTTCTTTTTGCCGGGTTCGCAAAGCGCAAAACCACATTGGTCCTGGTGACGCACGATGCCGCTCTGGCGAGACGCTGCGAACGTGTCGTGCGATTGCGCTCGGGTCGTATCGATGGTGTGACGCCATGACCACTGAAGCGGTTGCCGCGCCCCGCGGCCGCTGGCTGCCGTTGCGTTTCGCCTTGCGGGATTTGCGCGGCGGGTTGCACGGCTTTTACGTATTCATCGCCTGCATCGCGCTCGGCAGCATGGCGATTGCCGGGGTCAGCTCGCTGGCGGCAAGTCTTGCGGAAGGGCTTGCGCGCGAAGGCCGTGTCATCCTTGGCGGCGATCTGGCGTTCACGCTGATTCAGCGTGAAGCCACGCCAAAAGAGCGTGAATTTCTTGAAAGTTATGGCCAGGTATCAAGCGCGGCAACACTGCGGGCAATGGCGCGCGGGGCGGATGGACAGGCGACGCTTGTCGAGATGAAAGCGGTCGACAGCGCCTACCCGCTGTTCGGCCAAGTCCTGCTTGACCCACCGGTCCCGCTTGGCGGCGCATTGGCCCAGCACGACGGAATATTCGGCGCCGTTGCGGACCCGACGCTGATGGCGCGCCTGGAGATCAAGTCCGGCGCACGTCTTACAATCGGCAATGCCAGCCTTGAAATCCGTGTCACTCTGACAAGCGAGCCCGACAAACTCGCCGGCGGCATTGGCTTCGGCCCACGCCTGCTGGTGAGCCAGGATGCGTTACGCGCCACAGGTCTGCTGCAGCCCGGAAGTCTGGTGCGGTGGCATTATCGGCTGCGCTTGCCTGCAAACGACGCCAGCGACACCGCCGCGAGCGCAGTGAGCACGCATGCGCGCACACAACTGCCGGAAGCCGGCTGGGATATCCGCAGCCGCCGCAACGCTTCGCCACAACTCGAGCGCAACGTGGAGCGCTTTACGCAGTTCCTCACCATCGTCGGTCTCACTGCGCTTCTGGTCGGCGGCGTCGGTGTTGGCAACGCGGTCAAGAGCCATCTCGACCGGCGACGCGAGTCGATTGCCACCATGAAGGCGCTTGGGGCAAGCGGTCGCCGCATATTCAGCATCTATCTCACCCAGGTTATTTTGCTCGCACTGATCGGCGGCGCTATTGGCGTGACGTTTGGCGCGATACTTCCGTTCGTGATTTACTGGACATTCGGCGCCATCATTCCATTGCCGATCGTGCCGGCCGTGCATCCGGGCGAACTGGTATTGGCGTTAGTCTACGGTCTGCTCACCGCGGTTGTTTTCACGCTCTGGCCCTTGGGGCGCGCACATGATGTACCGGTCGCGGAATTGTTCCGCGACGTGGTCGCGCCGCAGTCACACCTGCCTCGCAAGCGCTATGTCGCACTTACTGCCATCGCGCTGCTCGTGTTGGCCGCATTCGTCGTGCTGCTCGCCTATGACCGGCGTGTCGCCGTGATCTACGTTGCCACTGCCGCAGGAATATTTGTGCTGCTTCGCGCTATCGCAGCACTGATGATGGCCCTGGCACGGCGCGCACCACGGGCACAGGCAACCGGATTGCGCATGGCGATAGCCAATATCCATCGACCGGGCGCGCTGACGCCAACAATCGTGCTCTCGCTCGGCCTGGGCATCGCATTGCTGGTCACCGTGATCGAAATCGACGGCAACTTGCAGCGGCAATTCTCCAACGAACTGCCTGCGAAAGCCCCGTCGTTTTATTTCCTCGACATCCCCGCCGATCAGGTCGAGCGCTTCGATGCTTTCGTGCACGCGCAGGCGCCCGCAGCGAAGCTGGAAGAAGTACCGATGCTGCGCGGTCGCATCGTCTCGGCCGGCGGAACCCCGGTCGAGAACATCAAGCCAAGAGAAGACGCGGCTTGGGTCCTCCAGAGCGACCGCGGCCTCACTTACGGCAACGAGATTCCCGCCGGGTCGCGGCTGGTCGAGGGACAATGGTGGGGGCCTGATTACGATGGGCCACCATTGGTTTCTTTCGAAAAACGCATCGCCGACGGCCTAAATCTTAAGCTTGGCGACGCAGTCGTCGTCAACGTGCTTGGCCGCAATATTACCGCGACGATCGCCAATATGCGCACTGTCGATTGGGAAACCTTGGGCATCAATTTCGTCATGGTGTTTTCGCCGAATTCCTTTCGCGGTGCGCCACACACGCATCTCGCAACGCTCACTTATCCCGGCGGCGGCACGGCGGCGCAGGAAGTTGCTCTGATCGCAGCAGTGGCAAAGACATTCCCCATGATCACGGCGGTTCGGGTAAAGGACGCATTGGATGCGGTCGGCAGCCTTGTCGCCAATCTCGTGTTGGCGATCCGCGGTGCCAGCGCCATCACACTGATCGTGGCCACGCTCGTGCTTGGCGGTGCGCTGGCGGCGGGGCATCGGCATCGCATTTATGACGCCGTGATCCTCAAGACGCTTGGCGCCACTCGCCTTCGGCTGCTGACCGCCTACGGCATCGAGTATCTGGTGATCGGGGTGGCCACCGCCGTGTTCGGCGTGATCAGTGGCTCGCTCGCCGCCTGGTTGATTGTCGCCGAACTCATGCATCTATCGTTTGTCTGGCTGGTCTGGCCAGCTCTGGCAGCGGCCGCCGCCGCAATCGTGGTTACCGTCGCCCTCGGACTTGCCGGTACCTACGTGGCGCTGGGCCAGAAACCGGCCCCGATCCTCAGGAATCTGTAGTTTTTGCGACATTCCGCCACGTACCGCGCCCACCCGTCAAAAGCCTGTCGTTTGGCCCTATAATGCTGCTACCGGACATTAACGATCCGCAATAGGGCGGGGCCATTATCAAACCATATCTGGCGCCAAGACTTGCCAGCCACTAGATTCGGAAACACGAGCGCAACGGCACCGTGCCGGCGCGCATGACGTGGCCGGCGAAAAGCCGGGACATGAGAGAGGAAACTTCGATGTCGGACTACGACCGTAACGTAGCTGCCCGCGGCTTCGGCGCCGCGCGGGCTACCGCGATCGATGCAGGCCTGCGCGCCTACATGATCCGCGTCTACAATTACATGGCCGCCGGCGTCGCTCTGACCGGCGTCGTCGCCTGGTTCACCTACAACGCCGCCGTGGTCACCGATGCGGCTGGACGCATCACATCACTGACTCCGTTCGGCCAAGCGATCTTCAGCGGCCCGCTCGCGATCGTGCTGTTCCTGGGAACGCTTGGGCTGGTGTTCTTTATGAGCTTCCGGATCAACAGCCTGCAGCCAAGCACAGCACTGATGCTGTTCCTGGTCTATGCGGGATTGCTGGGGCTCATGCTCTCGTCGGTGTTCCTGGCCTACACCGGCGCGTCGATCACCCGCACCTTCTTCATCTCGGCAGCGTCGTTCGGCGCGTTGAGCCTGTATGGCTACACCACGCAGCGCGATCTTTCGCCGATGGGCTCGTTCCTGACGATGGGATTGTTCGGGCTGATCATTGCGATGCTCGTCAACATGTTCCTGAAGAGCAGCGGGCTCGATTTCGCAATCTCGGCGATCGGCGTCCTGATCTTCGCAGGCCTGACCGCCTGGGACACCCAGAAGATCAAGGAAATGTACAGTGCCAACGATGACGGCACGATCTCCGGACGCAAGGCGGTCATGGGCGCCTTGACGCTCTATCTCGACTTCATCAACCTGTTCCTGTTCTTGCTGCGCTTCCTCGGCGATCGCCGATAGGCACCAGCCACGGGACTGCAATACGCGCCCCGGCTATAGGCCGGGGCGCTTTCGTTTTGCTACTGTCGCCGTGCATGAGCATCACCATCCGGCCCGCGCGCAAATCCGATATCCCTGTCATCACCCGAATCTATGCCCACGCGGTCGAGCACGGCACCGCGTCGTTCGAACTCAATCCCCCGGACGAAGTTGAGATGGCGCGTCGGATGCAGCACCTGCTGGCCGACAATTTTCCCTACCTCGCGGCGGAGGTTGCCGGCGTGCTTTGCGGCTATGCCTATGCGGGGCTGTACCGTTCACGGCCCGCGTATCGGTGGACGCTCGAAGATTCCGTCTATATCGCGCACGATATGCACCGCCGCGGCATCGGCTACGCGTTGCTGGCTGCGCTCATTGAAAGGGGCGGAGCGCTTGGCTTCCGGCAGATGATCGCCGTCATTGGTGATTCGACCAGACAGGCCGCATCCACCGGCCTCCATGAAGCCCTCGGCTTCCGCCATGTCGGCATTCTGCAGGATGTCGGCTTCAAACACGGCCGCTGGCTCGACACCGTCCTCATGCAGCGAGCGCTTGGGGACGGGGGCACGACGCAGCCGTAAGGCCCGGATCGCTAGTTCACGACCGCCAGCTGCGATCGGTCGATCGACTTCAGTACGCGTTCGAGCTCGTGGCCGCGACGAACAATCAACCCAGTCGCGGAGATCACGCTGTAGACGCCCTGACGGCGTTCAAGCTTCGGGTTTTTTTCGATGCGATAGATCGGCACTTCTGACGCGCGGCGAAATACGGAAAATACCGCCCGGTCTTTGAGAAAATCGATCGCGTAGTCACGCCACTCACCGGCGGCTACCTTGCGGCCATAGAGATCGAGAATGCGATTGAGTTCACGCCGGCTGAAGGTTACCTGACTTGCGAGGGCGGATGGACTGCGCACCGGGGTACCGCCCCCGAGGGACTGGCTGGGATCAATTTCGCCGGAACCGAACGTCATGCGGCGCCTCCTTTGTGCTTCACCTCATGATCGCGCCGCCGACAGCGCACGGCAAGAGGGTCCTTTCGCCTGCAACTGATCCGGAAACGCGCAAATACCTCGAAGAGGCGATCACGAACTCGTTAAATGCTCCCACAATAACGCCCAATTTCCGTCAATCGCCGGTCACGCTGGATTGGGATAAACCGAGTGTTGCCTCAAGGCCCGGTCCGGTACGAGCACCGGATTCCTCAGCCCCCCAGCCCCCCGGGGTTCGATCGGCCGGGCCAGTTGAGTTCCGCGTACGGTTCAATCCCCTAATGCCTTCGGGCCGACCTGGAGTCGGCCCGATTTTTATTGTCGAAAAAATCTGGGAGTCAGTTTGCCGGAGCCGTGCAGCAACCCGCTGACGCGATGCCGAGCATCAATCCGGGTTTTGCGGATGCGCCGCTCTGCACGACGGCATCAAGTCGGTCGATGTCTTTGAGCGTATAGTCGCCCTTTGGAAGTTCGCTGAGCGGCACGCTGAAGCTTTCGGGCTTGCCGCTCCAGTCACCAAGCTTCACCCAGCGTCGCACGACGTTGTGATAGGTCAGCGTTCGGTCGCGATTCTCGCCGCGACCAACATCAACGGAGATGTTGCTCGTCACCGGGCAAAGCCAAACTTCACCACTGCGGTGTTCGCCTTTCGCAGCTGGGACGTTCACCGTCACTTTGCCGTCGGCAATGGCTATGGTCACCGGCAGGGCAAGCACGGCGGAATTCCGCCGTGTTTGTGCAATGGCTTTTTCAATTGCCGCCTTGTCGCTTCCAAGCACATGGATCACGCCATTGACGACGACCTGCGGGGTGTAGACTTCACGATCACCGCGGGCCTCGGCGTAAGCACGTTGGCGGACGGAATGGCCGTGCAACGCCAATGTATCTTTCCAGCCGAGATAGTCCCAGTAGTCGACAGGCAGACTCATGGTCACGAGTGACGGGTCGCGCGAGAGCTCGCCGAGCAGCTTGTCGGCGGCCGGACAAGATGAACAGCCTTGACTGGTGAAAAGTTCGATAACGGCGCGTGGCTCAGCTGAGGCCAGTGCACCCGTGGTGCAAAGGATCGCGAATGCGAAGGTGACGTGGCGGTAGTTCATATCGATCCCGCAATCCCTGCCTCGCCCGTGACTTATTAGGCGCTCCGCCGTTCACCCGCCACTCACTTCGCGGTGACCGGCCCACTCTGCAGATCCTTTGCCAGCACCGGTCAACCAGCCAATTGACGCAGCACATACTGCAGAATGCCCCCATTTTTGAAATAGTCGAGTTCGTCCAGGGTGTCGATGCGGCAGATCAACGGCACCCGCTTGAGCGTCCCATTGCCCGAGACGATTTCGGCGATGAGCCGCTGATGCGGCTTGAGTTCGCCATGCAAGCCGCGGATCGTCAC
>DASSIJ010000274.1:0-8162 GCA_035692045.1 Pseudolabrys sp. | reverse complement strand
CGAGCTCGACGTGAGCGCCGTCTTTGCCAAGCTCAAGCAGCTCGGCGGCAAGGGCGAGAAGGAAGGCGAGTAAGCGGGCTGAAAATTTTCGCCGTTATTGCGAAGATTTCTATTCATTGTTTTGCGCACCGCGCTCGCGCGGGTAACGCAGTGTGACATCGCTCATGCAGGTCGCGAGCGTGATCTGCCCATTGCAAGCAATTTGCTTGCACTCAATACCCCCGCGTCCCGTTGATCGCCGCCACATAGCGCGCGACCGATTTTTCCAGCACCTGCTTGGCGTCTTTCGCAATCACGCGGTCGAAATAGTGGCCGTAGATCATACCGAACTGAAACGGCGCGAGTGCCTTGCCAATATGCTCAACCTCGCGCGCCGAAAGCGGAATGAAGTTCGGGTAGCTGCGCATGAACGAGAGCCATTTGCGGTCGGTGGCGACGGTGAGGATATCGCCGGCGCAAACAATGCCGCCGCTGCCCCCGCCGCCGGCCCAATGCATGACAGTGCCGCCCGGAAAATGTCCCCCACAGCGCACCAAGGTAACGCCATCCCAGAGCCTGAATGTGTCACCGTTCCACAGCTTGATCGCGTCATCCTTGCGCATGATCCAGTCGCTGTCGGCGGCATTGAGATGGATCGGACAATCAAAGGCGCAAGCCCATTCCACCATTGTCGTGTAGAAATGGGGGTGCGAGATCGCGATCGCTTTGAGCCCGCCGAGGCCCTTGATCATGTTGATCGTCGCCATATCGAGCGTGGCGATACAGTCCCACAACACATTGCCGCGCTCGGTGCGCACCAGCAGCGCGCGTTGACCGATCGCAAAGGACGGCTGCGACCCGATGCCGATGATGCCGGTGTCGTATTCATGGAAGCCGTTCATGTGACTCTTCGATAGCGCGTCAAGCGTGGTCCAGGTTTGCCCGCGTGGTGGCACGTATTGCCGCTCCTCTTCGCAGATCACGCATTGCTCGGGAGGACGTGGGCTTTCAGGGTATTGCGTGCCGCAGGCGGTGCAGATGGAGAGAGGCATGGACAAATCCAGCGTTAGTGTTCACGAGACCTGCGCGCGACGTCGGCCGATCCAATAGGCAATGATAAATCCCATGACGCCGCCGGGGATAACCGAGAGCGCTGTGATGACGAATTGCCGCAACGCGCAGCCGAAGCGATCTTCAGCGCCAAGAGCGCAGCTGCCGTAGAGGGTGTCGTAAATTCCGACAGCAATGTAAACCGCGAGGGGCACCAGCAATGCGCCGAGCGCCATTCCCCCGCAGACCAGCCAGCCAAGGCTGATGTGCTTGGGCGATTTTGGTTTGGCATCTGTCATGGCGTGCAATTTCCGCATGGCACACTGTCATAAGTTTCATGGCAGTTGGGCCAATAAATCTGACCGGGCGAGCCACCGCGCGCGTGGCCTGAAAACATCACTTATCCACAGCGATTCGAATCGTTCTATCGCACTGCGATATGCCAGCAACTAGTTAATGTACTTGAACAAATTAATGTGAGCGCCGGGCGTCTTGTGCGCAGCAAAAATCTTGCTATTTCCCATTCAAAGCGACGGAAATCTGAGGTACTGCAAATGATAACCCGCAAAGCAAAATTTCTCTCCGCAGCTGCCGCTGCTTTGGCCTTGGTTGCCACAGTGTCAGTTGCGCGCACGGTCCATACCCACGCGGTCCCTACGGACCCGGCACAAGTGACGACCGGCAAAGTCATCGGCACAGCCCCCACGCAAACAGCAACGCCTGCCCCACGGCGCGGCATCATCGTATGCGGCATGGCCCTCGATTCGGATTGCGAGAAGATCGAGACGTTGCTGCCAATGTGAAGAACGGGCTTGGAGGCCCCTGTGAGGGTCCTCCAACCTTATCCCGTGTTGCGCTGCCTGGGTTTGCCTGTCTAGACCAGATCCGCGAAGGCGCGACCTAAGCTTTCAGTCCGACGGAAGCACGAGACGGAGTCGCGGCGCCCGTTTTGAACGCAGGCCCGCCGGAAAACAGTGACACGCAAAGCATCGTCAGGATGGCAATCTCGATGCCGATGACCACAAGCTTTTGCAAGCGGTCTTCGATGGCATCCTCCCTTGCGCATTTGCGCATTTAGCGGGGCGTATGCGTTGAATTTTAGAACACTTGTCCGTTCAAAACTTGGACTAGTACGACCTCAAATTGGACAAGAACGAAAATTTTCAACGCTCGCGCAATGTCTCCTGCCGGTAGCGGAGCAGTGGTGACAGAAGATAACTCAGGATTGTGCGTGATCCGGTCTTGATCTCCACGGTCGCCGCCATGCCGGGTGATAGATTGACGATCCGGTCCTCGATCTGCATGCGGGTGCGATCGAGCGAAATACGGGCCGTGTAGTTCAGCTCCTGGCCTTTCGGCTCACTGGTGTCATTTTGCGCTCCCAGTCCACGATCGTCGGAACGGTCCTGCTTTCGGTCGCGGATCACCGCGTCCTGCGAGACCGTAAGCACTTGCCCATGCAGGAGGCCGTAGCGAGTGAAATTGAATGTATCGATCTTGATCTCAGCCTCCTGCCCGGCGTGTACAAAACCGACGTCGCGATTCGATACCATGGCTTCGATCTCGAGCCTGCTGTCGCTCGGCACGATCATCAATAGTGATTGCGCAGGAGTGACGACGCCGCCGACTGTGTGGATCGCGAGTTGTTGCACCACGCCGTCCACGGGTGCGGTCAGCAGCTGAAGCCTGGTCTTCTGCTCGGCCTTGATGAGATCCTGGGTGAGGCCATTTGCCTTTTGCTCGGCCTTTGCCAGCTCGTCGGACAGCGTATGCCGATATTCCGCTTCGGCCTGCCCGCGCGTCTCGCGAATGGCGGCCGCCGCTGCCTCGGCCTCTTGCAGATGGCTTTTCTGCACGGTGAGATCCTCTTGTTGCTCAACCAGCAGCTGGAGCGTTTCAAAATAGGTGAGCTTCGAGCCGAGCTCCTTATCCATCAGCGTCTTGCGGATATCGACACGTTGCTGGATGACGGGAATTGTCGTCTCAAGCTTATGGATGGTGGCCGCGATCGTGCCCTGCTCCGCTTCTTTCTGCGCCTGCTGCCGGGCAAGCGCCGCAATCTTGGCGCGGTGCTCGGCAACCTGGTTGAGCAGTAACTGGCGTTGCGCGCTGACCAATGCAGAATCGGCCTCGGCGGGCGGCGCGAAGCTGGCTGCAGAATTTTCGTCACCCGCCAGCGCCGCGCGCAGGCGGGCGATGTTGAGCTGCTCGGCGAGACGGTCGTTGTACAGGTGATCGCGGTCCGCCGCGTTTACGGTTGGATCGAGCTCGATCAGCACATCGCCGGCCTTCACCGCCTGCCCGTCCTGCACTCGAATTGACCGCACCACGCCGGTCTCGAAAGGCTGGATAACCTTGGTACGGCCGCTCGGCACGATCTTTCCGGTTGCCGACGCGACAATGTCGATTGTGCCGGCCGATGCCCAGATCAGCGCTACGCAGAACAGCAGAATAATCGTAGCTCCGATGGCACGGCCAACAGGCGACGGCGGCGTTTCCACGATTTCAAGTGCTGCCGGAAGGAATGCGAGTTCCTCGCCGCGCTTGCTCCGGACACGCCGAAACGAGTTGACGCGCCGCATCGTCAACCTGGCGATCGCTGCGGTTCTAACAGGCTTCATGAATCCCTGCCTGCAGACGATGCAACGAAGCATAGCGGCCGCCGGTCTTGATCAGCACGTCGTGAGTACCATCTTCGACCAGGCGGCCGCGCTCGAGCGTGACGATGCGATCTGTCGCACGTACCGTGGAGAGTCGGTGAGCGATGATCAACACCGTCCGCCCTTTGGCGATCTCCTTCATGTTCTGTTGAATGATCCGTTCGCTCTCGTAATCGAGGGCACTCGTCGCCTCATCGAAGATCAGAATGCGCGGGTCGGTGATGAGCGCCCGGGCAATGGCAATACGCTGGCGTTGGCCACCCGAGAGGGTTGATCCGCGCTCGCCGACAATTGTGTCGTAGCCTTCGCTCAGTTCGAGGATGAATTCGTGCGCTCCCGCGAGGCGCGCCGCCGTGATGACGCGCTCCATCGGCATGGCCGGATCGGCGAGCGCGATATTTTCGCGGACCGAGCGGTTGAACAGCACGTTTTCCTGCAGGACGACGCCGATCTGCCGGCGCAACCATGCCGGATCCGCCATCGCGACATCCAGGCCATCGACCAGGACACGCCCGCTTTCTGGAACGTAGAGCCGCTGAACAAGCTTCGCGAACGTGCTCTTGCCCGAGCCCGACGGCCCGACGATGCCGACCGTCTGCCCGGCGGGCACATCGAAAGTCACATTCTGCAGGATTTCCCGCCCGTCGACGCGATAGCGGAAGGTGACATGATCGAACGTGATGTTGCCGCGGATTGCTGGCAGCCGCGCTCGCGCTGCCATGTAAGTCGGCTCGGCAGCGGTGTTGAGGATGTCACCGAGCCGAGAGACCGACAGGCGCGCCTGGTGAAAGTCCTGCCAGATCTGTGCGAGGCGCAGCACCGGTGTATTGACCCGCCCGGCCAGGATATTGAAGGCGACAAGTTCGCCGACCGACAAGTCACCGTCGATAACCAGCTTGGCACCGAAATAAAGAATACCGGCGGTGACGAGCTTGCTGATGAGTTGCACCACCTGGCTCGCAGTATTGCCAAGGCTCAGAACCCGGAAGCTGGCGGCCACATAACCGGCGAGCTGTTCTTCCCATCGTCGCTGCATCTGCGGCTCGACCGCCATCGCCTTCAGCGTCTCGATACCGGTCACACTCTCGACCAGGAAGGCCTGATTCTCGGCGCCACGCTGGAATTTTTCGTCCAGCCTGCGACGGAACAGGGGCGTCGCCGCCATCGAGATCGCTATGTAGAACGGAAACGAGCCGAGGACGAACCACGTCAGCAGCGGGGAGTACAGGAACATCACCGCCAGGAAAACAAACGTGAAAAACAGATCGATGACGAGGGTCAGGGCCGAGCTCGTGAGAAAATTGCGGATGTTCTCCAATTCGCGCACCCGCGCCACCGAATCGCCGACGCGCCGCGCCTGGAAATAGGCCAGCGGCAGCGCAACCAGGTGGTGAAATAGACGCGCGCCGAGTTCGACATCAATGCGGTTTGTCGTGTGCGCGAACAGATAAGTCCGCAAAATGCCAAGAACTGTCTCGAAGAGCGAAATCGCAATAAGACCGATGACAAGCACGTCGAGTGTGCTCAAGCCGCGGTGTACCAGCACCTTGTCGATGACGACCTGGAAGAACAGCGGAGACACCAGGGCGAACAATTGCAGAAAGAATGACGCAATCAGCACTTCACTCAGGAGATGCCGATATTTATGGATCGCTCCGATGAACCAGGTGATGTCGAATCGGCGGGTGATGTCCGACAATCCGGCCCGGCGGGCCATCAGAATCAGTTCACCATCCCAGATCGTGAAAAGTTCGGCTCGCGTCATAAAAACGGGTCGAGGTGCCTGTGGCGACTGCACCAGGACTCTGTCTTCTGATGCTTTGGCGATCACCATGAACCCGCCGTCGCGCAGCGCCGCGATGGCCGGCAAAGGCGTCTTCACAAGCCGTGACCAGCCGGTCCGGCAGGCTCGCGCCTTGAGCCCAAGATCCTTGGCGCATCGGAGCATCTCCGGTGCGCCAATCTTTGTTGATCCCAGCCGATGCCTGATCTGCTCGCGATCGGCTGCAACGCCCTGCAAATGCAGCAGCGTTACGAGAGACTCGAGCCCCGGATCGGCCGGTGTCGCGCTGGATTCAGTGCTCACAAGCGTTCTCCGGGGCCCGACGTCACCTCAAGCGTGTGGCTGCGCTAGCAGCGGTTGCTGGGCCGGCGGCTGATCGGCAACCGGCGTCGCACCTTGACCATCGCCCGCGTCGACGAAGCTCGATGCCATGAACTGGCCCAGCAGAGCGGCTGCGTGCGAAGCATCGTTCGGGATGGTGGCCACGATCGATTGAATGTTGATGTTGTTGCCGGTTCCCCCGTCGAGCACATCCTGGCCCGGCCCACCGATCAGCACGTCATCCCCCGCGTTGCCGTTGAGGATATCGTTGCCGGCGCCGCCGACCAGAACATCGGCGCCGTCGCCGCCATTGAGGGTGAGCTGGATTCCCGGTTCGAGTCCCGACGCTACAATGGCGTCGTCGCCGCCGAGGCCATTGATGACGATGCGATCATTGGTGTCGAAGTTCGAGATCGTCACCACTTCCGCCAGACCCGTCACAGTCACCACACCGTTGTTGCTGGTGACTGTGATCGCGTCATCGCCGTCGGTCGCGTTGAGGACGATCGTGTCCGCCTGATCGTCGGCTCCGCCACCCGCTGCTCCAAGATCGATATTGACATTGGTGACGTCGGTCCCGGTCAGGTCATTGACCGTGATGGTGTCTTCGCCGCCCAATGTGCGGACATTGATCGTCTCCGTGTCGTTCACATCCATGGTGACTGAGCCGACGTCGCGGGACAGCCTGATCCGCGAGCCGTTGGCGGAGATATCGATGTTCTCGCCGACGTTAGAGCCGTTGAACTGGAGCGTGTCAGTACCGGCCTGACCTTCGACGACGTCGCTGCCGTCACCCGGGTTCCAGACGAACACGTCGTTACCCGCGCCAAGCAATGCCACGTCGCTCCCGCGGCCGCCGTTGACGACATCGTTGCCGGCGCTGCCGATGATCCTGTCATCGCCGTCGCCGCCGTTGAGCGTGAGGCCGACTTGACCGGCATGGAGCCGCGAAGCGTCGATGGTGTCGTTGCCGGCACCTCCGTTGACGACGAGCGAGTCGTTGAGCGACTCGGCACCGCTGACAGTGACCTGCGCCGCCAGACCCTTGACGACGATCGAATTGCCGCTGGTGGCGACGCTGATCTGGTCGTTGTTGGCCGTGCCGTTGGTAATCACGGTGTCGGCCGCGCCATCGCCCGTTCCGCTGCCGGTCGGTGCTGACAGGTCGATGTCGACCTGGCTGGTATCGGTCCCAGAGAGGTCGTTCACCGTGATGGTGTCCGGGCCGCCCAGCATATTGAGCTGGATATGCTCGATACCGCCGAGGTCCATTGTCACGTTGCCGACATCGCGAAACAGCCGGGTGCGGCTGCCATTGGCCGAGATATCGATCTTCTCGCCAATGTTGGCACCGTTTAACAGCAGCGTATCGGTGCCGTCCTGGCCTTCGACGATGTCGCTGCCATCGCCCGGATCCCACTGAAACGTATCGTTTCCGGCGCCAAGGAATGCGACGTCACTGCCCTGATTGCCGTCGACGAAATCGTTTCCGTCGCCGCCGATCAGGAAATCATTGCCGGCGCTGCCGAGGATCGTGTCATTGCCGCTGCCGCCATCAATCGTGAGCGTGAGCTGCCCCGGGGCGAGCCCTGCCGCGTTGATGGTGTCGTTGCCGCCGAGCGCGTTAATGTGAAGCGAGTCGTTGGCACCTTCGGTGCCGGCGAGCGTGACCTGCGCAGACAGCCCCGTCACGCTGACCGAGCCGCCCGATCCAGCGACCTGGATCTGGTCGCCGGCTGACGTTCCGTTGACAGTGACGCTGTCGGCCGCGCCGTCGCCAATGCCGCTGCCGGGCGTTGCCGACAGATCGATGGCGACTTGCTGCACGTCGGTCTTGCTCAGGTCGTTGATGACGAAATTATCGGCACCGCCCAGGGCTGCGAGCTGGATCCGCTCCATGGTGCCGAGGTCCATCGTCACGTTGCCGACGTCACGGGTCAGCGACGCGCGGTTGCCTTTGGCCGAGATGTTGAAGGTCTCGCTGACGTTTGAGCCGTTGAACAAAAGCGTGTCGAAGCCGTCTTGACCGTCAACGACATCGCTGCCGTCGCCGGGGTTCCAGACAAACCTGTCGTCGCCAGCTCCCAGTCGCGCTGTGTCGCTGCCGCGACCGCCGGTGATCAGATCGTTGCCGTCGCCGCCCAGGAGCGTGTCATTGCCGTCGCCGCCGGTGATGGTGTCGTTGCCCGTGCCGCCATCGACGGTGAGGCTGATGAGCGGGGCGAGGCCGTTGCCGCCGGTGAAGGTATCGTTGCCGCCGTTCATATTGACGACGAGATTTTCGGAGGTGCCGATATCGAGCGAGAAGGGAGCGGGGGAGACGCGGTCGAAGCGGACGCGCGTGCCGTTGGCAGTGGCGGTGAAGACTT
>DASSIJ010000273.1:0-12090 GCA_035692045.1 Pseudolabrys sp. | reverse complement strand
AGAAAATCGAGAAACATCTTTTGCTGATGCTTGTAGTAGGCGGGATCGCACGTCGCGATCTCGCGCGCCCAATCGAGCGACAGCCCCATCGACTGAAGCTGCTTTTTCATCGCCGCGATGTTGTCGTAGGTCCAGGCTTTCGGGTGCACCTTGCGGTCAATGGCCGCGTTCTCTGCCGGCATGCCGAAGGCATCCCAACCCATTGGATGCAGCACGGCACAACCCATGGCCCGTTTGAAACGCGCAACCACATCGCCCATCGTATAGTTGCGCACGTGACCCATATGAATGCGCCCCGATGGGTAGGGGAACATCTCAAGCACGTAATATTTCGGCCGGGGGTCGTCGTTTTTGGTCGCGAAGATGCTCCGCTCGGCCCACGCTCTCTGCCAGCGGATCTCTGCCTCTCGGGCGTTGTAACGCTCGTTTTTAGTCGAATCGGCGGTCATTTGCGCGTCTTGGTATGGCGCGCGGAACAGACACGAAAGAGGCCGGAGGGTCAACCGGGGGACAATATTTCGCGTTAAAAATCAGAGAGGAGCAGCCGGGTGCCGGAACGGGCCAGCCCGTCAAAGGGCCCAATTTCCGGTGAACGGGATTGCGCGGCGCTCCCTCGTCAGCCGATCTTGAGCGCGCGGCGCACTGCGTCCAATAACGCCGCTGCCTCATATGGCTTTTCAACCACCGGTGCCTGCGGGAATTGTTTGGCATGCAGGTCGTCAACGCGCATGCCGGTGAGGAATACGAACGGCGTCCCTTTCGCCGCCAGCTGGGCCGCAACGCCGAGGCTATTCCGGTCCGGTCCGCTTATTTTCACGTCGAGCACGGCAAGATCGAAATCCGGATTGGCTCGCAGCAATGCGAGCGCTTCGGCCACGGTGGCCACACAGGCCACGTGCGCCGCACCGGCGAATTCGAGTGTCTGCTGGATGTCGAGTGCGATCAGGAATTCGTCGTCCAGTACGAGACAGCGCTTGCCGATCAGCAAGGTATTCGACCCGGCCAAGGATTGGTCTCCAATGGAACTTTCCCTTGTCCTACGAATTGAAAATGACAGCATTTAAAAAAGACATAGGCCACGAAAATTCATCTTTGCACGCGTGAGGCCGCGCTTCTTTAGTCTTGCGCCGAAGGCGACCCCCTTGAACCGGCGAATGTGCACCCATGATTGTCGGAAACGGACGGCCAAACGGCAATTTCACGCCTTGCGATCGATGTCCGCTGCGCAAGCGGGCGAGCCTTCGCGAATTCTCGCCTGAAGAACTGACATTCGTGAAAACCTTCAAGACCGACGAACTCCGAATCGACGCTGGCGCAAGCTTTCTGCGCGAGGGCGCGCGCAGTGAATATCTTTACACCGTGCTCAGCGGGTGGGCTTTTCGCTACAAGATGCTCGACGACGGTCGCCGGCAGATTCTCAATTACGCACTGCCCGCAGATATGCTCGGACTGCAGGGCGCACTGATGAATGAAATGGAGCATTCAGTTGAAGCGCTCACGCCGTTGGTGCTGTGTGTATTCCCGCGCGGCAAGCTGTGGGACCTTTACAGTCGCCTGCCGTCGCTGGCCTTCGACATCACGTGGCTCGCGGCGCGCGAGGAGCAGCTCGTCGACGAACATCTGGTCAGTCTCGGCCGTCGCACCGCGCTCGAGCGTGCCGCCTATCTGTTGCTGCATCTTTTCGTGCGTGCGGAGGAGTCCGGGCTGGTCACGAACGGCACCATCCAGTTTCCCTTCACCCAGCAGCATCTCGCCGACACCCTGGGGATGTCGCTGGTGCACACCAACAAGACGCTCAAGCGCCTCTTCATGAGCAAAGCGGTTCGCTGGAAAGACCGCGTCTTTGAAATGGTCGATCGTACGGCGCTGGCCGGCATGGCCGGCAGCGACGTTGGCAAGGCTCGTCCGCGGCCCTTCATTTGAAGTGGCGGCGCATGAAGCGGTGCGATATAGCCAGCGCATGGCCGCTGCCGCTGCAAACAGCCTCGAGCACGTTCGTACGGAAATCGCCCGGGCGTGCCGCGATGCGCAGCGTGACCTCGCGGAAGTGACCTTAATTGCGGTGTCGAAGACTTTCAGTCCGGATGCCATTGAGCCTGTGATCGCCGCCGGCCAGTGCGTGTTCGGTGAAAATCGTGTGCAGGAAGCGAAGACGAAATGGCCGCCTCTGCTTTCGAAACATCCGGGCATCGACCTGCATCTCATTGGACCGTTGCAGTCGAACAAGACGAAAGAAGCGGTTGCGTTGTTCCAGGCGATCCACTCTGTCGATCGACCGAGCCTGTGCGAGGCCTTGGCGAAGGAAATCAGCACACAAGGGCGTCAACCGACTCTCTTCGTCGAGATCAATACCGGCGCAGAGCCGCAGAAAGCCGGCATACTGCCGCAAGATGCCGATGCATTCCTTGCGACCTGTCGCGATAAATACGGGCTAGGGATATCCGGCCTCATGTGCATTCCACCCCTCGATGAAGCGCCAGGCCCGCACTTCGCGCTTACAGCCAAGATTGCGAAGCGTAACGGCCTCAAGCTTCTCTCGATGGGGATGAGCGCGGATTTCTCAACGGCGATTGCGCTGGGCGCGACTCACATCCGCGTTGGCAGCGCGATCTTCGGAGAGCGGGCGAAGTAACATCGCTACGGCGCCATACGTTATTCAACGACAATTCTGGTGCGCGGACCGAGGCGAGAAAGCATTCGGCGAAGCGTGTTGAGTTCAAGGGCGACGCATCCTGCGGTCGGAGCAAATCCTTGCCGTGCTGCGTGGATGAAGACCGCGCTGCCGCGGCCAGCGACGCGCGGCCGCGTATTGTGGTCAATCTCGATGATAAAATCATAGAGATTATCTGTGCGTGCCAGCCGATCGGCATTTGCATTCGCTGGCACCTTGATCGGTCGATTATAATGGCGATCAGTCGGGTCTTCGCACCAACCGTCCGCCGAGGTTATCCGTTGTGTCGGAAGGGATGTCGTTGGTCGCGGATGCCTGTCGGCACGCCACCAAAGCCGCCTGAGCCGGAAATTGCCCCGCGGTGTACCGCCGTCACCCTCGCGTTTGTTCGCCTTGATTCCGCCACGCCCGAGCGCCACTGGCAGGGCCAGCATTCCTGCCATGAGCCAGCCACGGCTTGTGTCACCCGGCCTGCGCCGTATTGTAATGCGGGACAAGGATCGTTTCTGCATCGATGTAATCTTGCCCTGTTCGGCCCTAAATATCAGTTCCCGCTTGCTCTTTTAGCTCTGAATGTTCTATTTCGCGACTGTCGCAGGGGGCGCGCTGGCGTCCTTTGAAGGGGCCTTTGGACGATGGCCAATAAACGCACAATCCTGATTGTCGATGACGACGCCGAATTGCGCGAGGCGCTGGTCGAGCAACTGGCGCTGCATGAGGAATTCGATGCTGTGTCAGCCGACAGCGGCACGAAGGGCGTTCAGGCGGCCAAGAACGGACAAGTGGACCTGGTGATCATGGATGTCGGCCTGCCGGATGTCGATGGACGCGAGGCGGTCCGCATCCTGCGCAAGAACGGCTTCAAGGCACCCATCATCATGTTGACGGGCCATGACACCGATTCCGATACGATTCTCGGACTCGAATCCGGAGCAAACGACTACATCACAAAGCCATTTCGCTTCGCGGTGCTGCTCGCACGAATTCGCGCGCAACTCAGGCAGCACGAAGCGAGCGAAGACGCCGTATTCGCCATCGGGCCCTACACGTTCAGACCAAGCTCGAAGCTGTTGCTCAGCCCGAAGGGGAGCAAGGTTCGCTTGACCGAAAAGGAAACAGCGATCCTGCGTTATCTCTATCGTGCCGGGCAAAAGCCGGTTTCGCGCGAGACCTTGTTGCAGGAAGTATGGGGTTACAATTCCGGCGTAACCACCCATACGCTGGAAACGCATATTTATCGCCTGAGGCAAAAAGTTGAAAAGGACGCCACCGCGCCCGCGATTTTGGTGACGGAAGCCGGCGGGTATAAGCTGGTGCCGTGAAATCATTGCAGACCTCACGTTCGGCTCATTTCCAGCCAAGCGGAAATCCAATGCTCAAACGGGATGCAATTCCGGGTCCCCGCTTCAGCGGAGACAGTCGGTGAAATGTAATGTGTCCGCATAGACACGACTGGCGATAACCATGGGTCTCGACGACGATATCGCCTTCTTCGAGCGGATCCCGTATCTGGCGGCGCTCGGCAAGCAGGCCCTGCGGATTCTGGCGATCGGCGCCGAAACACGGCATCTTCAAAGTGGTGCGGTGCTATTCTATGCCGGCGAACTTGCCGACGGTGGCTATGTCATTCAGGAAGGCTCGCTTCTGCTGGAGCCCGGGACTTTGCCGGAAGGCAATGAAATCACCGTGGGTCCTGGCACGCTGGTTGGCGAGTTGGCGTTGTTGACCAACACAGTTTGCCAGGCAACGGCGATCGCGAAAGAACCGACGGTCGTCGTGCGCATACCGCGCAATCTGTTCCGCAAGATGCTCGAAGGCTATCCCGGCGCGGCAGAGACGTTGCGCGAAAGTATGACAGAGCGCTTGCAAGCCTGGTCGAAGGAACTTGCGGACGTAAAGGGCGCTCTGGAGCCAGACAAAAAGCGCTGAGCGCAGGCAGCCGAGCGGATCAGAGTTCGATTGTGGCTGTCACCGGTACATGGTCGGAGGGACGTTTGGCTCCGCGATAATCCTTGGCAATCCTGATTGCCGAGACGCGGTCCGCAAGCGCGTCCGAAGTCCAGACATGATCCAGCCTGCGACCGCGGTCGGCATTGCGCCAATTGTCCATCGCGCGGTAGCTCCACCAAGTATAAAGCTTTTCCGGCTCCGGCGTATGGACGCGCATGCAATCGACCCAGCCACCCGACCTTTGAGCAGCAATAAGTTTCTCGCACTCGACCGGAGTGTGAGAGACCACCTTGATCATCTGTCTGTGGCTCCAGACATCATGCTCGAGCGGCGCAACGTTGAGATCACCGACGAGGATAGCGCGTTGTGATCTGTCCGGCCGCAAGCCGGCGTGCTCGCGCATTTCATCGAGAAAGGCGAGTTTGTGCCCGAATTTCGGATTGATTTGCGGATCCGGTTCGTCACCGCCGGCGGGGACATAGAAGTTATGCAAGATGATTTGATCCTGCAGGTTTGCGCGTTCGCCCAACACAACCGAGATATGCCGGCAATCGGACTTGCCGCAAAAGCTTTGGATATCGACATGTTCGAACGGCACGCGCGAGAGCACGGCGACACCATGATAGCCCTTCTGGCCGTTGAGTGCGGCATGCTCATAGCCGAGTCGCTTGAAGCGTTTCATCGGAAAAGCGTCGTCGGGGCATTTGGTTTCCTGCAGGCACAGCACGTCCGGCCGCGTGCTCTTCAAAAACCTCGCGACCAGATCGATACGCAGGCGAACCGAATTGATGTTCCAGGTGGTGACCGAGAGAGACATGGCCGCAATCTATGATGCAATGCATTGATTTGCCATCGTCAGGTCCGGGCTTGTCCCGGCCATCCACGTCTTAATTCGAAAGGGACGCTCTGAAACGCGAATGCCCGGCGCATAGGTGTGCGAAAGCACGCCGTCCTTCGGACGCCTATGGCGGGGCATTTGCGAGGATCGAAGTTGTGGTCTTCAGTTGCGATAGCGCGTGTAGTCGATCTTGAACAACGCGGGATCCGGGCGCTTGCTGGAGTCGAGGTTGTACACGGCAACGGTAGTGTCATAGCCCTGCGGATCAGTCACCGTCCATTGCTTGAGCTGCATATCTTTGGCGCTGAACATGATCATCAGCCGGCTGGTGCCGACAATTCCGTTTTTTTCCTCGGCAACAACGGTGACGAAGACATCGTCGGCATAAACCGCGATCAAGTGCGTATCCTTGGCCAAATCGACGCGGTCGGCGAGCAGAAAGCGCAACGGCGTTTGCGACAACGGATAGACGTCCTGGGTCGCGAGGCGCCGGTCGCGCACCACCACCGACGATCCGTCTGCGATCAGTTCTATGGGACTCGGATCATCATATTCGAAGCGCACGCGGCCAGGCTTCGAGATAGAAAAATCGCCCTGTGTGCGGCTGCCGTCCGGACCGACCTGAATGAACTTCCCGGTCAGCGCCTGCACGCTGGCGAGATAGCCGTTCACCCGATCGACGATCGCGCGCTGCTCAGCGCTCAGCGTGCCTGTTGAGGAGCTGGGCTTGCCGAGCAAGGCGGCGAAAGGATTAGTGACGGGGCTGGGCGATTGAGTCACCTGTGCCTGGGGCGGAATCACAGGTTTGGCCGCCGGAGTGATGACCGACCCCGTGGCGTTCGGCTGAGTTTGCGTTGTGGTCGGGCGTGCGGACGGGAGGGGAACCTGGGCCGCTGCCGGAACGGCGAGGCCGACAAACAGCGCGGCAAAGGCCAGTTGGTGGCAGGTTCGCCTCTGTGGATATGCCGCCATTACGTTCTCCGCCTCAGCCCCCGTGGTATCTCGATAGTCGTATAGGGGCCGGCTGTGGCGATTTCGCGACGCACGCACGCTTGAAGCCGAAACCGGCTTAATGGCGAACCAAGCGATTCTCAATAGCGATCGTCGGCGGGATTTTCGGGGATCAGGATCTCGCGCTTGCCCGCATGATTCGGCTGGGCGACGATGCCTTCCTCTTCCATGCGCTCCATGATGGTGGCTGCGCGATTGTAGCCAATCTGCAGCCGGCGCTGGATGTAGGAGGTTGACGCCTTGCGGTCGCGTTTCACGATGGCGACTGCCTGCTGGTAAAGGTCGCCGCCCTCGGCCAACCCCATACCCGTCGAGTCGAACACGGCACCGTCTTCGCCTTCCTCGTCGCCACCGGCCGTCACTTCTTCAAGATATTCAGGTGTGCCTTGTGACTTCAGGTGCCGCACCACCTTCTCAACCTCCTCGTCCGACACGAAGGGGCCATGCACGCGGCTGATACGACCGCCACCCGCCATGTAAAGCATGTCGCCTTGACCGAGCAGCTGTTCGGCGCCCTGCTCGCCGAGGATGGTCCGACTGTCGATCTTGGAGGTGACCTGGAACGAGATACGGGTCGGGAAGTTCGCCTTGATCGTGCCGGTGATTACGTCCACTGACGGACGTTGTGTGGCCAGGATAACGTGAATGCCGGCAGCGCGGGCCATTTGCGCCAGCCGCTGGATGGCGCCTTCAATATCCTTGCCGGCGACCATCATCAGGTCGGCCATCTCGTCAACGATCACGACGAGGAAAGGCAACGGTTCGAGTTCAAGGTCTTCCTTTTCGTAGATCGCCTGACCCGATTCCTTGTCGTAACCGGTGTGAACCGTGCGGGTGAGCGCCTCACCTTTTGCCTTCGCTTCAGCGACACGTGCGTTGTAGCCCTCGATATTGCGCACACCGAGCTTTGACATCTTCTTGTAGCGGCCTTCCATTTCGCGCACAGCCCATTTGAGCGCGACCACCGCTTTCTTTGGATCGGTGACGACCGGCGTGAGCAGATGCGGGATGCCGTCGTAGACGGAAAGCTCGAGCATCTTGGGATCGACCATGATCAACCGGCACTGGTCCGGCCGTAAGCGATACACCAGCGACAGGATCATCGTGTTGATTGCGACCGACTTGCCGGAGCCGGTGGTGCCCGCGATCAACAAATGCGGCATGCGCGACAGGTCGACGATCACGGATTCACCGCCGATCGTCTTGCCAAGACAAAGCGGCAATTTGGCTGCGCTCTCGTTGTAGTCCAGGCCGGTGAGCAATTCGCGCAAGTAGACTTTTTCGCGCGTCGGGTTGGGCAACTCTATGCCGATCGCATTGCGGCCCGATACGACCGCGACGCGCGCCGAGACTGCGCTCATGGAACGGGCGATGTCGTCAGCAAGCCCGATCACGCGAGAGGATTTGATGCCGGGAGCCGGTTCAAGCTCGTAGAGCGTGACCCCCGGACCAGGACGCGCGTTTATGATTTCCCCGCGCACCCCGAAGTCCTGCAACACGCTTTCCAATGCCACGGCATTGCCATCGATGATGTCGCGCGACAGAGTCGTGCGCTCGCTGGCGCGCGGCGCGGCCAGGAGATTGAGAGAGGGCAGCGTGTAGCCACTTCCGGAGCGACGTGCCGGCGATCGTGACGCGGCGCGCCGGCGCGGCGCTGCGTCCTCCTCGTCCTCCTCAAGGTCATCTTCATATTCGCCGATTGCGCGTCCGTCACCGTCGAAGCGCGGCTCCAGGCGCGGACCTCGCGCCGGGGCCATCGGCATGCGCGTGCGTGCCTCGCCGCGGATCATGCGGCCGATCCGGGCTTTCCAGCTCAGGAGCGCGTGCACGATCATGCCGAGCCAGGCTGAACCCCGATCATCGTCACTCTCGTCTTCGTCGAATTCATCGTCTTCATCAATCTCACGCGCGACCGATTTTCTGGCGCGACGCGGCGCCTTGGCTGCCATCGCCAGGGTCACCACGGTGGCCAGACCGAACGCGATGCACAAAATCAGCCGCCCGAGGCCTGCGATATGCCCCCCGACGATCATCGCAGGCATTCTAAGGAATGCGTCCCCTGCAACGCCGCCGAGACCGGTCGGGAGGGGCCATGAGCCAATGCGCGGCAATGTGGAAGCAAAGGCAGCGCCAAGGAACGTCGCAACGATCCACAGCATGCCGCGCCATTTTTCGCCGACCGGCCTGTGCGAGATCAACCGCCACCCGAGCAGGACTTCGGGCACCAGGAGCAGGATGGCGGCGAGCCCGAGCAGCTGCATTGCCAGATCGGAGAAAACAGCTCCGGGAAAGCCGAGCAGATTGTGTATCGGTTTTTGAGTGGCGTGGCTGAGTGAAGGGTCCTGCACCGACCAGGTCGCAAGAGCGAGTGCGCCGAGCAGCGCAAGCGCGATCAGCGCGAGGCCGGCAAGTTCGCTGAGCCTCCGCCTGATGATGTCGCGAAAGTGCTCCGAGACGAACGAGATAATGTCGAGGCTGCGATCTGTCGCTCGCATGCGCTAAGCCTTTTTTCGTTTGCGCATGATCTTTTCCGAAAACCGGGTTCTACTTTTCGGGTTCATGCGCTAACCGAGCACGGCGACAAGGCGATGCAGTGCTTCCGCCGTGGCCGCCTTGTCCTGCACCATGGCGACGCGGATGTAGTCCGCGCCGGGATTGCTGCCATCGGTCTGGTTGCGCGCGAGGTACCGCCCAGGCACCACGCGCACGCCAGCTTCGGCCCACAGTCGTTTGGTTACGGCCTCACTGCCGCCCTGCTTCGAAACGTCCAGCCAAAGAAAGAATCCGCCGTTCGGGCGCTCATATCCATAGCGGTCCCCGATGATTTGATCGGCGAGATCGAACTTGGCGGAGTAAAGCGTGCGATTCTCCTGCACATGCGCCTCATCACCGTAAGCGGCAATCGCGACGTATTGCGCCGGCGTCGGCACCTGCGGCGCGGCCACATTGCGCAATTCAAGATATGACCTGAGGAAGCGCCGGTCGCCTGCAGCAAATCCCACGCGCAGACCCGGGAGGTTCGAACGTTTGGAAAGTGAGTGGAATACCACGACGTTGGCGAAATCGGGTCCGGATGCTTCCAGCATGCCGGGAGGCGCATGCTCGCTGTAGATCTCGCAATAGCATTCGTCGGCGAACACAAGGAAACCGAAGCGGCGTGCCAGCGCCGCAAGCTTGTCCAGATAGGCGCGATCCGCGACTGCACCCTGCGGATTCGAAGGCGAGGCGATGAAGCAAGCGACGGTGCGGGCGAGCAGCGCGTCATCGAGAACGTCGAGATCGGGAAGGAATCGGCTTTTGCGCGTCGCGGGCAGATAAACGGGTTCGCAGTCGGCTGCGAGCGCGCCGGCAGCGTAGGCTGCATAAAACGGATTGGGGATCAGCATCACCGGCTTGCCGGCGCGGGGGGCGACCCAGCGCCGGGCGGCGATGGCAGCAAGAAACAAACCTTCGCGCGTGCCGCTAAGCACGAGCACTTCGTGCTCCGGATCGATCGGCCGTTTCAGTTTGTAGCGGCGACCAAGCCACTCGGCGACGGCGCGGCGAAACGGCTCGATTCCCTTGTTGGCGGGGTAACGGCCAAAATCCGCAACATGCGCGGCCAGCGTTGGCCCGACGAAAGCCGGCACTTGATGCTGTGGCTCGCCGACCGACAGATTGATGGGAGGCTTGCCCGGTTCGATGCCGGCAATCAGTTCGGTCAACCGCACGAAAGGCGACCGGGAGTCGACTGCCGGAGCAGTAGAAGAGGCAGGCTCGCGCTGGGCGGTCGTCATGGGCATGCGTTGACACGGCGGGCTTGGCCCGCGGCACAGGGGTTTCCACACAATAAAGAGGGCGAGGTTAAGACCCGATTAACCATCGGAAATTCACGGAGCCTGCCCGTAAGCGACTGAAAAACCGTGAGAAAAGAGAGAGGCCCCGGTCCTTGCGAACCGAGGCCTCAACGGAAGGGACAGTGCCGGGTTTCCGCCCCTACCGCTAGGGCAACGCGACTCCGTTACTGCACGGTCTCGCCATGCAGCGCGAGATCGAGGCCTTCGCGCTCCACCTCGTCGGAGACACGCAGGCCGATGATCGCGTCGATGATCTTGAGGAGGATCAACGAGACAATGGCGTCGTAGGCAATCACGATGACGATGCCCTTGACCTGGTTCATCATCTGCGCCGCGTTGCCTTCGATCAGGCCAGCGGTGCCGCCGTACTGCTCGATGGCGAACACGCCGGTAAGTAGCGCGCCGACGATTCCGCCGACAGCGTGGACGCCAAAGCAATCCAACGCGTCGTCAACACCAAGCATGCGCTTGAGACCGGAAACGCCCCAATAGCAGAACACGCCAGCCGCTACGCCGATGGCCATCGAGCCCACCGGGCCGACGAAGCCCGATGCCGGTGTAATGGCAACCAGTCCGGCGACCGCACCTGAACAGATACCGATCACGGTGGGTTTGCCACGGATCATCCACTCAACGATCATCCAGGTGAATGCGGCAACCGCAGTCGCGATTTGCGTCACGGTCATCGCCATGCCTGCCTGCATGCCCGCAGTGACGGCGGAGCCGGCATTGAAGCCGAACCAGCCAACCCACAGCAGCGATGCTCCGATGAAGGTGAGCACCATATTATGGGGCGGACCCATGTCCTTGCGCTTGCCGAGACAGATTGCGCACATCAGGCCGGCGACGCCCGCATTGATATGCACCACAGTTCCGCCGGCGAAATCGAGCACCTTGAATGCGGCGTCGGAATTGCCGTTGGACATGAAGCCGTCTGAGCCCCAGACCCAATGCGCGATCGGCGCATAGACCAGGATTGCCCAAAGGCCGATGAACCACAGCATGGCCGAGAACTTCATTCGTTCCGCGAAGGCGCCGGCGATAAGTGCCGGCGTGATGATGGCGAAAGTCATCTGGAAGCAGAGATAGACGGATTCAGGAATGGTCACGGCCAAGCCGTTCGGCGTTCCAATGCCCGTCGAGATATCGCTTAGAATACCTTGCAGGAATGCACGACTTGTCCCGCCGATGAATCCCGAGCCTGGCGTGAAAGCGAGGCTGTAGGTGATCACCGCATAAACGATCGTGACGAGACAGGTGACCGCAAAGCTCGTCATTACCGTGTCGCCCACGTTCTTCTTGCGCACCATTCCGCCATAGAACAGGCCAAGGCCCGGAATGGTCATCATCAGCACCAACGCGACCGACGTTAGCATCCAGGCCGTGTCGCCCGAATTGGGCGTGCACTTCTCGAGCACGGCTTTCTTGGGGTCGGGATCGTTGGCGCACGCCGGCGGCGGAGCCGCGGGTGCCGGCGGTGCGGCAGCAGCCGCAGGAGCCGCGGGAGCCTGTGCCTGCGCGTAACTGGCGTCATAGGTTGCCACGCTCAGGAAGAGGCCGAGCAAAATCCCGAAGGCGAGAGCCAAGAGCCCCGCACGGGAGGATTTCTTCAACGTCATGGTTTTTACTCCTGTCCGTATTGTTTGCGGTGCGGGTTACTAGAGCGCCGCGGCATCGGTCTCGCCGGTGCGGATGCGCACGGCGTTTTCCAGATTGAAGACGAAGATTTTTCCGTCGCCGATCTGACCGGTCTTGGCGGCGCCGGTGATGGCCCCGATGACCTT
>DASSIJ010000272.1:0-11542 GCA_035692045.1 Pseudolabrys sp. | reverse complement strand
AATGAAACAGAATCGTCCCATCGCACTTGCGCTTCGCGGCGTCAGCAAACGCTTTGACCGTCCGGCGGTCGACGCGCTCGATCTCACCGTCTATGGCGGAGAGTTCTATGCCCTTGTCGGTCCGAACGGCGCCGGCAAGACCACGACCTTGCGCATGGTCGTGGGTTTGCTGCGGCCGGATACGGGCTCGATCTGCATAGGGGGCATCGACGCGCTCGCCGATTCCGTCGCCGCCAAGCAAATGACCGCCTGGTTGTCGGACGAGCCGATGATCTACGAAAAGCTCACGCCTTACGAATATCTCGAATTCGTCGCCGGCCTTTGGCGCATCGAGCCGGCCGCCGCAGAGGCGCGGGCGCGCGAGTTGATCGGCTGGCTCGGGCTCGAGCCGCACGCGCACGAGCGCTGCGAAGGATTTTCCAAGGGCATGCGGCAGAAGGTGGCGCTGGCGGGCGCGCTGGTGCACGACCCGAAACTCATCATTCTTGACGAGCCGTTGACCGGTCTCGATGCGGGCACGGCCCGCCAGGTCAAGAACGTGCTGCGCGAGCGTGTCCGTGCCGGCGGCACCGTCATCATGACCACACACATCCTCGAGGTGGCCGAGCGCATGGCCGACCGCATCGGCGTGATCGCAGGCGGACGCCTGATCGCCGAGGGCACGCTGGAGGATCTGCGCCGGCAGACCGGCAAGACCGCCACAAGCCTTGAGGATACGTTCCTCGCGCTGGTCGCCGAACAAGTGGCAGCCGCGTGAGTGAAGCGGCTTCCCTGACCTGGCTGGCGCGCCACGAATTCCGCCTCGGCTGGCGCGATTGGGTTTCACTGGTGACTGCGGGGGGACGCACCCGCGCGCGCAACGCGATCATCGGACTGATCGCCTTTGCGGCCTTCATGCATGTGTTCGCCTACTGGACGGTCGCCAACTACGCTGACGCCACGCTTTCCTTCGACACGGCAGCGTTGGTCGGTATTACCGGCACGCTGGTGCTTTCCTGGTCGCTGCTGCTGTCGCAGGCCATGGAGTCCGTGACCCGCGCATTCTATTCCCGCTCCGATCTTGATCTCATCCTCACTTCACCGGCCTCTGCGCGCAAAGTGTTTGCCGTGCGTATGGGGCGCATTGCGGCGGCCGCGGTCGTGATTGCCGTGCTGCTGGCGGCACCCTTCGTCAATGTGTTGGCCGTGCTGGGCGGCGGCCGCTGGCTCGCGGCCTACGGGGTCGTTGCCGCCATGGGCGCGGTGGCGACTGCGGCAGCGCTGGCGCTGACGATTGGTTTGTTCCGGGTCGTCGGAGCCAAGCGTACGCGTCTGATCGCGCAGGTCGTGGCGGCGATCATCGGCGCGGCGTTCGTTATCGGCCTGCAGATCGCGGCGATCTTTTCCGCCGGCAGTATTTCCCGCTTTGCCGCCCTGCAATCGAACTGGATGCTGATGCATGCGCCGAACACCGCCAGCGCCTTCTGGTGGCCGGCGCGCGCGGTGCTGGGTGACTTCGTCGCACTGGCCGGCGTCGTGGCATTTGGTGTCGGCATACTTTGCGTGTCGATCGCGCTGTTCTGCCGGCGGTTCGGGGAGCATGCCGTTGCGGCTGCTGGCGTCTCCAGCGCGACCGTGCGCCAAACCCGTTGGTCGCTCGGCTTTCGCCGCCGCTCGCCGAGCCGCGCGTTGCGGCAGAAGGAATGGACACTGCTGCTGCGCGATGCCTGGCTCATCTCGCAGACGCTGATGCAGATCCTCTATCTGCTTCCGCCCGCGCTGCTGCTGTGGGTCACGTTTCGCGATGGCCACGGTTCATTTGTGGTCCTGATCCCGGTGGTGGTGATGGCCGCCGGGCAGCTCGCTGGCGGGCTCGCCTGGTTGTCGATTTCGGGCGAGGACGCGCCGGAACTCGTCGCCACGGCGCCGATCACCGCTCGCCGCGTCCTATGGGCCAAGATCGAGGCCGTCATCGGCATGATCGCGCTGATCTTCACGCCAATCGTGGCCGTGTTGATGCTTGATGCCGTATCCGCCGGAATTGTCTGCGGTCTCGGCATACTGGCCGCGGCCGCAGCAGCGACGGTGATCCAGCTCTGCTTTCGCGTGCAGGCGCGCCGCAGCCAGTTCCGCCGGAGGCAGACGTCCTCGCGCCTTGCCACATTCGCCGAGGCGTTTTCCTCGATCGCCTGGGCGGCGACGACGGCGCTGGCGGCCGGGGGAAGCTGGGCGGCTCTCGGGCCGGCCGCGGTCGCGTTCGCTATTCTGGGCGGCGTCTGGCTGGTCAGCCCGTCGCGTGCCTGACGGCTATCCGAAGAACCGCTTCTGGTTGGTCCACTCGTCGACGCCATTGTCCATGATCCATTGCGCCAACTCGTCGTGGCGCACGACCCAGACATCGGGAAAGCGCTTGATGTATTTGAGGATGGCGTCGACCTGCGCCGCCATTAGCGGCCGCCCGCCAAAATGGCAGTGTACGGTAATGTTCAGGTAGGACGTCGGCTCGTTGGCGTAGAGATAGTCAAAAGTGTCCTTGTAGACCTCGAACCAGTCACGCGTGTTGAGGCGCAAGGCGCGATGATCGGCAAAATCAGTGTGCGGCAGAGCGACAATGGTACCCTTCCTGGTCTTCACGCGGCAGGGCAGGTCGAGGTTGTTGTAATCGCCGTACCAGAGGAAACCGGCTTCAGCGATATAGCTTTCGGTGAGCGCGGTTGGCGACACGACCGGCGATAACCAGCCTTTCGGGCGGCTGCCGGTGATTTTCCGGTGGATGTCGACGCAGCGGTTGATCAGCGCTTTTTCTTCCTTCGGATCGAGATAAGCAAGCAGGGCATCCTGTGTGTAGGAGTGCGCGGCGATCTCGTGGCCGGATTTGATGGCCTGTTTCGCTGCTGCCGGGGCAAGTTCCAGCGCCCGCGCATTGGCGACGAAGGTTCCTGGCACCTTGTTGTCGTCGAGGATTTTGATCAGCCGCCAGACTCCTGCGCGCCCGCCATAGGTGCCCCAGGTCATCGCCGCGCGGTCATGCGTGCCGGGCCTGAGCGCAGTCGTCTGCACGGAAAAAGGTGGGCCCTTTCCGTCCGACCAATTCTCCCACAGACAGGTCATCACGACCGCGACGCGGGCATCATTCGGCCAGGAAAAGCCGCTGGGTTTCTTCTTCGGTTTTTTCATTGTGGATCCGTCAATGCAGAGCCTTGTTGGCATTCTCGGCGAAAGAAGCGTCGTAGGTCTTCGCCATGTCGATCCTGGCGTTCTTCACGCTTTCGTTGAAGGAAGAGATGATGCGATAGGTATTGCCCGAAAGCGTCGGTGTTACGACCCCGTCCTTCGAAAGCATCTCGCGGTTGGCCTGCACCGCCTTTTTGTAGAATTCCTTGTCGCCGGCGTAGAACTCCGGCGGCAGCGCATCGGCGATGTCCTCGACGGAGGCTTTTTGCAACCAGTGCAATGCTTTCACCATGCCGTTGACGAAGGCCTGCACCGTCTTCGGGTTGCTCTTGATGAAATCGGGGGTGGTTGAAATCGCCGATCCCGCGAACGGCCCGCCATAGAGGTAGTCGAGACCGGCCTTTGTGCGGGTGTCGACCACCGGGACCAGGTCGCCGTCGAGCACCAGCCGCGTGATCACGGGATCGAAATTGGATTCGCCGTCGAGCCTGCCGGATTTCATCATCGCTAGGGCCGAATTGCCCGCGCCGACGCCGACGATCGAGACCTGGTCTGTTGTGAGGTTGTCCTTCGACAACAGCAGAGTAAGCGCCAGCGCACTCGAGGACCCTGGCGCCGTAACACCAATCGTCAGCCCGACCAGGTCCTTCGGCGACTTGTAGGCCGCTGCTTTTTCCTTTGAGAGTGCAATGACAACGCCGAACGAATTGTTCTGCAAGGCGACGGACGTGATGGTCTGGCCGCGTGCCTGCAGGTAGAGGGTGTGTTCATAGGCGCCGGCGATGAAATCGACGCTGCCCGACACCAGCGCCTTGAGAGAATCCGAGCCGCCACCGCCGAAATCGTTGAACTCGACCGTCAGGCCTTGTTCTTTGAAGTAGCCCTTATGCTCGGCGATATTCACGGCGAGATAGGGAATTTGAATCCTGCTGCCGATGCCGAGCTTGACCACCGGTTTTTCCGGTGCAGCGTTTTGCGCGTGGGCGCCGGCCATGAACGAAAGAGAGCTCAGAAGCACGAAAGCGATGCCGCGCAGCATGGACGTCCTCCCGGATTATTCGCCAATCGTGTTGGCGTTTTATCGTATCTTAACGGCCAGAGGCTGAGGCGTCACGCGGCTGCGAATGCTGCGCGCGCGCGCCCTCGTCCGACCAGAATGCCGATCAGCAGCAGGTTAAAAATGTTGGCGCCGATGCCGGCAGCGAACGCCGGCGCGTAGTAGCCGAAGTGGTCGTAGAGCAGCCCCGCGACCCAGCCGCCGAGCGCCATTCCGCAGCCACTGAACAACAGCAATGTCGGTATTCGCCAGGACGCTTCCGAAGCGGGAAACAATTCGCGCAGCGCCAGCACGTAGGCGGGGATGATACCGGAGAAGCCGAGACCGAAGGCAGCGGCAATGGTGAATAGGCCCGCCTCGTTCACCGTGAACAGGAACGCCGTCATCGCCGCCGCCTGCCACGCCGAACCGATCAGTACGGTCGCGAGTCCACCGATTCGGTCAGAAATTGCGCCCCAAATTTGCCGGCTGAGAAAAGCGGTGCCGAGCAGCACGGAGAGCATCAGCGCACCAATCGACCGGCTGATACCCAGATCGCTGCAGAAGGCAACCAGATGACCCTGCGGCATCGCCATCGGAATGCAGCACAGCACAGCGGCAGCACACATCATGCCGAACACAAGATTGGGCGGCCATCCAAGGACGCGCGCCGATTTTCCGTCACCTGTGGTCGCCGCCGCGGGATGAATGACCTCAGGTGGAGCACGAAAATAAATCGCCGCCAGCGGAATGATCACGACGATTTCAGCGATGGCGTACCAAAGCATCGTCTGGCGCCAGCCGAAACCTGCGATGACGCGCTCAAACAGCGGCGGCCACATCGCGCCGGCCAGGTAACTGCCGCTCGAAATCAGCGCCAGGGCCGAACCACGCCGCCGGTCGAACCAGCGACTGACGTAAATGTACATCGGCGCGTTGATGCCCCCGAGCCCGATCAGGCCGATGAACAAGCCATGCCCGATCCATAGCGGCCAGCGCGGGCCGAATGTCGAGATCGTGAGACCGAGCCCGATCATCAGTGCGCCAAAGATCACGGTCCACCGTGTGCCGACCTTGTCCGCAATCCGACCCATCAGGATGCCGCCGAGTCCCGAACCGAGCCAGGCGAGCGCACTGGCCAGAGCGGGAATCGAACGCACCCCGTCAACCTCGGCGGCGATATCCTTGAGCGCGACTGCGGTGATCCACGCGGCGCCGAAAGCCATCAGCATCGTGACGAGCGCGGCGGTGGCCACGGCCCAGGAGGCTTTGGTTTCGACAGAGGATGATGATTGCAGCATCAGGAGAGTCCGGCGGGCATCCTTTTACAGGCTGCACAGCATTTGACCACCCTTGGCCGCGAGGGTCTGCCCTGCCTTTTGCATTGCGCCAAAATGCGCGGGAAGGGCGTGGGCGGAAATTTCCTTCTAGAACATGCGGGATTAACGAAATTGACCCAAAGCCCCACCGGTATAGCCTACGCGGGCTTCGCCGCTTTGCGTCGCAAAAGGCAAGCCTATATGAGTGGGATCCCGGTGCTGTCTGCGCCGCGTTGACAAGGCCATCCATGCCACTTCGACCGGTCAGCCTCGAAGACAAATTCGACCTCGGGAAAGACCGTGTCTTTGTGACCGGCTACCAGGCACTGATCCGGGCGTGCCTCATGCAGAAAGAGCGCGACCGGCACGCAGGCCTGAATACTGCTGGTTATGTCACCGGCTATCGCGGATCGCCGCTTGGTGGTCTCGACCAGCAGTTTATGCGAGCTGCCCGCCAGCTCGCCGCTGCCGACATCAAGTTCCAGGCCGGGTTGAACGAAGACCTCGCTGCTACCGCTCTGTGGGGCAGTCAGCAGGCTGAACTGCGGGGTGAGGGCAATTTCGATGGTGTCTTTGGCATGTGGTACGGCAAAGGCCCGGGGGTCGACCGCTCCGGCGACGTGTTTCGCCACGCCAATTTGTCCGGGACCTCGAAGCACGGCGGTGTGCTCGCGTTGATGGGCGATGACCACACCGCAGAATCCTCGACGACCGCGCATCAGTCCGAATTCCATTTTGTCGACGTGATGATCCCAATCCTCAATCCCGCCGGGGTGCAGGAGATCATCGATTACGCGCAATATGGATGGGCGATGTCACGGTTCACCGGCGCATGGGCCGCGCTCAAATGCATGCACGAGACCGTCGAATCCACCGGCATCGTCGATGGCTCGCTCGAGCGCGTACAGATCGTCACGCCAACCGATTTCACGATGCCGCCGGGCGGCCTGAACATCCGGCTGACCGATACTTTCCTCGGCCAGGAAGCGCGCCTGCACGACTTCAAGCGCGACGCCATGCTGGCCTTCGTGCGCGCCAACAAGCTCAACCAGATCATCACGTCGGGCGGACGGACGCCCAAGATCGGCATCATCACCACCGGCAAAGCCTATCTCGACGTGCGTCAGGCCTTCGACGAACTCGGCATCGATGAGATCAAATGCAACGACCTCGGCTTGCGGCTCTTCAAGATTGCCTGCGTCTGGCCGATCGGCCGGCAGGAACTCGCCGACTTCGCACAGGGACTCGATCTCATCATCGTTGTTGAGGAAAAGCGTTCCCTCATCGAAGTGCAGGTGCGTGAAGAACTTTACGGCACCGCAAATCAGCCTGTTTGCATCGGCAAGAAGGACGAGCAGGGCAACTGGCTATTCCCGGTCAAGGGCGCGCTCGACCCGAATGATATTGCAATTTGTATTGGCGAGCGCCTGCTGCGCTACGGCACGAACGAAGAACTGGCTGCCAATGTGGCGCGGCTGAAGTCGGCGCAGCGCGCGCTTTCCGAAACCACTGATGTCGCGCAGCGCATCCCTTATTTCTGCTCCGGCTGTCCGCACAACACATCCACGCGCGTGCCGGAGGGCAGTCGTGCCTACGCCGGCATCGGCTGTCATTACATGTCGCAGTGGATGGACCGTAAGACACTTGGTTACACGCAGATGGGCGGCGAGGGCGCCAACTGGATCGGCGAGGCGCCGTTTTCCAAGCGCGAGCACGTGTTCCAGAATCTCGGTGACGGCACCTATAACCACTCCGGCTATCTCGCAATCCGCGCCGCGATCGCTTCCGGCGTGACGATGACCTACAAAATCCTCTTTAACGATGCCGTCGCCATGACAGGTGGGCAGGCGAATGATGGCGGTCTGACTGTGCCGCAGATCGCCGCACAGGTGGCCGCCGAGGGCGCAAAGCGTGTGGTCGTGGTCACCGATGAGCCCTGGAAATACGCAAAAGACACCGAGTGGCCGCGTGGATTGACCGTGCATCATCGCGATGAGCTTGACGCCATTCAGCGTGAGCTCGCGACCGTACCCGGCGTGAGCATCCTCATCTACGATCAGACGTGCGCCGCCGAAAAACGCCGTCGACGCAAGCGGGGTGCGTTCCCCGACCCCGACAAGCGGGTCGTCATCAACGATCTGGTCTGCGAGGGCTGCGGCGACTGCGGCGTGAAGTCGAATTGCGTATCGGTGCAGCCGCTGGAGACTGAATGGGGCCGCAAGCGGACCATTGATCAGTCGAGCTGCAACAAGGACTACTCCTGCTTGAAAGGTTTCTGCCCCTCGTTTGTGACCGTGCATGGTGCCAAGCTGAAGAGGGGTGAGGGCGTTGCGGAGCCGCGCGACTGGCCTGCTTTACCCACGCCCGACGCTCCGCTGCTGAATCATCCCTACGGTATAATTGTTACCGGCATCGGCGGTACCGGCATCGTCACGATCGGCGCCATCGTGGGTATGGCAGCGCATCTTGAAGGCAAAGGTGTCGGCATTATTGATATGGCCGGGCTGGCGCAAAAGGGTGGCGCGGTCTCCAGCCACATTCGCATTGCCAATACTCCGGACGACATTCATGCGATCCGCGTCGCGGCCGGCGGGGCTGACCTCGTTTTGGGCGGCGACATCGTCGTGGTCGGGGCCAAGAAGGTGCTCGGCGCAATGAAGGCCGGCAGCACGCGCGTCATCGTCAACACGGCCGAGTTCCTGCCGGGCGACTTCACGCGCAATGCGGATTTTTCTTTGCCGACCGAGCGACTCAAGCGCGCCATTGTTGGTCACGCCGGCCGGGACCGCAGCCATTTCGTGGATGCCGGGCGTCTTGCAACTGCGCTGCTCGGCAACTCTATCGGCTCCAACATGTTCATGCTCGGCTATGCCTATCAGCTCGGCGCTCTGCCGCTGTCGGCGGACGCGATCGAGCGCGCGATCGAGATGAACGGCGAAGCGGTGCCGATGAACATTTCGGCATTTCGTTACGGACGCCGCGCGGCGGTCGATCCCAAGGCGGTCGAGGCGCTGATTGAGCCGCGTCCGCAGGAGCAGAACGATTCCACCAAGCTTTCGCAATCATTTGCCGAGACGGTTGATCGTCGTGCTGCATTCCTGACCGACTATCAGAACGCTGCCTACGCGAGGCGATATCGGAATTGGGTGGAAAAGGTACGCACCGTGGAGGCGGAGAAAGCGCGCGGCCAATGCGGGCTGGCGGAGGCGGTGGCGCGTTATTTGTTCAAGCTGATGGCCTACAAGGATGAATACGAAGTTGCGCGACTTTACAGCGAGACGTCATTTCTCGAGCGCGTGAAGTCGACATTCGATGGCGACAGGCTGCGCTTTGAATTTCATCTGGCGCCGCCCTTGCTGGCCCGGCGCGACCCGCAAACCGGTGAGCCGAAGAAGATGTCGTTCGGTCCCTGGATGCTGCGGGCTTTCGCCGTAATGGCGAAATTCAAGTTCCTTCGCGGTACCGTGTTCGATCCGTTTGGGTATACCGCCGAGCGTCAAACGGAACGCCGGCTGGTCACTGAATACGAGAAGCTGCTCGACGAGCTATGCGGGCATCTGACACCGAGCAATCATCGTATCGCGGTCGAGCTTGCGATGATCCCGGAGAAGATTCGCGGCTTCGGGCCGGTCAAACAGCGGCATTTGGCTGCGGCAAAGGCGGAAGAAACGGCGCTGTTCGAGCAATTCCGCGCCGGAGCACCGACCCTTCTCCGGGCGGCGGAATAACCGGCCGCCCCTCTACAACCAATTTACGTGTGATCTGATACTTGACCGCCTTCTGGCGGTGTTTTCATATCGAGATAACAAGATCGTCCATAAGAGACGACGAGGGGTTGAAAGCCGCGCCCGTTGACGCGGCCGCACGGGAGGACTGGGGCTGTGGCGACCAAAGCCGCCGCGAGCGCGGATACGTTTCCCAAGCTGCTGATCCGTAATGCCGGCATTTACGGGGCGCGGCCGTCCATGCGGCACAAGGATCTCGGCATCTGGCAAACATGGACCTGGAGCCAGGTCCTCGACATCGTGCGCGCTTATGCCGCTGGCCTGCATCGTCTGGGTGTCAAGCGCGGCGAGACGATCGCGATCGTCGGCGGCAACCGGCCGAGACTCTATTGGTCCGTGATGGCGGCCCAGGTGCTGGGCGCGATTCCGGTGCCGGTCTATGCCGACGCAGTGGCCGACGAACTCGCCTATGTGCTGGCGCACGCCGATGTGCGCTTTGCCGCCGTCGAGGACCAGGAGCAGATCGACAAGATTTTGTCGGTGATGTCGCGTGTCCCCAAACTTGAAATGATGGTCTATGACGAAAGGCGGGGCCTTCGCGACTACGATCACAGCCGGCTGCGTCCGATGGACGACGTCATCGCGGAAGGACGCAAGGCGCTCGCAGATCCCCTGGTGACCGATTGGCTCGACAAGGAAATTGCCGCTGGCAAGGGTTCCGATCCGTCCATCATCCTCTACACATCCGGTACCACCGGCGCATCCAAGGGTGTCGTCCTCACCAACGAAGGTTCGATCCGTGCCGCAGCCGACACGGTTGCCTTCGACAAGCTGACTGAGAACGACGTGGCGCTCGCTTATTTGCCAATCGCCTGGGTCGGCGACCACTACCTCAATTACGCGCAAGGCATGGTTTCTGGCTTCTGCACCGCCTGTCCCGAAAGCCCGGACACGGCCATGGCCGATCTGCGTGAGATCGGACCAAGCTTCTATTTCGCACCACCGCGCACGCTCGAATTGTTGCTCACGCGCGTCATGATCCGCATGGAAGATGCCGGCACCATCAAGCGCGGGCTGTTTCACTATTTCATCGGCGTGTCGCGTCGCTACGGAGAACGCATCCTCAACGGTCAGCCCGTGCCTCTCATGGGTCGGCTGCTCTATGGAATCGGCAATCTCCTCGTCTACGGACCGCTCAAGAACGTGCTCGGCTTCTCGCGTGTGCGTGTTGCCTACACCGCGGGCGAAGCAGTTGGGCCGGATCTATTCAGTTTTTACCGCTCGATCGGCTTGAATCTGAAACAGCTCTACGGGCAGACCGAAGCCTTCCTGTACGTTACCGCACAGCCCGATGGCGAAATTTATTCGGATACGGTCGGGCCTGCGTGCCCCAACGTTGATCTTCGCATAGCCGAGAACGGCGAGGTGCAGTTCAGATCACCCGGCATGTTCTCGGGCTATTTCAAGGACGATGCCAAGACCGCCGAAGTGATGACTCCGGACGGTTACGTAATGACCGGCGACGCCGGTTTCTTTGATGAGAAGACCGGCCACCTCAAGATCATCGACCGCACCAAGGATGTCGGCAGGCTCAATGACGGGACGATGTTCCCGCCGAAATATATTGAGAACAAGCTCAAGTTCTATCCCAATATCCGCGAGGTGGTAGCGCTCGGCGACAAGCGAGATTTTGTCTGCGCGATGCTCAACATCGATCTCACGGCCGTGGGAAGCTGGGCCGAGCGCCATAACGTCGTCTACGGCTCCTATCAGGAGCTGGCCGGTCACCCGCTCGTTTACGACATGCTGGAGAAGCACGTTGCCGAGGTGAACCGATCACTCGCCGAGGACAAGGTGATGGCCGGTGCGCAAATCAGGCGGTTTCTTATCCTGCACAAGGAGCTTGACGCCGATGACGGTGAGCTCACCCGCACTCAGAAAGTGCGTCGCGGGTTCATCGCCGAGCGATATGCTTCCCTGATCAAGGCGCTCTATGACGGCTCAAAGGATGCGGACATTTCGACTGAGGTTACCTTCGAGGACGGCCGCAAGGGCACGATCAGCGCCCGGGTGAAAATCCGCGACATGAAGAGCGAGCCCGCTCCCGTGGGGAAAGCCGCATGAGGGCGACCGGCGGTCCCGAAGTTGCGGTCGGAGATGCGCTTTTGTCGGTGGAGAACGTGTCGCTCTCGTTCGGCGGCGTGAAAGCGGTGAGCGATGTCTCATTCGATATCCGTAAAGGAGAAATTCGGGCCATCATCGGGCCAAATGGCGCCGGCAAGACGTCGATGCTCAACGTCATCAATGGA
>DASSIJ010000271.1:0-3364 GCA_035692045.1 Pseudolabrys sp. | reverse complement strand
GAAGAGGGCGAAGGTGTTAAGACGATCAACGAAACTGTCGATTCTTCTGTTTTTGCCAGATGGCGCGCCGACCCGAATTACCGGCCTCCGAATTTGAGCAATTGGGCAAAGTCGCAGAATGTCGATCCGTCGAAAATTATGACTTCTGTTCGAGCTGACGATGCAAGTATCGTAGTCGATCCATGAGCGCCGGATGGAATCAGGCGGTCACGGAAACCGTCAGGCCCGTCACCGTGTCGATCTGGGTGCCATCCGCCATGGTGAGGATGTTGGTGGCCGTGTTGAGATAGGCCCCGTTCGCCAGTTGCATGATGGACGACGTATCGACAACCTTCAGCCCGGTCGTCGTATCGATCTGCGTCCCGTTCGCCATCGTCAGGATGTTGCTGTTGGTATCGATGGTCGACCCGTCCTGGAAATAAATGACGGGGTCGAGGACGTTTTTCGCCTGAACCATCTGCTGCGTCGCCGACAGGGACGCCAGCGCGTCCTGCAGCTTTTTCGCGTTTGCATCCTGGATGTTCTGCGAGGCGATCTGCGCGATAAGGCTCGATGCATTCGAGACGCTGTTCTGCGAAATCGCCGCAAAGCTGCCGGCCGTGGCCGAGCTTTTGCTGAGGAACGAGCCGATGCTGCCGTCGCCGCCCGCGCTGTCGAGCATGCCCAGAAGGCCGCCCTCGTTCGCCTGGTTCTTGATCGCGGTGATCGTGGGCGCGAGCCAGTTCGGCATCGCGCTCTGGGCGAAGAGCTGGGTGTAGTTGTTGACCGACGTCATCGCAAAAACGGTACCATCCGGAGGTTAATGCGCGCTTTCGGGCAGGCTCAGCAGGCCAGATGCTAAATTCCGGTTAATTCCGATCAGGATCGCCAGGCTGGCGGGGCGAGGGTCCGCCAGGATCAAAAGCGTTCGCCGCAGCACGTACAGACCAAGATGAGTGATATTCCGCCGGATGTCCTCGGGAAGCGGATTTGCATCATTCGTGACCGACGCCACAAAAATCGTCCAGAGCCGCCGGTTGTAGAGCAGCGCATCGCCAAGCTCGGCCGCCTTGCCGTCCCAGTGATCCGCGATCGCCTGCAGGCGCGAGGCGGACTGAAACAGGAGATTCGCTTCCACCTCGCGGGGATTGGCGACGATCTTTGCAGTCTCTTTATAGACTTGGGTTGGAGCTGGCATGCGTTGGCCGGGGTTTTTCCAGGTTACAGGCTGAAGTGGGCATAGGCTTTGAGTTTTTCGAGATTTTGGCGGACCGGGAAGGAAATCCAGGCGCGGTCGCGCAGATGCGGCACGCGGGAAATGTCCATCGTCTGCGCAAGGCTGCGGATGTAAAACAATTCCTCTTTCGACTGGATGTTGAACTCCGCAAACTCGACGCGCCCGTCGAGCAGCTCCGCATCCGAAATGGCGTCATGGAAACGCCGCTTCCAGGGCGAGCCTTCCGGCGTCACATCGAGGCCCGCGCCCTCCCCGAACGGCACCTTGGTGCGGTCGCGAATGCTGCGCGGCAACTGGTCGGGATAGAGATTGTAGAGGTCGCGCAACGGCGCCTTGCCACGCGGCAGACCGTCAACGTCTTCCACCAGCGCGCCGGCATCGAGACCCAGTGCATATTTCACGACGGACGGATCGAGAAACGGCTCGCGGACTTCCACCTGATGCCGCATGGAGCAGCGATCGACACGCTGCAGGCTGACGCGGTGCATCAGCAGAAGGCACTCGTCGCGGACAGAATGGCCGCCAGCGTCTTCGCCGTTGTCCCCGGCGCCGCCCTGCGAAAACGCCAGTTCGAGCGGCGCATAGCCGCAGAACAGCTCGTCGGCGCCCTCCCCGCACAACGCCACGCGAAAGCCGTCGCGGTGCATCCGCTCGGCGGCGATCAGCGAGCAGATCGCGCCGCGCACCAGGTTGGGCTCGAATGACTCGGCCACGTCGACGACGTGCCCGATGAGCGAGAAGGTTTCGGCGCTGTCGGGTTCGAACGGCACCAGTCGCAGGTCGAAGCCGGTGCGCTCGGCATATTCGGCCGCAAATGGATAGTCCGGCGCGTCCGTGCCGCCGACAAAATAGCCGGGCGTCTCCGGCCGGTGCTGCCGCGCATAGTGAGCAACCAGCGTGCTGTCGATGCCACCGCTGAACAGTGTCGCGGCCGGCAAGTCCGGCGGCATCCGCAGGCGCACCGCCTCCGACAGCACGCGGTCGAGCGCAAGCGCATCATGACGGACAGGCAAATCGGCGCGCGGATAGACCGGCGACCGGTAGCGCCCGCAACCCGTGGCCGACAGCGCATAGCCGGGCGGCAACAGAAGGATGTCCCCTTTGGGCACGGTGTTCAGGAGCGGCCGCATCTCGGAGCAGAACAGAAAACTGCTGCCCGACTGGATGGCATAAAGCGGCTTGACGCCGAACGGATCGCGCGCAGCCAGGAACTCACCCGACGCGATGTCCACCGCGACGAACGCGTACATGCCGATCACGCGCTCCAGCGCGCGAAGGCCCCAGCATTGAAGTGCGTTGGCGAGAACCTCGGTGTCGGATTGCGTCCGGCAGACGATTCCAAGATTGCCCAGCTCGCGGCGCAGATCCGCATGATTGTAGATCTCGCCATTGAAGGCGACCGCGATGCGCCGGTTGGCCGACAGCTGCGGCTGGACTGCGTGTTCGGAATCGACAATCCGCAGCCGGCGCGTCCCCATCGCCGTATCCTTGCGGAGCAACATCACCGGGTCGGTGATGTCGCCGCGATGCAGAATGCCTTGAACGAGCTTTTGAACCGTGAGCTCGGCTTCGGGCCAGCCGATGGCAACTGCAATTCCGCACATTAAGAAATTCACTGCTGGAACGGGGCATTTCCCCGGCGGCGTTAACCATATTCTCCGGAGTATGAAATTTCATTTAATGCGGGCGGTACGGCCCTCTTCCGGCGGCTGCGAGGCCGTCACGCGGGCCCGGACCGTTTTCGAATCGACCATGGCATCGATTTCACCTTGGCGATTGCAACTTGCCGTTGGCCCATGGTCCAACTCGACCAATCGACAGCGAGGTTTAAATATAGCCGCCTGAGTGCTGAGGTGGGCGCAGCGCGGAGCGTAACAATGCCAGCTCTCGCCTTTCTCGCGGTGATCGGTCTGGTCCTGGCCGCATTGCTGTTCGTTGCGGATGCAACGCTGGAGAGCGGTTCGCCGATCGTCACCAGCAGTCGCGTCGGTCTGCCCGAGCCCTGGCGTCCAGATACGGCCGGGACTCTCACCACCACGCCGGCACCCGCACCCGCACCCGACATGTCATCGAAGGCTGTCCTTGCTGCCCAGCCCTCTGACGCTTTGGCGAAGATCGACCCGGCGGCGCGTGCGGCACGGGCCGAAG
>DASSIJ010000270.1:0-2171 GCA_035692045.1 Pseudolabrys sp. | reverse complement strand
GATGCCCATGGCTCGCAATCGGCGCGGAACGACCACACCATAGATCCGATCCCGGTCGCGGATCATGTAACCCGGAGTACCGTCCCAAGGAAACGCCTCGGTGATCTGGCGTGCGATCCACTCCGCCGTGGTTGTGACGTTGATCCAGGCGAGATCTCGGCGATTAATCCGTACAATCACGAAGCCATACAGCAGTTTGAAGCCAATGGTCGGGACCACGAACAAATCCATCGCGGCAATGTCCGGAGCGTGGTTTCGCAGAAAGGTCTTCCACCCCTGACTGAGCGGTCCACGTCGTTTCACCATGTACTTGTGTATGGACCGGCCGTGCGGTGCAAGCCGGATGTGACGATCTGGAGATAATTGGTCTCGCGCATCTGTATTCGGCCCATTGCAGGGAGCGTTTCTTGCTTCCTGGCCATCATGGATATCCGCGCGCATCCGATCTCATTCGCGACAAGGCCCTGGAAGGCCGTAAGTACATCAAGATCACGGATGCGACGGTGATACCGTTTCTCCATTTCCTCAACCCAACTCGCAGACCTCGGCAGGAATCTTTCGGTTTTGTCGCCGCTGACCTTGGCGGTCCATCCTGGGCGCTCCCTCGATGGTTTCAGCTATACTTAATTACGCCGCCGCTTCGACACGCGGCTCAACGCGAGCCTCATAGCGACGTCCCTGCGCCAACACGGTCCAGGCGATCCGCGCCAGCTTGTTGGCGAGCGCAACTGCCAGAACATTGCGATGCAATCGCCGCGTTGCGGCGGTGAGCCACGAGCCAAAGCCGTGTTTTGCCCAACTTGCCGGTCGCAGAAGGACGGCGCGGGCGCCCTGGATGAAGAGCATGCGTAGATAGCGGTTTCCGCGCTTGGTGATGCGGCCAAGGATGGTGCGATCACCCGTCGACCTTTGCTTCGGCACCAAACCGAGCCAGGCAGCAAAGTCACGTCCTTTGCAAAAGGCGGCGCCATTGCCGATCGCAGCCACCATCGCACTCGAGATGATGGGGCCAATTCCTGGAACCGTGATCAGCTGCTGGCAGCCCTCGTCTGCATGCGCCAGGGCCTCGATCTCATCCGTCACCCCTTCGATGCGCTCATCGAGATACTTCCAATCGGTCATCAGGTCCCCAATGATCCTGACCATTCGGGGCGATAGCACATCGGTCCGCGTCGCCAGGATCTGTGGCAGCTGCTGTCGCAGGAAATGATGCCCCTGCCGAACCGGGATGCCGTGCTCCAACAGAAAGCCGCGGGTCTGATTGATTGCAGCCGTGCGATTGCCGATCAGGCGAGACCGCAGGCGATGTAACGCCTGCAGATCCAGTTGGCCATCGGTCTTAATCGGAACACAGCGCGTCGAAGGGCGCTCTACAGCTTCTGCGACCGCGTGCGCATCCCGGAAGTCGTTCTTGTGACTTTGCCGGAACGGTTTGCAATAGGCTGGCGGCACCTGCTTGACCTCGTGACCGAGCCCGGCCAGCTCACGCGCCACGTAGTGAGATGCCATGCCGGCTTCGATGCCGACGAGGCACGGCGGCAGGTTCACAAATCGTGCGGCGATCCGGGTCCGAGAGACCTTTTCGCGTAGAACGATGGCGCCTTTCTCATCCAGGCCGATCATATGCAGCGTGTTCTTACCAGTATCGATACCAATGGTACGTGCGACTGCAGTCTCTGCGCTGCGGGGCATAGCGTGTCCTCCTCGTGCTCTTTGGAAGCCCCATCTGATTCTGCGTGCCGTTAGGGGCGGGAGCACGGCCGGTCCATCCCATTCGCGACGGTTGATTGAGCGACGCTAAACCCAAGCTTGAGCAGTTCGCCGTGGATGCGCGGCGCACCCCAAAGCTGGTTCTCCGTGCTCATCTGCCGGATCAGCGTGCGCAATTCGCTCTCAATTCGCGGGCGCCCTCCCCGCGCGTTCGATTTCCAACGCCAATAACGACGAAAGCCGGCCCGATGCCACCGCACCAGCGTCTCAGGTCGGACAATCGTAACGACCGTCAGAATTGATGGACACCATCGATACATCTGGACGAGGAACCAGCGGTCGCTATCAGTAGGCTGGACGCGACCCCTCACCCTGCGCCGCACGACGATCAGCTGATGTCGGAGCACCGCGTTCTCAGCCTCGAGCCGTATCTTCGACTTGAATGGTGAGGCCAGCACGGC